>NZ_FOYT01000004.1 GCF_900112175.1 Halogeometricum rufum | reverse complement strand
GGCGAAACCGACGAGGAAGCTGACGAAGGCGAAACCGACGAGGAAGCTGACGAAGGCGAAACCGACGAGGAAGCTGACGAAGGCGAAACCGACGAAGAATAACCGAGCGGACAACCGACCGCTCGGACTCGCTGTCGGCCGTCAGCGGGACGCGCTCACTGCCCGCCGGACCTGACCGTCAGCGCGGCCGTCTCGCCCTCGCAGGAGAAGACGAACTCGCCCGGTTCGACGCGTTCGTAGTCGCGGCCGTGGACGGCGAGTCGTTCGACCGGTACCGTCATCGACAGCGTCGCCGACTCGCCCGCCTCGATGGCCGTCTTCGCGAAGCCGACGTGTTCGCGCGCGGGCGTGACCCGCGAACTCACCACGTCCTCGACGAACAGGTCGACGGACTTCGCGCCGTCCCGGTCGCCGACGTTCTCGGCGGTCACGTCCACCTCGACAGTTCCTGCCGGACCCACGCTCTCGGCGGACAGCGAGAGGTCCGTCACCTCGAACTCGGTGTAGCTCAGGCCGTGGCCGAACGCGTACAGGGGGTCGTACGAGTCCGGGTGTTCGTCCGCGCCGATGGGCGTCGGGTGGCGGAGGTAGTTGAACCGCGTCGGGAGGTGCCCCGTCGAACGCGGGACGGAGACGGGGAGTCGCCCGCTGGGGTTGTGCCGGCCGAACAGGGTGTCGGCGACGGCCGTCCCGCCGTCCATGCCGGGGTAGTAGGCCATGAGGATGCCCGGGACGTGCTCGTCGGCCCACGGAATCGACAGCGGGCGGCCCGAAATCAGGACGAGGACCGTCGGCGTCCCCGTCGCCCGGACCGCTTCGAGGAGGTCCCGTTGCGCGTCGGGCAGGCCAAGTCGGGTTCGCGTGGGGAACTCGCCGGTGGGGCGGTTCATCCCCTGCGGGCCGAACTCGTGGATGTACCAGTCCTCGCCGAGGACGACGACGGCGGCGTCGGCGTCTTCGGCGGCCGACGCCGCGGCGTCGACGTCCACCGTCTCGGTGACGTCCGCGCCCGGTTCGTACGTCACCGACTCCTCGCCGACGACGCCGGCGATGCCCTCGCGGACGGTGACGCCGCGGAGGTCCGAGTCGTCCATGACGCTCCACCCGCCGAACTGGTGGTGCAGGTCGTCGGCGTTCGGGCCGGTGACCAGCACGTCGTCCGACTCGGAGAGGGGGAGGACGCCGTCGTTCTTCAGGAGCGTCATCGACTCGCGGGCGGCGTCCACCGAGGCGTCGCGGTGGGAGTCCCGCGAGACGACGTCGGTGACCGCCTCGGGGTCCACGTACGGGTCGTCGAACAGGCCGAGCGTCGCCTTCAGTTCGAGGACGCGGCGGACGCTCCGGTCGATGCGCGCCTCTGAGAGTTCCTCCGCGCGCACGAGTTCGACGAGCGTCTCCGCGTAGTCGGGGCCGCCGACCGAGACGAGGTCGAGACCGGCCGAGAGCGACTGCCACGCGGAGGTGCGGCGGCCGTCGGAGGTCCCGTGGTAGTCGTGGAGGTGGTCGACGCCGCCCCAGTCGGAGGTGACGACGCCGTCGAAGCCGAGTTCCTCGCGGAGGAGGGACGTGAGGAATCGCTCGGACCCGTGGACCGGTTCGCCGTCGAGGGAGTTGTAGCACGGCATCACCACGTCGACGCCCTCGTCGAGGATGCGCTCGAACGGCGGCAGGAAGTCGCGACGGAAGGTGGACTCCGAAATCTCGACCACCGAGGCGTCCTCGCCGCGGGCGGGTTGACCGTACGCCGGGAAGTGCTTGGCCGTCGCCGCGACGGTCGGTTCGTCGCCGTCGCCGCGGAGGCCCCGGGCCTCGGCGGCGGCGAGTTCGCCGCAGAGATACGGGCTCTCGCCGTACGTCTCGAAGACCCGCCCCCAGCGCTGGTCGCGGGCGACGTCGCACGTCGGCCCGTAGTTCACCGTCGCGCCCGTCGCCGCGCACTCGTGCCCCGTCACCGCGCCGCCGCGTTCGACGAGTTCGGCGTCCCGCGCCGCCGCCATGCCGAGGTTGTGCGGGAACACCGTCGTTCCGTTGAGGTACGCGTGCCCGTGGACGGCGTCCACCGGGACGTGGAGCGGAATCCCGTGGGGCGTCTCCTCGACGGCCGTTCGCTGGAGTTCGTTCGCCGTCTCGGCCGCCTGTACGGGGTCGTCGCGCGTCGAGATGCCGATACCGAACGGGGAGACGGAGCCGACGTGGTCGTCGACGACCTCCCGTTTCGCGTCTTCGAGCGTCTTCTCCTCGCCCATCTGTCCGACGTAGGTACCGACGAGTTGCCCGACCTTCTCTTCGAGCGTCATCGCGTCGAGCAGGTCGTCGACGTCGTCGGCCGACGCGGGCGGTGACGGCCCGTCGGCCCCGGAGTTCGAGCTCATATTCATCATCGTTTATCCAGTAGCGTGTTAACTACTGTGGGTGCGACGGGGCTGGCCGCCACGTGGTCCTCGTCACCCTCCGCGGAGGCTCTGCCTCCCGTTCGCCGTCTGGCACTGCTCACGAGCGGTCTCCGTCCGTATCTGACGCGTCACGACCGCGTTTCGTCCCGTTCAGATACTTAAATCTTCGCCGTCGGTGTCCGGGTCAGCGACTCGGAACGGGAGTCTATGGGTGCCTCGCGTCTCTACAGAGACGAGATGCGACGCAGACAGCCCTCCCTGCGAGACGACCCGCCACACGAGTATCGACCAGAGCCCCGCCTGCGACCGAGTGCCCCGGGACGGGCCGCCCGTCCGGGAGGTGCGCGATGAACGTCGCACCGAAGCGACTGCTCTCGTTCGTCCTCGTCGTCGCCCTCGTCACCGGTGGATTCGCCGCGGCGACCACCACCGCGACGGCGGATTCGAGCGTCCTCCTCGTCCACACCGAGGTGTCGCCGACGCAACCGACGACGGACGCCAACTTCACCGTCTCGACGGCGGTGACGAACGCCGAGGACAGCGACAGTCGGTTCGCGATAAAGCGCGTGACCGTCTTCGACGAGAACGGCGACGAGAGGCGGACGCAGTTGAACGAGACGGGAACCGAAGGCTGGGTGCCGGCCGGCGTCACGAAGACGGTGAACCACTCCGTCGGTATCGACGAGGCGGGCACGCACGAGTTGCTCGTCCGCGTCCGCCTCGTCTCGCCGACCGACGGCGTGCGAACCGTCGAGCGAACCGTCCCCGTGACGGTGCGCCAACCGCACCCGGTCCTCGGGATGCAGTTCGCCACGACCGTCGCCGGGTCGCCCACGAACGCGACCGTTCGGGTGGCGAACGGACTCGACGCGCCGGTCCGGAACGTCCGACTCAGCCTCGACCCCGAGAAGACGACGTTCCGAACGCGCAGTCACTCGTTCGCCACCGTCGGCGCGGGAGCCGAACGGAGCGTCAGTGTCGGCGTCAGCGGAGAGACGAACGGGAGCGAGACGGTCCGCGCGACGCTCTCGTACGACTACAACGGCACCCGCTACACGACGACGCAGCGACTGACCGGCGAGTTCGTCCAGCCGACCAACCCCGGCCGCGTGACGCTGACGAACCTCGACGTCGAACCGGCCGGCGACTCGCTCCGAATCCGCGGGACGGCGAGCAACCCCGGTGGGAGCAACGTGACCGGCGTGACCGTCTCCGTCCGCGACAGCGAAACCGTCCGGCCGGGGGCGAACAGTTCGGACTTCTTCGTCGGCCGCATCGGCCCGAGCGACTTCGGGACGTTCGAGACGCGGGCGACGGCCGAGGCCAACGGCACCGTCACGGTCCCGATTCACGTCTCCTACGTCGTCGACGGCGTCGAACGGGAGACGGTGCGCCGGGTGACGTACACGCAGCCCGCGAACGACGGGGAGACGGAGGACTCGTCCGGCGGACTCCCGGTCGAACTGCTGGGTGGCGCCGCCCTGGTGCTCGTGGGCGGCGCCGTCGTCTGGAGGGTCCGCGGTGGGACGTAGCGACGCCCGGGTCAAGCGCTCGGACGCCGACGCGTCCCCGGCACCCATCATCGAGGCGACGGACGTGGTGAAGGAGTACCAGACCGGCGACGAGACGCTCAGAGCCCTCGACGGCGTCGACGTCGCCATCCGCCCCGGCGAGTTCGTCGCCGTCGTCGGCCCGTCCGGGTCGGGGAAGTCCACGCTGTTGAACGTGCTCGGCCTGCTCGACGTGCCGACGGCGGGTCACGTCGAACTCGACGACCGGACCCTCTCGGAACTCTCGATACGGGAGCGAACGCGGATGCGTCGGCGGACCGTCGGCTTCGTCTTCCAGTCGTTCCACCTCGTGCCGACGCTGACGGCGACGGAGAACGTCATGGCGCCGCGACTGGTCGGCGGCGAGTCCGACGGCGCGTACGACCGCGCCACGTCGCTCCTGCGCTCGGTCGGACTCGGCGACCGACTCGACCACTACCCGACCGAACTGTCGGGCGGACAGCGACAGCGAGTCGCCGTCGCCCGTGCGCTGGTGAACCGGCCGCGGTTGCTGTTGGCCGACGAGCCGACGGGCAACCTCGACCGGGAGACGGGCCAGCAGGTGCTGTCCGAGTTCGAGGGCATCGCCGGCGACGGCGTCGGCATCGTCGCCGTGACGCACGACGAGCAGGTGACCGAGTTCGCAGACCGTGTCGTCACGCTGACCGACGGCCGAATCGAATCGGGAGGCGACTGATGCGCGGCAGTCGGGCGAAGACGCGGCTGCTGGAACTGTTCCCGGTGACGATGCTGTCGTGGCGGAACCTCACCCGCACGCGGACCCGGACGGCCCTCGCCACGCTGGGTATCGTCGTCGGCGTCGTCGCCATCGCGTCCCTCGGCGTCACCGGCGTCGCGTTCGAGCGGTCGCAGGTGGACAGCTTCGACCGCATCGGCAGCACCGTCCTCGTCGAACCCGGAGAGGACATGGCGACGAACGCGCTCGATTCCGACGACCTGCGACGGGTGCAGAGCGCGACGGAACACGACGTGTACGCCATGAAGAGCACGGAGGCGCGGGTGTCGTACTTACAGACGACCACGCGGGCGGAACTGAAGTCGGTGAACGACGTGCGAGAGCAGGTCACCGTCGCGTCGGGGCGCATCCCTCTGGACTGGCGCGACGGCGTCCTCGTCGGCGCGGACGTGGCCGACGAACTCGACGTCGCCGCGGGCGACGCCGTCTCCGTCGGCGGCGAGCGGTACCGGATACTCGCCGTCCTCGCGGAGAACGAGGGGAACCGCGTGTTCGGCACCGACGGCGCCGTCGTCGTGCCGGAGGCACAGCACCCGAGCGACGGCTACCAGGGCCTCTTCGTGGAGACGGAGGGCTTCGACGCCGCGTTCGAGGAGCGTGACCGCCTCGACGAGGCGCTCAACTACCAGACCGAGCGGTACGAGGTGACCGACTTCGAGGACCAGGTGGCGCGGGCGCTCCAGACGCTCTCGCAGATAAACGTCTTCATCGTCGGCATCGGCGCCGTCTCGCTGTTCGTGGCGAGCGTCAGCATCATGAACGTGATGCTGATGTCCACCATCGAACGACGCGGCGAGATAGGCGTCTTCCGCGCCGTCGGCTACCAGCGACTGGACGTGCTTCGGATGATGCTCGCCGAGTCGCTGCTCATCGGCCTCGTCGGGTCCGTCGTCGGCGTCGCCCTGAGCGTCGGGGTCGGACTCGTCGTCAACGACGCCCTCCTCGGCGACCCGACGGCGTTCACCGGCCAGAGCCTCGCCTACTTCGGGTTCGGCTTCCTGTTCGGCGTCGCCGCGAGCGTCGTCTCCGGCCTGTACCCGGCGTGGCGCGCGGCGAGCGACCCACCGGTCGAGTCGCTCCGCGGGTGAACGTGCCGAGGCGGCGGGGTATTAAGCCGCTCTGCGCCCCACGGTCGGCGTATGTCCGACTCCGCACCGAACGGGTCGGGTGACCCGGACGCCGCCTTCGCGGCGGTGTCGGACCCGACGCGAGTCGCCATCCTCCGCGCCCTCGCCGCTCACACCCGCGAGACGGGCGAGACGACGGCCGGTTTCGCGGCGTTGCGAAAGCGCGCCGGCGTCGAGGACCCCGGCCGGTTCCGCTACCACCTGAACACGCTGGTCGGTCGCTTCGTGGAACGGACCGAGGACGGCTATCGCCTCTCGCACGCCGGCAGCGAAATCGTCGCCGCCATCCTCGCCGGGCGGTACACCGACCACGAACGGCTGGGGCCCACGACGGTGGACGGCGCGTGCAACGTCTGCGGCGCCGCCGCCACCGGCGTCTACGAGGACGGCCGACTCGACGTGACCTGCGAGAACGACCACCCCCTGCTCCGGTGGTCGATTCCGCCGAACGCGGCGGCCGACGCCACCGTCTCCGAACTCGCCACGCTGGCGACGGGTCTGATTCGCCACGCCATCGACCTGTCGCTACAGGGCGTCTGCGTGGAGTGTTACGGGACGATGACGACCCGTATCGAGGCCGTACCGACCGAGGCGGACGACGGACCCGGTGCCGACGGCGGCGACGAGGGCGAGGCCGGGGACGGGGCAGACGGCCGCACGTCGCGGCCGACGCCCCTCTTCCGGGCCGACTGCGAGACGTGTACCGCCTCGCTGGTCGGGCCGGCGTGGTTCGCCCTCACCGTCCACCCGACGGTGGACGCGTTCTACCACGACCACGGCCGACCGGTGCGCGACTCGCTGCTGTGGGAGTTGGGCCACGTCGAGTACGAGACGACCCGGGCCGACGACGGGGCCGTCGTCGTCACCGTCGGACTCGACGACGAACGCCTGCACGTGACGCTGTCCGACGCGGGCGAAGTCGTGGAGACGGCAGTCGAGTCGGCGTGACGGGGTCGGACGGGCGCGTTCTGCGAGGGGCGGTCGGGGACCTATCCGGACTGGAAAATCCGCGACCGGTACTCCGACTCGGTGATGTCGCCGGCGGCGAACGCCGCGGCGTCCGCCCGGTCGATAGTCACCCGCGCCCGGCCGTCGCCGGTTCTGACGGTTAGTTCGAGACTGTCGGCGTCGCCGCCGTCGCCGACGTACTGGGCGTACCAGACGGCGACGGTGCTGACCTCCTCGGCCAGCGTACCCGTCGTCGTCGCGTCGGACCGGTACGAGAGTTCGAGCCCGCGGCCGTACCACCGCATCGAGCTACCGCCGTACTCTGCGGCGACGCGGCCGTGGAGTTCCGCGGCGGTCAGCGTGCCGTCGTCGTTCGGACTGACGGCTTCGACGGCGCCGAAGCGGATGCCGAGCCCGAATGGGTCCGAGACGACGAACACGCCCGCCGACGCCAGCATCGCGACGACGACGACGGACAGAACGGCGGCGGCGGCGACGGCGACGCCGGCGTTCTCGCGGAGGATGTCCACGGTGCTGGCCGCCGTGACTTCGTCGTCGAAGTCGCTCGCGCGGACCTCGACCTGTTCGAACTGCATGTTGCCGCATCGGTCGCACGGCGGGTTGTTCTTCGGCGCGCTCCGCCCGCAGTTCGTGCATATCCACTCGGTGTACCCGTACTCGTCTCGGTCGCTGCCGCTCATCGCCACGCAAGCCCGCGTCCCTGTACGTCGTTCACACGGGACCGAAGGGGTCGGAGCGTCATGTCGCTTACTCTCTCGGTCGCTCCCCCAGCGACGGTAGCTCGGTCAGATTTGTAAGAGTCTAGATAGAAATTCCGTTCGCCAAACGCTCTTTTCCGTTCCCGTCCATCGGTCGGTATGCCCTCGCACGCCGACGCCGGAGGGGACGCTCCCGCCTCGGGCCCGTCCGACGGCTCCCTCCTCGACAGAGTCCCGGACCCGACGAACCTCGCCCTGGTGGGACTGCTCGGCCTCCCGAGTCTCGTCTCGCGACGGTTCGAGTTCCTGGAGCCACTCCTCCTGTGCTTCCTGTTCGCGCTGTGGCCGTTCGTCACGATGCTCGCTCCGTCACGCGGCGAGTCGCCGGCGTCGTGGGTGAAGACGGGCGACCGGTGGAGTTCTGCGCGCTTCCTCCTGTCGATGGTACCGCTCCAGGTGAACCCGTTCGTCCAGACACAGGGCGTCCGACAACTGCTCGGCCACCTCGCCGTGGACGCCCGCTATCGGTTCTCGCTGCCCGACCCCGAGTCGTTCGAGGGGCCCGTCACCTACCGACTCCCCGTCGAGGGGGAGTGGACCGTCGTGGGCGGCGGTCACGAGAAAGCTCACTCGCACTCGTGGAGCATCCTCGGACAGCGATACGCCTACGACCTGGTCAGGACCGACGGCGAGGGGCGAACCCACGCGGGCGACGGGACGGACCGAAGCGACTACTACTGCTGGGAGGAACCGGTCGTCGCACCCGCCGCCGGCGTCGTCGTCGCCGCGAGCGACGGGCACCGCGACGCCCCGCGAACCCGCGGGTGGTTGGACCTGCGGCAACGCGACATCCGCGGCAACTACGTCGTCGTCGAACACGCACCGGACGAGTACAGCGTCCTCGCGCACCTCCGCGAGGGGAGCGTCGCCGTCGAGGCGGGCGACGGCGTCGAGGCGGGGCAGCGAATCGGCCTGTGCGGGCACTCGGGCAACTCCACCGAACCGCACCTCCACTTCCACGTGCAGGACGTGCCGTCGTTCTACCGCGGGATGGGGCTGCCGGTGACGTTCGCGGACGTCGCCGTCGCCGACGGCCCGGAGGACGAACCGACCCGCGTCGAACGCGCCGCCATCCGCGCGGGGCACCGCGTCGTTCAGCGGGGGTTCGCGCCGGCACCGGCCGACGGACGCGGGAGCGAAGTCCGGCCGCGAGCGATACGCGTGGAGTGACCCGCCGAGGGAGCGTCAGGAGTGGTCGTGGCCCGTATCGGCGCCCGTCCCACCCGAGTCAGCGTCGGGAATCGGCTCGTCGGTGCCGCCGTCGCTCCGCGGTTCGGCCTCGGCGAACGTCGCGTCGGCGGCGTCCAGCGACTCGACCGACCCCTCCGCGTCGAGGACCGACGGCGCGTCGCTCTCGTCGGCGTCGACGACGTCGTCGGTCGCTGCGTCCACGGGCGTCGCCTCGACGTAGCCGTCGAACGCGGTCCGGGTCGCGTCGCCGGCGCGGTCTATCTCCTCGCGAATCTCGTCGGCGAACGCGGTGGAGTCGTACACCGACCGCACCGTCACGCTCAGGTCGCCGGTCGACCCCGCGCGGACGTGCACGCCGCCGAGGCCGAACAGCGACTCGAAGGCCGACCGCCGTTCCTCGACGGCGCGGACCTTCTCCAAGGGGACTTCGGTGCGAGCGAGCGAGACGAAGCGGTACTCCTCCAGCACCCGGCGGTTCGTCACGAGGTAAGACGTGAGCGTGTTGCGCCAGTACTCGTGGATGCCGGTCGAGAACAGGTACAACCCCGCCGCGAGGGCGAGCGTCGGGTAGACCAGCGGGTACGTCGTGAAGTACAGCAGGTCCAGTCCGGCGGCGAGGAACGGCACGGCGGCGAACGTCTTCGCGAGTGCGCTTCGCTGCGCCGGGTCTCGCTCGTCCACTATCCACTCTCCGTCGCGCATCGTCGGCCGGTCGGGCGTGCTGGCGAACTGCACGTAGACGCCGAGAGCGACGACGAACAGGCCGAACGCCGCCAGCGGAACGCCCGCCGCCGGCGGCGCAGTCGGTTGGTTCGCCACCAGCGGATACTGCGACTGGAAGGCGAACACGTACGCGCCGACGGCGACGAACGGCGCGCCGAACACCGCACTCCAGACCGCGGGGAGGCCGCGAGTCATCGTCGCCCCTGGTACATCTGGTAGACGATTCCGAACCCCGACAGGAGGATACCGACCATCGTCAGCGACGTCTCGCCCATCGCCGCACCGCCGCAGGGGGTGAAGAATCCGCGACGACAGTCGTCGGGCCCGTCGTTCGTGGCGTCAGCGGCGTCCGACCCCGCCGTCGTCGGTGCGGGCGACGGCGTCTCGGCGGCGGTGAACGTCGGTTCCGGTCGAGGCGTCGCCTCGGGCGTCGCCGGCACCGAGACGGCCACGGGCCGGGTCGCGACGGCCTCCCGGCCGACGAAGACGCCCTGTTCCGTCTCCGCGGACGAGAGCGGAACGGCGGCGTCGGCGACGGCGTCGTACTCGACTTCGAACGCGACCGTCCGTCGTTCGCCGATGGGGACGCGCGCCCACTCGGTCGCGACGACGTTCCCGTCGACGCGGTAGCTCAGTTGGCCCTCGAAGTCGGCGGTGTCGACGTTCCGAACCGCGAGTTCGACGGTGTACGCGTCGCCGGGTCGCACGTCGTGGACCGTCTCGAACGACTCGACCGCCAGCGACGAGGCGTCCGCACTCGGGCTTCTGACGACGCGCACGGCCCCCACGTCCCGGTCGTCTCCGGCGGCGATGCCGTGGTCGTACGTCGTCTCGTTTCGAACGGGACCCGCGACGCGTTCGACGTCGGCGAGTCGAATCTCGAACGCGACCTGTCGGTCGTCGTCGCCGGCGACGGTCACCGCTCGCTCCGCGACCGTTCTGCCGGCGAACTCGTACGCGACGCGGCGGGTGATGGCCGTCTCGCTCGGGTTCCCGACCGTCGCGAGGACGACGTAGGCGTCGCCGTGAGACACCTCCGTCGGCGCGTCCACCGACTCGACGGTGAGGTCCACGTCCGGCGTCACGCGGACGCGGGCCGCGGCCCCGGCACCGGACTCGTTCCGGACGCCGTGGACGAACGTGCCCGGTTCGACCGACCCGAGGGCGGCCTCGACGTCGTCGAAGGCGACTTCGAACGTGACGGCCGTCGACTCGCCGGGTTCGAGCGTCACCGACCGAGTCGCCACCGTCTCCCCGCCGAACGAGTATCGGAGCGTCTCGGTTCCGTTCGCCGCGCCGCGGTTCGTCACCGTGGCGGTCACCGCGAGGCCGTCCCCCGCCCGAAGGCTGTCGGACGCCGCCAGTTCGGACACCGCGAACCGGGTGTCGTCCGTCCGAG
The DNA here is from genome assembly GCF_900112175.1 of Halogeometricum rufum. Taxonomy (NCBI): domain Archaea; kingdom Methanobacteriati; phylum Methanobacteriota; class Halobacteria; order Halobacteriales; family Haloferacaceae; genus Halogeometricum; species Halogeometricum rufum. The sequence continues at coordinate 288,063 of NZ_FOYT01000004.1, read as the reverse complement.
TCCGCGTCTCGGTGGGACTCGACGTCGCGGTCGGCGTCTGCCGTTCGGTCGCCGTCGTCTTGGTCGCCGTCGCCGTCGTCGCTGTCTCGGTGGCCGTCCGCGCCTCGGTCACCGTTCGATTCGTCTCCGACGCCGTCTGCACCGGCGTCTCGTCGTCGGCCGTTCCGTTCGGGGCCGAATCGCTCCGGGTCGTCGTCTCGTCCGCCGCCACGGGACCGGCGGTGACCAGACACGCGGCGACGAGGAGAGCGACTGCGACCGCGGAGGACCACTCAGGGTTCCAGTTCACGTCTGAGTCATACTCGACACCCTATATAAATGTTCTGTCACTACGACAGGTCAGTACGAACTAGTTAGTTAGGTAGGAGGGGTATTCTACCGCGAGGCGGCCTCAGAAAGGTATTTCGCCACAGATTCGTCACCACAGAAGGACAACGAAGGACTGGCAGATATATTATATATCTTGAAAGTGTATATTTGGAGAACATCGTGGGAGACGGATTCGAACGAGGCAACAGTTCGACGAGCACACGCCAGTCGTCGTGCAGTTTTGCGGTCTCTGTTAGTTTTGATAGCTTTGCTCTGCGATGGCGTCGCTCGACATCGCGGGTTCCCACCGGCGCGATACGTCGACAGTCGGCGGGCGAGTCGGAGCGGTGAGAAGAGGAGAAGTTAGGCGAAGTGAGGAGGGGTGAGAAGAGGAAAAGTAAGGCGAAATGAGGAGGGGTGACTCGGTTACGCCGCCATGCTACGGCACGTCTCCGCGCAGTCGTCGAGAACCTCGGCGCAGGTCTGACAGTGGTCGGCGTCGTGACGGCGACACTCCTCGGCACACTCCTCGCAGGCGCCGGCGCAGGCCTGGGCGAGTTGGGTGCTGTAGTTCGACCCGCGCGCCATCAGGCGGGCGTGCAGCGACGCGATGTCGGCCACGTCGCGGCAGAGACGGGCGCACTCCTCCATCTCCTCGCTCCCGAGACACTCGTCGGCGCACCACTCGGTCACCTCGACGGCTTCGGTGCAGTTCTCGATGCACTCTCGCTGTTCGTCGCTCAGGCGTTCGTTCTTCGACAGGGTCTCTGACAGTGACATCGCACCTAGTACTCACGGGCGGACGTTTTTCTTCCCTTGTGGCTTCGTGTGCAAAGTGTCGGGAGAGACGGATTCGACGCGTCGAGACGGCTCGGACGGACCGGTCGGCCGGTACTGTTATCTGGACGTACCGGACTGCTCGCTCTCGGCGACGAACGAGAACGACGTTCGCGTGCGGACGAACGAAGACGGCGGTGACCGGTTCGGAAACCCAAGTTTCGCCCGGTGGAAAAGTGGATTCGATAATGGCCCTCGGCCGCGGAGTCAGTCGTCGGTCGTCTCCTGCACCGACTGGTACTCCTCGACGACCCGTTCGGTGCACGAGGAACAGCAGACGCGGTGGAGACTCTTCGGCCCGACTTCGACGCTCTCCCCCTCGCCGGTGACCGTTTTCCCGCAGATGGAACACTGGACTTCGTGGTCGTCGGTGCCGAGTTGCGGCCGCCACGCGGAGCGGAGGACGGACTCGGAGCGGTACTCCTCGACCCGTTCGTCTTCGAGCGTGTTCGAGAACAGGGCGTGCACGTCCGACGGCGACAGCACGGCCTTGGCGACGACGCGCCCCTCCACCGTCTGAAACACGTGCTCGACGCCCTCGACGGCGGTCAGTTTCGACATCACGTCGCCGGCGTCGGCTGGGTGCGTCTCCACGACGACGAGCGTCTCGTCGGCCGCCGAGAGCAGCGTGCGGTCCAACTCGACCGTGAACCGGCGGATGAGACCGATGTCACGGAGGCGTTCGACCCGGTTCGAGACGGTCGGCGCGGAGAGGTCTACCTCCTCGGCGATGCCGCGATACGACCGGCGCGCGTCGTCCAGCAACCGTTGCAGGATGACGAGATCCGTCTCGTCTAGCTGGGCCATGAGAAGGCGGTTGGCGGCGAGGCCTGTTCGGTCTTCTGGCACCCGTCGGGTCCGTCGACCGCCGTTCGGACTGCTCGCCGTCACCCCGGAACGCGGCCGCGCCCGTGCGCCGACGCCCGCGCGACGGTGACGAAACCGGCGTCCGAGGCGGTCCGCGCGGTCACCCGTCCCCCTCGCCGTCGCCGTAGAGGGGGCCTTCGTCGGCGCCGTCCACCTCGGGGTCGAACACCTCGGGGTCCTCCTCGCCGGTCACGTCGATTTCGGCGAGGTTGCCCTTCCGAGCGACCCGCGAGAGGGCGTGGTCCACCAGTTTGATGCGTTCCGGCACCGGGAGTTCCATCGTCCCGACCATCGTGCTTCCCGGCGGGACCACCTGCGTCTGGATGTGCGTGTGCGGTTCCATCGACAGCGACCCGTTCGGGAAGCACTCGGTCCAGACGTTGCCGATGGGGTGGAAGTTCGACTGGAGGTTCGGCCCGCCGGTCACCATGAACACCCGCGCCGTCTCGCCGACGTTCGCCTGCAGGGGGCCGCGGTTGGCCGCCGCGTAGGCGTACTTCTCGCCGTTGAGCAGGACGTACGTCGGGTTCTCGCTGGCCATCGCCTCGAAGTCGAAGCCGTGCTGCCCCTCGGAACCGGGCGTTCCGTCCGTGTAGAGTTCGTGCTGGCCGAAGTAGAACTCGCGGTCCACCTCGGGCAGTCCCCCCTTCGGTTCGACCAGAATCATGCCGAACATCCCCGCGGAGATGTGGTAGTCGAGGTTCGGCACGGCGCAGTGGTAGATGTACGCGCCGGGGTACGTCGCCTCGAACCGTTCGGCGTTCTCCTCGCCGGGCGCGGCGGTGGTGGCGACGGCGCCCCCGCCGGTGCCGTAGATGGCGTGCATGTCCACGTTGTGCGGCATGTCGTTCTCGGGCGGGTTCTTCAGCGTGAACGACACGGTGTCGCCCTGCCGGACGCGAATCATCGGGCCGGGAATCTGCCCGTCGAACGTCATGTAGTCGAACGTCACGCCCGGTTCTATCTCCGCCGTCACCTCGACGGCTTCGAGCGTCACCTCGTGGTGTCTGGGTTCCGACCAGTCGACCGGGTCGGGGACGTCCGTCGGGTCCGCCGCGACGCTCTCGGCCGTCGCGTTCGCCGTCGTCTGTGCTACGGTCTGCGTCGTCGTCTCTTCTCCGGCGGGCGCGTCGCCGCTACACCCGGCGACCGATGCGACGCCGCCGATTCCGAGCGCTTCCAGGACGCGTCGTCGAGTTGGTGCGAACATTGGCTTGACCTCACGAGCGAAGATAGCGAAGGCGAAACAATCAACTAGTTTGCTATTTCTACGGGACTGGAACGTGCCCGAAGGTGTTCCCGCCGGCGTATATATCCGCCTCTCGGCGACGTGCGGAGGGAACGCGGGAGGCGGTGGGACGAGACGAGAGGAGTGGGACGCCGACAGTCGACTCTCGCGTAGGCGGGTGACGGGAGGCGACGGCGGTCGAAAAACGGCGGCCGGAAGCGGGTCTCAGTCGTCGTCTTCGGTCAGCAGTCGGTCGGGAATCGTCCCCGCGGGCGGCGTCTCCTCGGGCGTCGAGACGGACCGAAGCGAGAACCGCTTGACCACCACGTCGTAGGCGAACACGAGCGTCCCGAGGATTATCATCGTGTCACCGGGGAGGCGCGCCCAGAACAGCAGTTGGACGAGTTCACCGTTGTAGAACGCCAGACTCCGGGCGGCGGCGTAACTCTGCGTGAACGCCGTCTCCAACTGCAGGAAGCCGACGGGCAGGACGCTCACGAACACCATGACGGCGAGGCCGACGTTCCACAGCCAGAACGCCCACCGCAGTCGTCGCTCGGTCCACTGGGCGGGTTTCGACGAGATTCGGAGCATGTACGTCGCCATCCCGAGGGCGAGGAACCCGAACGCGCCGAACATCGCGGCGTGGGCGTGCCCCACCGTGAGGTACGTCCCGTGTTCGTAGTAGTTGACGAGGGGGAGGTTGATGAAGAAGCCGAGGACGCCGGCGCCGACGAAGTTCCAGAAGCCGCTGGCGATGATGAACATGAACGGGAGCGTGTAGGGGAAGCCCTCCTCGCCCGTGGCCAGCGCGCGGTACTGCCCCATCGCCTCGAACAGGATGAGGACGAGGGGGATGAGTTCGAGCGTCGAGAACACCGACCCGAACGGAATCCACACGTCGGGCTGACCGACCCACCAGTAGTGGTGCGCCGCGCCGATGACGCCCGACCCCATCACGAACAGGGCCTGAAACGCCACCGCCTTCTCGGCGGAGCGTTTCTTCAGTAACCCCATGCTGACGAGGGTGAGACCGACGATGGCGACGATGAAGAACTCGAAGGCTCCCTCGACCCACATGTGGACGACCCACCAGCGCCAGAACTCCGTCATCACGATGTTCGTCCGCGGCGTGTAGAGCATCCCGGCGGTGAACAGGAGGCCGATGGACCCCCCGGCGTAGACGATGAGGTGGGCCAGTCCGTAGCTGGACTCCCGCCTCAGGAGGGGTCTGAAGCCGCGCCAGACCAGCGCCGTCCACAGCACGAAGCCGACGAGGAGTCCGACCTGCCAGAGTCGGCCGACTTCGAGGTACTCCAGGCCCTCGTTACCGAGAATCCACCAGAGCGCGCCGTCGATGTAGCCCTGCGCGCCGAGCCAGACGCCGCCGAGTCCACCGACGGTGGCGACGACGAGTGCGCCGAGGAGCAGGTGGATGTACGTCTTCTGTCGCGGCGGTTCGTAGTTCGTCAGCAGGGGCGGCAGGAACAGGCCCGCGCCCAGCCACAGCGACGCTATCCAGAGGATGCCGAGGTCCAGGTGGAACGTCTTCGCCAGCGAGAACGGCAGGACCGAGAGGAGTTCGACGCCGAACACTTCACTGACGCCGAAGAAAGCCTCGCGTTCGACGTAGTAGTGTGCGAGCAGTCCCCCGAGTAACACCTGTACGGCAAACAGCGCTCCCGCGAGGGGGACGAAGCGCGTCGCCGCGCGCTGACTGGGCGACAGGGAGATTTCGTCCGGCGGCGGCACCTCGATGCTCCGAATCTCCGGTTCGGGGAGTTCGACGGAGTTGTACAGCCAGACGCCGATGCCCACCGCGGCGACCAGAAGCACCATGCTGAGGACGCTCCACGTCATCGTCGCCCCCGTCGGCGCGTTCCCGGCGGCGGGTTCGTACGGCCACTCGTTCGTGAAACTGTGGTCGCTGCCGGGCCGGTCGGTGTGCGACATCCACGCGGTCCACATCGCGAAGTCCGCGAAGCGGCGGGCGTCAGACGCCGAGTCGACGTAGTTCGCCGGCAGGCCGCGCTCCTTCGCCCCCTCGTGGTATCGCTCGACGTACACCTCGCGAACCTGCTCGTGGGCGTACACCTCCGCCGGCGAGTACCGGACGGTCTGCGCGCCGGGAGTCAGCGGTTCGTCCACGTCGTCGCGGACGACGCTGTCGACGCTGGCCTGCTCGGCGTCGGCGAGTTCGTCGTACGGTCGGTCGTACCGTTCCTGCGCGTAGTACGCGCGCATGAACTGGACCTTCAAATCCAGTGCGTCGGCGGTGTAGTCGACGCCGTAGTAGGCCCCGTTGCCGAGGATGGAGCCGTGGTTCATCAGGCCGTTCTGCTGGAAGACTATCTTTCCGCGCTGTACCTGCGACTGCGTGACCACCGCGTCGCCGTCGGGACCGACGACTTCCTTCGGGATGGGCGGCACGTTCTGCGAGGAGTGGTACGCGCCGATACCCATCACCACGAGGTTGACGACGAACACGGCGACGAGCGCTTTCGCTATCGTTCGACGGCTGATTCTCATACCAGTTCGACGATAGTGACGGCCCCGACGTGTATCGTCAGGGACGTTCCCAGCCGTCGAATCGGCCACCGAACATGTTCAGAGCCGGATAGTTCCGGCGACCGGGGGCGGGCTTCGGCCGCACTTCAGGTCTCCTCTCCCACCTCCGACCACAGTTCCGACAGGCGTTCCGCGGGCGTCTGCTCACGGCGTTCGACGGTCGCCTCGAGCGAGCAGTCGTCGCCCAGCGAGAGTCGGACGCCCTCGAAGGCGAGGACGTACCGCTTCGTGTGTCTGCCGTCGGCGCGCAGTTGGACCTGTTCTTCGAGGAGCGACGCCTCGGTGAGCAGTTCGAGCTTTCGGTACGTGGTCGAGAGGGGGATGTCGCAGCGTTCGGCGACGTCGTTCGCCGTCATCGCCCCGTCGATGCGTTCGATGATGGTTCGGCAGTCCGGGTCGTCGAGCGCGCCCAACACGTCCCGAATATCGGGCGCGTCGGGTGCGAACGGGTCGCGTTCCATAGATGCTGTGCGAGAGGAGTCCGCGTGGTGCGTGGTCGTGTGAGAGGTCATCTGTCCGGGCGTCTAACCGCCGTCCCGAGCGCGTCGGGACGGTTTCCGCGTCCGTCGGTCGATGCGGTCGAGCGTCGCCGAGCGCCGTCTCAGGCGCGCTGGGACTCTCTGGTCGCCTCGTCGAGGTTCTCCAGGAACTCCTTGATTATCTGCTCTTCGGCGCGGTGCAGCGTCTCGCTGCACGTGGACTTTGCCAGCCCCTCCGACTCGGCGAGTTCGGTGAGCGAACACTCCCGGGGGGTGTCGTAGTAGCCGCGTTCGGCGGCGGCGACGACCAACCGCAACTGCCGGTCGGTGAGCAACTGCTCGGGTTCGATCTGTTGGCGAATCTCGTCGACGGTGAAGGGGATGCCGAACTCCTCCAGTTGCGTCCCGAGTTCCGAGAGGCGGTGCTGGGGAGCCGTGAGTTCCCACTCCGCCTGCCCGTCCTCGATGGTGAACGGCATCGTCAGCGGGACGCCCGAGTCCTGCACCGGCAGGAGGAGCAACGGCATCGTCGTCTCGAACTGCAGGAGGACCGTGTTGCCGTACTGCTGGAGAATCTCCAGTTCGACCACGGAGTCGCTGTCCTGAACGTCGGCGACGACGGACTGTAACTCCTCGGCGGTTATCTCGGCGAGGCCCACGCCCGCGTCGTCGCCGGTGAGGGCGGACAGGATACGGACCGTCGCCTGCGGGTGCGCGCGCGTGACGTCGCCGATCCAGACGCCGTCGGGAATCGTCAGCGTGAGGTGTGCTCGTGGCATCGGTCTCGGTCGAATATATTCGGGTTCCCCACCAATCAGTGTTCCCGAACATGTTCGGATAGGCCGAGATTCGACGCGGACGAACACTATCGGCACAAAGGGTATCCCGAACTGCGCGCAACGAACGGGCATGAGTTCGGAGACGTCGGACGCGGAGACCCGCGAACTGGACGTGCGAGAGACCGACGGCGAACCGTTCGGCGACATCGTGGCCGCACTCGACGCCCTCGGCGACTGCGAGCGGTTGGTGCTGGTCAACGGGTTCGAGCCCGTGCCCCTGTACGACGTGCTCGAACGGAGAGGGTTCGCGTACGAGGCGTCGCAAACGGGTCCCGAGGAGTGGCGTGTGGAGATAACGCACGCGTGACCGGGCGACGCGTGCGTCCCGGTTCCGGGGTCCGCGATTCGGGCCGGACTACTCGCGCCAGACGACAGTCACGACGCAGTCGTCTGTCTCGACCGTCTCGAACGCGTAGCCGCGGTCGGTCAGTTTCGGGTACAGGTGCTGGGGAGCGCGGTCGTTCAGTTGGACGAGGACCGCGTCGTCGTCCAGTTCCGCGACCCGTTCGAGCGTCTCGCTGAGCGGTTTCGGCGGCGGGAGGTCCCGCACGTCGAGCGTCTCCGTCGGTCGGCCGGTCGGTGCGTCCGTCTCCGCGACGACGCTGGGTCGGTCGTCCATGGTGTCAGTTCGACCGGCCGACACACAGTCGCTTGTCCCGAACACGTTCGGGGGAACGCCCGAGAGGGAGAGGGGGGAACTCACGGACGTGATGAACTCCGAGGAAGTTTCGGTAAATCGGCGGACCGTCCTTCGAGCGACCGGTGCGGCCATCGGCGGGGCGGCGCTGGCCGGGTGTACGGGGAGTGCGACCGACACCACCGACTCGCCGGACGGTGAATCGGGCGGCGAGAGCGGTGGTGAGACCGCTGAGACGGACGGTGGAAGCGACGAGACTGGCGGCGAATCGGGCGACGGGTCGTCGCCGGAGTTCGACGGGTGGCTTTCGGACGTCGGGAACTACGACGGCGTCACCGACGCGACCGGCGAGGACAGCGTGACCGTCCGCGTCGGCACCGAAGCCAACGGCGGCGCGTACGGGTTCGGTCCGGCCGCGGTCCGCGTCGACGCCGGAACGACCGTCGTCTGGGAGTGGACCGGCGACGGTGGCACCCACAACGTCGTCGCCGAGGGCGGCGCGTTCGAGAGCGAGATGGTCGGCGAGGAGGGGTACACGTTCGAACGCGCGTTCGAGAGCGCCGGGACGTACGAGTACGCCTGCACGCCGCACGAGGCGATGGGGATGAAGGGCGTCGTCGTCGTCGAGTAACCCGAGCGGTCTCTCTTTTCCGGGTCGGTTCGGTCGGGACCGGGACGCACCGGTCGCGCGGGTCCGCGACTCGCGGAGACCCGCGAGGGCCGATACCGCCGTCTCCGGCCGAATCGTGCGAATCGGTGGCGCTCCTCAGCGCGAACGGCGTATAAACCCCACCCGAACGTGTTCGCGCACCTTCTCGTGCGTCAGGAACCGCCCCGACCCGCTATCTTTCAACTGTGGGTAGACTCAGGTGTCCATGAGAGACCGCATCGGTGCTCCCGGAACGGGCATCTCCCGACGAGAGTTCCTCGCCGCCACCGGCGGCGTCGGAACGGCAGCGATCGCGGGGTGTCAGGCCCCGACGAGTCAGGCCAGCGCGAAGACCGAGCAGTCGTCGACGACGGCGGCGTCGCAGACGGCGTCGCTCCCGACGACCAGTCCGCCGGAAGTCGTCGACGTGGACGAACAGGGCGGAGCGGTGACGCTGAAGACGCAACCGGCCGTCCACGAGGCGCATCCGCTCGACTCGATGGGCGGCCCCGTCCGTCTGCCGCGCGTCTGGGCGTTCCAGGCCGACGACCGGGACCCCTCCGTCCCCGGACCGGTCATCCGGACCACCGAGGGCGAGGAGATGGAGGTGACGCTGGACAACACGGCGGGCAAGCGCCCGCACACGGTCCACTTCCACGGCGTCCAGAAGGCGTGGAAGGACGACGGCGTGCCGACGACGACGGGCATCACCGTCTCGCCCGGCGAGTCGCACACCTACACCATCCCGGCGAACGTGCCGGGCACCCACCTGTACCACTGTCACTTCCAGACGCACCGCCACATCGACATGGGGATGTACGGCATCTTCCGGGTGGACCCGAAGGGGTACAAACCGGCCGACAGGGAGTACTTCATGACGGTGAAAGACTGGGACTCGCGGCTCAACCGCTCGATGGCGGGCGAGGACGTCTCCTACACGCCGCGCGGCCGCGACCCCGACGTGTTCACCGTCAACGGGAAGGTTGCGCCGCGGACCCTGCACCCCGAGGACGGGTCGCCCGTCGTGGTCGAACGCGGCGACTCGGTCCGACTTCACTTCGTCAACGGCGGCTACATGAGCCACCCGTTGCACATCCACAACCACCGCTTCCAGCGCGTGGAGAAGGACGGCGGGACGGTGCCGGAGGCGGCCCGTCACGAGATGGACGTGACGAACGTCGCCCCGGCGGAACGGCACACCGTCGAGTTCACCGCCGACGCCGACCCGGGCATCTACCTCATGCACTGTCACAAGGTGAGCCACGTCATGAACGGGAACTTCTACCCCGGCGGGATGCTGTCGGGCGTCGTCTACAAGGAGGCGATGGACACGGACATCTTCGACCAGTTGATGCAGTACGCGGGCTACGGGCAGTGACCACCAGACAGGACGATGACGACACCGAACACCCCGAACGTCAGTCGAAGAACAGTCCTCCGCGGTGCCGCGACGGCCGCCATCGCCGCGAGTGCCGCGGGAACCGCCGGAACCGCCGCCGCGCAGTCGGCCGCCGCCGACTACGGCGGGTGGTTGGATAACACCAGCAACTACGACGGAACCGCGGACCGGACCGGCGAGGAGTCGGTGACGATAACCGTCGGCGCGGCGGGTAACAACGGTAACTTCGCGTTCGGTCCGGCCGCGGTCAGAGTCGACCCCGGAACCACCGTCGTCTGGGAGTGGAACGGCAAGGGCGGCGCGCACAACGTCGTCGCCGAGGACGGAGCGTTCGAGAGCGAGATGGTCGGCGAGAAGGGGTACACCTTCGAACAGACGTTCGACAGCGCAGGCGTCCACCGGTACGTCTGCGTCCCGCACGAGGCGATGGGGATGCGGGGCGCAGTCGTCGTCGGTGCGGCGGGCGAGGGCGGCGGCGACGGCCGGGACGACGTAGTGGCCAACGCGCTGAGCGTCGGGGGCGGCGTGGGACTCGTCGGCGCACTGCTCGCAATCTTCGCCGTGGAGTCGCGGAACAACGCGAGAGAGCGGCGAGACGGCTCGAACCGATGAACCGTCGCGGGCGGTGACGCCGTCACGGACTGCCGCCCGCGGTGGCCGACGGCGTCAGCGCGGGTGACTCGTCGGTGGCGTCACGAGGAGGGGACGGGGTGCGCTCGTTTTCGCGGCCGCGTTCGGGAAGGTGACGAACCGCTCGGAGCGACGCCGCTCACTCCGCGGCGTCCGTCGCCGCCTCGTCGTCGCCGTCGCGAAGTCCGAGAGCCTCCGAGAGGCGACTGGGGAGGAGCGCCTCGGGACTGTGCCGGCGAATCACCGACGCCACGTTGACGACGAAAGTGACGACGCCGACGAGCCAGAGCGACCCGCCGAGGAGAGTCGGTGCCGACCCCAGCGAGAGCGCCTCCGTGGCGACGAGGAGCGCGGTACCCGAGAGAATCGCGACGAAGTCGACGCGGGCGAGTCGCCCGTCGTAGAGGTCGTCTATCATCGGCACGTCGGCGAGCCCCAGCAGGTCGCTGTAGCGGTCGACCCAGACGATGAACGGGACGACGTGGTAGAGCGTCCCGAGGACGACGAAGCCGACGACGCCGAACAGGAGGAGCGAGGCGGCCGACGGCGCGCCGAACAGCGCGGACGGCGCGGTGGGGTCGGCCAGCCACGCGGGCGTCGTCAGAACCGCCCACGAGAGCATCGCGACTGCGGCGACGGCGTACCGACGCAGCATGGGGTTCCACTCGACGGTCGATTCGACGAGGCGGCGCGCGAGGACGACGCCGAACGCGAACAGGCCCGCGACGACGAGCAGTCCGCCGACGCGGGCGACGGCCGGAGTCCCGAACAGACGGCCCCCGGCGAGGACGACGACGCCGAGCGGGTAGCCCACCGCTTCGACCCGTTTGAGCGGCGCGTCGACCCCGTGGAGCTCCGACTGCGTGAACATGGTCCCGAGTTGGTACAGCGCCCCGAACACCGTCGTCAGGACGACGCCGAACACCGCCAGCGTCGCGTGGGCGGTCCGGAGCCCGCTCCGGTCGAACGGCAGGCCGTCCAGTACCGGTCGCGTGTAGCCCACCGCGAGGAGCAGGCCGAACGTCGTGACGACGAGGAAGAAACCGAGCGCGACGGCGAAGTGTCGCTCCGTCACGTCCCACGGCCGGGTACCGAAGAGGGTTCGGCCGACGTTGTACGCGAGCGTCCAGAACCCCGCGAGCAGCAGTCCGCCGAAGACCGGCAGCACGTCGTACAGGCCGAAGAGGAGGCCGACGACGAAACCGACCAGCCCCGCCGTCAGGAGCCAGAGTTGGAGTCGCGCCAGTCGCTCGGAGTGCAGCGTCGTCCCCGACCAGACGGGGACGAACTGCGTCATCGCGCCCGCGATGGTGACGCACACCCACCCGGCCAGGAGGAGGTGTCGGTGCGCCAGCGACGCTTGTCCCGGAACGGCACCGAGGGGGTCGAGGACGCTCACGACGGCAGCGGCGAGGAGGAACCCGAGCCCCACGACGAAGTGCCGGAGGGGGACGGTCATCGGCGGCTGTTTGTCCGTCTCGACGTCCGCCGGAATCACGCTCATAGTGGAGACGACGGGCTCCCCCGCCATCCCGCTACGTGCGAACGTGTTCGGCTCTGTCCGTCGCGTCGGGGCGCACGCTCGCCTGCCGAACAGGTTCGGGAGAAACGTCACCCCCCTCGGACGCCAAGCGCTCGACGCATGGCAGCCACCACACTCGACTTGCGCGACGTCCCGCCGCCGGAACGGCACCCGAAGATTCACGACGCGTTCGCGTCGCTCGACTCCGGCGAGTCGCTAGAGCTGGTCAACGACCACGACCCGAAACCGCTGTTCTACGAGATGCAGGCAGAAGTGGAGTCGTTCGACGCCGACGGCTACGAGGTGGAGCGTCGCGGTCCGACCGAGTTCGTCGCCACCCTCCCGAAGCGATAGCGTCGGGCGGCCGCGACGAACGTGTTCGGCTCCACACCTACCGGACGACGGGACGAAGGGACTGACATGGTCGGATTTCCATCGCTCGGCGGCCGCGGCGGCGACGACGCGTTCGACGAGTACGGCGAGTTCGTCCCCGAACACCTGCCCGAACCGGGACCGTTCCTCGACGGCCACGAGGTACTGACCGGCGAGTCGCACGTCGCGTTCCACGAGACGACGCGCGGCGTCTTCGAGGAGCGGACGGTGTACGACGTGACGTTCGGCTACAACCTCGCCAAACTGAACCTCGACGCGCGCCACCCCGGGGCGGGCTACCGCTACGCCGAGCAGTCGGGCGAGAGCGACGACGGCGAGGAGGTCCTCCGCGCGGAGTTCACGCCGACGACGGAGTTCTGCCCGCAGAGCGGGACGCTCACGCTCGGGTCGTTCCGGGCGTGGAACGGACTCTCCGAGCGCCACGGCTACGACGTCGTCCGCGTTCGACTGCACCCCATGCACCACGAGTCGGCGTCGATAAACGAGCGGTTGGCGGCGCTCGAAACCGAGTACCGGGAGACGGGAGCGGTCGACGACGGCCCCGAGGAGAGCGTCGCGTCCGCGGCGCGGTCAGCGACCGAGGAGTCGGAGGGACGCGGGCCGGACGCGCCGTTCTGAGCCGCGTCGGGGCGAGCCCTTACCGCCGGAGGAACCCGAGCAGTTCGTAGTCGTGGTCGGGCGTGTACCGCCGGAACAGCAGGCTGTTCGTCAGCACCGACACCGACGAGAACGCCATCGCACCGGCCGCGAGGACGGGTTGGAGCAGTCCCAGCGACGCCAGCGGAATCATCGCCGTGTTGTAGCCGAGTGCCCAGAACAGGTTCTGCTGTATCTTCGCCAGCGTCCCCTCGGAGACGCGGATAGCCTTCACCACGTCGAGAGGGTCGTCGCGCATCAGCGTCACGTCGGCCGCCTCGATGGCGACGTCGGTTCCGCTCCCGATGGCGCACCCGACGTACGCGACGACGAGGGCGGGCGCGTCGTTGACGCCGTCGCCGACCATCATCGCGCGCCGGCCGTCGGACTGGATGTCCTCGACGGCGTCGGACTTGTCCTCGGGGAGGACCTCCGCGCGCACGTTCTCGGGGTCGATGCCGACCTGTTCGGCGACGGCGCGGGCGGTCCGGGCGTTGTCGCCGGTTATCATCATCACGTCGGTGCCGCGTTCGCGGAGTTCCGCGACGGCGTCCGCCGCGCTCTCTTTGACCGTGTCCGCGTCGGCGACGACGCCGAGGAGTTCGCCCTCGCCGTCGCTCACGCGGGCCACAAGCATCGCCGTCTTCCCCTCGTTCTCCAGTCGTTCCATCGTCTCTGCGGCCGGGTCGGGGTCGATGCCCTCGTCGCGGAGCAGTTTGCGGTTGCCGACCAGCACCTCGGTGCCCTCGACGGTGGCGCGGACGCCGTGTCCGGGCACGTTCTCGAAGTCGGTGGCGTCGGGCACGTCGATGCCGCGTTCGCGCGCGCCCTCGACGATGGCGCGAGCGAGGGGGTGTTCGCTCCCCGACTCGGCGGCGGCCGCCAGTCGGAGCACCTCGGTTTCGTCGGTCCGTTCGCGGGCGGTGACCGCCCCGCCGTCGGTGGCGGCGTCGTCCGAACGGTCGCCGCCGTCGGTGACCGCACGGCCGCCGTCGAACGCGACGACGTCGGTGAGGCTCATCTCGCCCTTCGTCAGCGTGCCCGTCTTGTCGAAGACGACGGTGTCGACGTCCTTCGCGCGTTCGAGCACGTCGCCGCCCTTGAACAGCACGCCGTTCTGCGCGCCGATGGTCGTCCCGACCATCGTCGCCGCGGGCGTCGCCAACCCGAGCGCACAGGGGCAGGCGATGAGGACCGCCGACGCGAAGACGACGACGGCGAACTCGAACGCCGAGAGGGCCGCCGGGCCGCCGCCGACGAGTCCCCAGAGGGGGAGCGTGCGGACGAACCCGGCGAGCGTCTCGGGGAACAGGTACCAGACCGTCGCCCACAGCAGGGCGTTCACGATGACCGCGGGGACGAAGTACGCCGAGATGCGGTCCGCGAGGTTCTGAATCTCGGGCTGGCGCGACTGCGCCTCCTTGACCGTCTGCACGATCTGCTGGAGGGCGGTGTCCTCGCCGACCTTCGTCGCCTCCACGACGAGGACGCCGTTCTCGTTGATGGTCGCGCCGACGACTTCGTCGCCCTCCGACTTCTCGACGGGGACGGACTCGCCGGTGACCATCGACTCGTCGACGGCGCTCTGTCCGTCGACGACGACGCCGTCGGTCGGTATCTGCTCGCCGGGGCGAACTTCCATCCGGTCGCCCACCTCGACGTCCTCGATGGGCACCTCGCGTTCGGTGCCGTCGTCGTCGACGAGGGTGGCCGTGTCCGCCTCCATCTCCAGGAGGGTCCGAAGCGCCTCGCTGGCCTGTCCCTTCGACCGGGCTTCGAGGTAGTTACCCAGCGTGATGAACACCAGTATGAGGGCGGCCGTGTCGAAGTAGAGCCCCTCGCTGGCGAGGAGGCCGAGGAGGACCACGACGGAGTAGAGGTACGCCGTCGAGGACCCCAGCGCGATGAGCACGTCCATGTTCGCCGTCCGGTTCTTCACGACCGCTTTGTACGCGTTCCGGTAGAACGGCCAGCCGAGTATCACCTGCACGGGCGTCGCGAGGGCGAACTCCACCCACCCGAACCGGACGCCGAACACCTGCTCGGGCAGGTTCCCCTCGAGGAGGAGTTTGTCCACGAGGAAGAACAGCATCGGCACCGACAGCGCCGCCCCGAACAGCGTCAGTCGGAGTTGCTTGCGAATCTCCTCCTTGCGAGCGGCGTCGCGGCGGTCCTCGGCGGACTCCTCGCTTCCGTCGTCATCGCGGACGGGCGAGTACCCCGACCCCTCGATGGCGTCGTAGAGGTCCGACAGCGACGCCTCCGCCGGGTTGTACGTCACCTGCGCTTCGTCGGTAGCGAAGTTCACGTCCGCCGAGACGACGCCCGGCGTTCCTTCGAGTGCGTCCTGCACCGTCTCCGAGCAGTTCGAGCACGACATGTCCGTGATACCGATGGTCGTCGTCTCCGCCACCGGCGAGTAGCCGGCGCTCTCGATGGCGTCGTAGACGGCCGAGAGCGTCACCCGGTCGGGGTCGTACTCGACCGTCCCCTCGTCGGTGGCGAAGTTCACGTTGGCCTCCGACACCCCGTCGAGGGCCTCGACGGTCTCGGAGACGGTCTGCGAGCAGTTCGCACAGCTCATCCCCTGAATGTCGATTCTGCTTCGTCGGTGGGTCATTGGGTGTACATACGGGTGCCCTATTCAATCGGGTTTCCCTTTCGAACGTTCAGTTTCGTGGCCGCCCGATATTCGATTCGAAATCGATTCGGTGCCGGCGGTACGGTCGTTCGGTAGTCCGTCGAATCGTCTGAAGGGCCAGTCCGGAGCGAGCGGGCGCGACGGGGCGACTTCTCTTTCCGAGGTCGGGAGACGGGTCGGCTTCGGTCTCGAAACCGCGACTACGTGTCGGAGGTGAGGAGGAGAAGGAAGCAGAAGTGAGGAGGGGGCGAGAAACGGCACAGAAGTGAGAGGAAGAGGGCGCAAGCGGCCGACGGCTACGAACTCGCTCGACCGGTCACCACTGCCACTCCTCGCGCGGGTCGACGGCGTCCTCCGCGCGGTCGAACACGTGTTCGCCGTCCACGAACACGTGCTGGGCGGTGGTGTCGAACTGGTAGAACGGCCCGTCCCAGACGACCACGTCGGCGTCGGTCTCCGCTTCGAGCGTCCCCACCCGGTCTTCGACGCCCAGAATCTCGGCGGGGTTGCGCGTCACCACGTCGAGTGCGGCCTCCTCGGGGAGGCCCTCGCGGACGGCGAGGCCGACGCAGACGTCGAGGTGTCGTTGCGGCAGGACGGGCGCGTCCGTCTGGATGGCCACCTGCACGCCCGCCTCGTGGAGGATGCCGGGCGTCTCGAACGTGATGTTGCGCAGTTCGTACTTCGCGCCCGAGTAGAGCGACGGCCCGCACACCGCCGGCACGTCGCGTTCGGCGAACTCCTCGGCGACGAGGTGGCCCTCCGTCGCGTGTTCGATGGAGAGGTCGTCGATGCCGAACTCCTCGGCGATGCGGAAGACGGTCATGATGTCGTCGGCGCGGTGGGCGTGGACGCGGAGGGGCAGGTCCCCCTCGACGACGCGCGCGAGGTTCTCCAGTCCGAGGTCCCGGTCGAACGGTTCGTCCTCGTCGTCCGCCTTCTCGCGCTTGGCCGCGTAGTCCTCGGCGTCCATCAGGGCCTGCCGGAGGGTCGCGGCGACGCCCGGACGGGTGGAGGGCTGGCGGTCCTTGTTCTCGCCGTGGAAACGCTTCGGGTTCTCGCCCATCGCGGCTTTCATGCCGTCCTCGCGGACGAGCATGTGGTCGGCCACGTCGCCGTACGTCTTCATCGTGCAGATGACGCCGCCGACGACGTTGCCCGACCCCATCCGCGCGGAGACGGTGGTGACGCCGTTCTGGAAGGCGTACTTCAGTTCCTCGTCGCGGGGGTGGAAGCCGTCGAGGGCGTTGACGTGGGGCGTCACCGGGTCGGTGCCCTCGTTCACGTCGCCGTCCTCGGGTTCGCCCCACTCGGCCATCCCCGCGTGACTGTGGGCGTCCACGAGTCCGGGCGTGACCGGCGCGCCGTCGACGTCTATCTCCGTCGCCTCGGCGGGCGCGTCCACCTCGCCGACGGCGGCTATCGTCCCGTCGTCGAGGAGCAAGTCGCCCTCGACGGTGCCGCGGTCCGTCGCCGTGTGCAGCGTCGCGTTCCGTATGACGTACATACCTCCGAGTCTCGGGTCGAGGTACAAGTCGTTTCGGTTCGAAACGATTCTGCCGGTTCGGGCGGCGGTGAGACACGCCGGTCCCGGGTCGCCCACGGGTTCGGCGAGGGCGACGAGGGACCCGGGCCTCCCGAGGCGGCCGCGCCCCGGCGACGGTCGGACGGGGAGTACACATATCACTCGGCCCCACGAGACGACGGTATGAACAGGTCGTCTCTGGGACCCCTCGTCAAGGCGAAGGAGACGGTGTCCGTGTTCGTCCGCAACGCGCCGTCCCCGCGGGAGTTGCTGGCGAACCGGACCTCCCGATTCGGTCGCCTGCACGCCGTCGTCCCCTCGACGGCGACGCCCGGCGAGTCGCTGACGCTCACCGTGCAGGCGTGGGACCAGTGCGAACGCCTCCACCGCGACTTCGCGGGGAGTGCGGCGATGGCGTCGACCGACCCGGAGGCGACACACCCGGAGTCGGTGTCGTTCGCGTCCGGGGACGACGGCGTCGTCCGGGTTGACGACGTGCGGTTCGAGACGCCGGGGACCCAGTACCTCACGCTGACCGACGCGCGGACGGGCGAGCGGTTCGTCTCCAATCCGGTCCGGGTCGCCGCCGACCACGACCACCGCGTCTACTGGGGGGACATCCACCTCCACTCGAACTGTTCGGACGGCGTCGGCGACGCCGAACGGGGCTATCGATTCGGCCGGGACGTGATGGCGCTCGACGTCGTCGCCTACACCGACCACGACACGATGGGCTTCTTCATCCCGCCGGAGTGGCAGCGTCGGCGGATGCACGAACGCTACTTCGACCAGTTGTGCGAAGTCGCCGAGGAGTTCGACGAGGCGGGGGAGTTCGTCACGCTCCCGGCGTACGAGTGGACGAAGCAACCGAACGTCGGCGGCCACGTCAACGTCTACTTCGAAGACGCCGCGGACGCGACGCTGTTCGACTCGCTCGCTCCCGAGACCCGCACGTACGAGCGACTCTGGTCGCGCCTGCGGGAGTGGGACGCCGACCACGACTCGGGAGTGGTGACGGTGCCGCACCACCCCGCGGAGTCGATGTACCCGTTCGACTTCGCCAGCGTGGACTACGACGACGAGCTGGCCCCCGTCGTCGAGGTGTACTCCCAGTGGGGGTCGAGCGAACGCCCCGGCGACGACGGCAACCGGTTCCCGTTGGCGATGGGGCAGGGAGAGATAGAGACCGAGGGCCACTACGTGCGCGACGCCCACCGCATGGGCCACAGAGTCGGGATGCTCGGCGGCGCGGACTACCACGGCCCGCACCCGGGCCACTCGCTCATCCATACGCGCCCGCACCTGCCGTCGCTGTCGGAGTGGCGGCGGCGCGGACTCGGCTGGGGAAACATCTGGCGGGTGTGGAACGAGAAGAGCTATCCGGGCGGCCTCAGCGCCTTCCTCGCGCCCGAACTGGAGCGGAGCGCCGTGTTCTCGGCCCTGAAGAACCGGTCGGTGTACGCGACGACCCAACCGCACCGCATCCTCGTCGACTTCCGCGTGAACGGCGTCGACGTGGCCGAACAGACCGACGCCGTCGGCGTCGAGTCCGCGGAGACACCCCGCGAGGTGACCGTCGACGTCGCCGGCACCGCGCCCGTCGCGTCGGTCACCGTCGTGAAGAACAACGCCGTCTGGCGGCAGTTCGAGGGGACCGACGACGCCGACGCCGGACTCGACGCGTACACCGTTTCGACGGAGTGGACCGACGAGACGCCGCTCTCGAGGATGAGCTGGGACGACCGCCGCGGAACCGGCGGCGACGTGTACGCCGTTCGCGTCCGGCAGGCCGCGGCGGACGGCGACCACCCGGGGACGGCGTGGGTCGGGCCCATCTGGGCCGAGACGGCGTGACGACCGAACCGGGTCGAACGGCGCGCGGCGAGGCGTCAGTCCAGCGTCACGTCCTCGGGGTCGATGGCGACGAACGACCCGTCGCTCCGGGCGGACTCGTACGCCGCCTCCGTGACCGCGGTGACGCGGAGGCCGTCGAGCGCAGTCGCAACGGGGTCTTCGCCCGTCCGCACCGCCTCGACGAACGCCTCGGCCTTCGTCGGCTGGTCGCCCCGGGACAGACGCGGCCGGTGTTCGCCGCTGTCCTCGTCTATCTCGGCGTACTCGCTCGGCTCCCAGTCCTTGCTGTCGAGCGTGACCGCGCCCTCCTCGTCCCACATCCGCACGTGTTCGCGCATGCACGGCGTCTCGCCCGAGAGCGAGAACGACGCCGTCGCGCCGTTCGTGAAGCGGACGGTGACGTTCGCGCGGCCGTCGATTCGCTCGGCGTCGTCGACGAACTGCATGGTCGCCGAGACGGCCTCGGGCGTGAGTCCGGTGCTCCACAGCACGCAGTCGAGCAGGTGGCTCCCGGTGTCGTACAGGTAGCCGCCGCCCGAGAGGTCGGCGTCCTGCCGCCACGCGTCCTCGAAGCGGTCCACCCAGTCCTGACACACCTCGGCGGTTATCCAGCGCGGTTCGCGGTCCTCCTCCGCCCACAGCTCTCGGGCCTCGACGAACGCCGGGTAGAGGTGGCGCTGGTAGCCGACCATCAGCACCTCGTCGCGGTCGGCGTCGCGGTCCACCAGGTCGCGGGCGTCGTCCAGGTCGGTCGTGAGCGGTTTGTCGCAGAGGACGTGCAGGTCCCGTTCGAACGCCGCGAGAATCTGGTCGTAGTGGAGCGTGTGCGGCGTCCCGATGAGAACTGCGTCGAGCGATTCGGCGTCGAGCATCGTCTCGTAGTCGTCGTATCGGGCGTCGGCGTCGACCCCTAGTTTCGCCCCCGTCTCGTCCAGCACGTCCGGGTCGATGTCGGCGAGGGCGACCACGTCGGCGTCCTCGTGTTCGACGAACTCGGTGCCGACGGTCCGACCGATGAAGCCGCCGCCGACGACGCCAACCCGAAGCGGGGAGACGTCGGCGTCGGTCGTCTCGTCCGCGTCGGGGACTGCGGTGTCACTCATGGAGGGAACGACTCCGGGCGAGGGCAAAGATGCTGTGGCTTCAGTCGTCGGCGGAGAGCACGGGCACCGACACGGTGACGACGGACCCCCTCGGTTCGTTCTCGGTGAAGTCGACGGTCCCCCCGGCAATCTCCGCGCCCCACTTCACCATCCAGAGCCCGAGTCCGCTCCCGTGTTTCAGCGCGCTCTCCGTCCCGTCCTCCAGCACCGTCAGTTCGTAAGGGGCGATGCCGGGGCCGTCGTCAGCGACGCTGACGCGGACGCGGTCACTCTCCTGACGGGCCGTTATCCGGACGTGCGGGTCGTCGCCGTCGTTGTGTTCGGCGGCGTTCTCGACGACGTTCTCGAAGACCGTCGAGAGCAGACCGGCGACGCGCGCGTCCGGGTCGGCGCAGTCGTACTCCACAGAGACGGCGGGATACTCCCGTCTGACCGACTCGACGCACTGTTCGAGGAGGCGACCGACCGGCTTCGGGTCGGACCCCGCTCTGCCCTCGTCGAACAGTTCGATGGCTTCGCGTCCCTTCTGCCCCATCTCCTCGATGCGGAGGGCGCGGCGCTTGACGGTTCGAGCGTCCTCGTCGTCGGCGAAGCGGTCCACGTAGCCGTGGATGATGTTCGTCTCGGTGCGGATGTTGTGCCGCAGGATGCGGTTGAGCACCTCCAGACGCTGCTGTTGGCGGAGGTGCCTGCTGACGTCGTGGAACGTTATCACCCGTCCGATGACGCTCCCGCGGACGTTGTTGATTCGCGTCGCCGTCACGTCGTACGACCGGCTGCCCGACGCGGCGGCGACGGTGAGGTGACCGGCGAGCGTCCCCTCCGCGGGGAGGCGGTCGTACTCGGGGACGACGTCCGCGGCGGGCACTCCGAGCACGTCGTCGGCGCGGACGTCCAGAATGTCGAGACAGCTGTCGTTCACTTCGACCACGTAGTCGTTCGTGTCGACCACGAGCGCACCCTCCTGCATCCGGTCGAATATCAGCTGGCGCGCGCGGACTCGCGGCGCCGGGTTCGTCCCGAACAGCCGGTAGCGGCTGATGGCGCTGAGGTACGCGACGCCGGAGACGGAGAAGGCGATGGGCGTCGGGTCGATGCCGGACGTGGGGAGGACGTCCGCGAGGTAGAGCGCGTTCGTGAGCCACGGCGCCAACAACCCGACGAGGAGCGCCGCCCCCTGACTCCGGAACGTCGCGGCGTCGCTGGTGAGCAGTCCGAGAACGAGCACCATCCCCGCCCCGCCGAGGAGGTAGGTGTAGCCGGCGACGACCGCGTACCAGGGGCCGCCGTGAGCCACCTGCACGATGCCGTCGACCCGGACGCCGTACGGTCTGAGATACAGCAGGTCGTGGTACCGGTCGGTCACCATCAGGAGGACGGTGAGAGCCGGGACGAACGAGAGCGCGGCCACGTAGCGCGGCTGGACGTACTCGTCGCGCCCCGTGTACTCGAGGGCGAACAGGAGCCACGCGACGGGGATGGCGACGACGCCAACCCACGCCCAGTTCGTCCAGAAGAGCCTCGCCGCGACCGTCCCCTCGCGGAGGCCGAAGAGGATGCAGACGGACCACCAGCTCTGCCCGACGAGAAGGGCGACCAGCGGGGTCGCACCCGGTTCCGGTCGCTGTCGCCACGCCAGAATCCCCGCCGCCGCGCCGACGGCGACGGAGACGAACAGGAGCGGGACGATCGGATTCACGAGACCACCTGTAGAGAGACTAACACAGTCACCACATATGAAACGTCCGTCAGACGGAGCCCGGGCTGGACGCGCTGCGGCGAGCGACCCGGTGCCGAAGTGGGAAGCGAGACCGGGTGCGGGTCGGGTCCGACCGGGCCGGTCGGTCCCGGGCGGAGTCAGACGCCGACCGCAGAGAGGCCGAGGACGACGAGGAAGACGAGGAAGTGTTTCACCTCGCCCGCGATGGCGAGCAGCCCGTAGCGGTCGGTTCGGCCGACGTAGGCGGCCAGCACGAGCGCGTATCCGAGGCCGAGCAGCGTCCCCGCCGCGATGGCGACCGAGAGCATCCCGCCGAGGAAGGCGGCGGCGAGGAACCCGACGAGGAAGCAATCGAGCGCGTAGAGGACGTGTCGCGTCCGGCGGACGCCGAAGACCACGGGCAGCGTCGAGACGCCGATTTCGGCGTCGCCCTCCATGTCGCGGACGTTCGGAATCTCCGTGTTGACGAAGATGTCGACGAAGAAGTAGACGAACACGACGGCGGCCGTCGGCGTGAACGGCGCGTCCGCGAAGGCGAGGGGGAGGAAGACGACGGCGACGGTCCACGCGCCGGCGACGACGGCGGAGTTGACGACGAAGACCTCTTTCAGTCGCTTGAACTGCGAGCCGAGCGCCGGGAGCCACTCGGAGGCGTACAGCACCCAGAACGCGCCGGGGAGCAGCGTGATGGCCAGCGCGAGCGGTCCGCCGGTGATAGCGATGGTGACGGCCAGTCCGTACGAGAGGGCCGTGAGGACCGACAGCACGCTCTCGTACCGGCTGACGAACGCGGACCGCTCGGGACTCGTCTGCGCGTCCGTCTCGGCGTCGGCGATGCGGTCACCCACGTAGACGGCGAAGGTGACGAGGCCGACGACGATGGGGGCCGGACTCGGCGGCAGCGACAGGGCGAGCATGACGGTGGCGACCATCCCCATCGCGACGAAGACGAGGTAGGCCGAACTGTACAACAGCGCATCTTTCACCCGCCCCCAGTGAGCGAGGAGGCGTTCGACGACCGGACTGTGCGAGAAACTGGTGTCGTCCGCGGCCGCGGACAGACTCGGCGATTCGTTGGACATGGGTTGGCACGGTAGTCGCCGCGCGGACAGTCCCGCGACGACGACCTTCGCGTGCATACCAACAGTATGATGTGTTAATTACCTGCTGTCTATCGACGCCGGGCGGCCGCTTAACGGCCAGTTTAGCCCGCTACAGGCCGAATATAACCGTTCGAGATAGCCGTGGGCGTCGGCGACGTGTCTCGCGGTCGGCATTAATGTCAACAGACATATGTGAGTGGCGAGAACTGGACGTAGCAGACGGTGACGCCGTCGCGTTCGCGGCACAGAGACTCGGTGAGACGACTCGATAGTCCTTCCCTTCACGGCGGGTGTCTGGCGGACGACCGGGGGGAAGAACCGATGCCGGAGCCAGATAGCAAAGATATTAAATTGTAAATACGTGAGAAAGATCGATTGCCCCAATCCGAGAGCCGTAGTGCGATGGTTTTATTCATGCCGTATTTTTCGAACGATATTCGTTCGTCTCTCGTCGGTAGTTTCGAGAGCAGATTTCGGGGGAGAACGTTGGAATTTCAATTGCGAGTGGTAAGGCGTCGAAGAGCGGTAGCCTCCGAGAGCGAGGGAAGTGTAACGACATATGTTACTCTTCGTTCGCGCCGAGGACTGATGCAGCGCCGACCGGTCGAACGGGGGGCCTCTTCGCGCGGACGATCACGCCGAAGTCGTCGAGGCCCGAAGTGAGAGTTTCGTCCGGAACCAAAACTAAATGGTCGTGTGTGGTGTCCGTTCGCGTACGAATGACAACATCCACCGCGTCCCGGTTCGAAGCCGCGTTGGAAGCCCTCGACGTGACGGTGAGTCGCGTCGAGTCCGACGCCTTCCAGACGCACGTCGAGGAGTTGGTCGAACCACACGCCGTCGGTGTCGCCCTCGAAGAGGCGTTCGAGGACCCGGCACCGTCGCTCGACGGGACGTCTGTCGAGGTGGACCCGACGCCCGCGACGCTTCAGGCGGCGACCACCGGGGTGACCGGGGCGAGTCTCGGCGTCGCCGACTACGGGTCGGTCGTCCTCTCGGTGACCGACGGCGCGAGCGAACTCGTGAGCCTGTTCGTGGACCGGCACGTCGCCGTCGTCCGCGAGTCCGACATCGTGGCCGACATGGAGACGGCGATCGACGCCGTCGCCGACGAGTTCGGACGGGCGGGCGGCAGCGCCATCCTCGCGACAGGGCCGAGCGCGACGGCCGACATGGGCGCGCTGGTGAAGGGTGCCCACGGGCCGCGGGAAGTGCACGTCGTCGTGCTGACGGACGCGCCCGACGCGGAGGGGGAGGGCTGAGATGTCGAAAGCCGACGACATCCGACGTTTGATGCGGACCGAGGGAGCGGCCGTCGCGGAGAACACCCGCGCGTTCAACGAGGGGCGGTACGCCTCGGTCGCCGACCTGGAGGACTACGAGGAACTGAAGACGGAGGCCCGCGCCATCAAGGAAGACGCCATCGAGCGTCTGCCGGAACTGATAGACGAGTTGACCGAGTCGGTCGAGGCCAACGGCGGCACCGTCTACATCGCCGACGACGCCGAGGACGCGAACGAGTACATCCGGTCGGTCGTGGCCGACCGGGAAGCCAACCGCGTCGTCAAGTCGAAGTCGATGACGACGGAGGAGTTGGAGGTGAACGACGTGCTGGAGGCCGACGGCGTGGACGTGGTGGAGACGGACCTCGGGGAGTGGGTACTGCAGGTCGCCGACGAATCGCCGTCGCACATCGTCGCGCCCGCCATCCACAAGTCCCGAGAGAGCATCGCGGACCTGTTCAACGAGACGTTCGACCCGGACGAACCGCTGGAGACGGCGCAGGACCTCACCTACTTCGCGCGCGAGAAACTCGGCGAGCAGATAACAGACGCGGAGGTGGGAATCACGGGCGCGAACTTCCTCGCCGCGGACTCGGGGACGATGGCGCTGGTGACCAGCGAGGGCAACGCGCGGAAGACCGTCGCCGCGACGGACACGCAGATCACCGTCGCCGGCGTGGAGAAGGTGATTCCGACCGTCGAGGACCTCCACCCGTTCGTCGAACTCATCGGCCGGTCGGGCACCGGGCAGGACATCACCTCCTACGTCTCGCTTCTCACCCCACCGGTCGACACGCCCGTCGTGGACTTCGCGGACGACGAGACCCCCCTCTCGGCGTTCGACGCCGACCGGGAGTTCCACCTCGTCCTCGTGGACAACGGCCGGATGGCGATGCGCGAGGACGACCAACTGCGCGAGACGCTCTACTGCATCCGGTGTTCGGCCTGTTCGAACTCGTGTGCCAACTTCCAGAGCACCGGCGGCCACGCGTTCGGCGGCGAGACGTACTCCGGCGGCATCGCGACGGGATGGGAGGCCGGCATCGAAGGTACCGACACCGCGGCGGAGTTCAACGACCTCTGTACCGGCTGTACGCGCTGTGTGAACGCCTGCCCGGTGAAGATAGACATCCCGTGGATAAACACGGTCGTCCGCGACCGGATCAACCGAGAGGGCGAACGGCCCGCCGACTGGCTGGTGGACGGGCTGACGCCCGACGAGGAGGACGAGGGCGCACCCTTCCAGAAGCGCTTCTTCGGCAACTTCGAGACGGTGGCGAAACTCGGGAGCGCGACGGCCCCGCTGTCGAACTGGCTGGCCGACACCGAGGCGTCCCGGTGGGCGATGGAACAGGTTCTCGACATCGACCCGCGACGCGAGTTGCCCCGGTTCGAGCGGGAGACGCTGGTCGAGTGGTTCCGCTCCCGGGACGCGGAAGCGGGGCCGGCGGACCCCGAACGCCGGGTCGTCCTCTACCCTGACCTCTACACCAACCACGTGCAGGTCGAACGCGGCAAGGCGGCCGTGCGCGCCCTCGAAGCCCTCGGCGTCGACGTGGTCGTTCCCCCGGTGGCGTCCAGCGGACGCGCCCCGTACTCGCAGGGGATGGTCGCCACCGCCGCGGACCACGCCGAACGCGTGACCGAGACCCTCGCGCCGTACGTCTCGGACGGCCGGGACGTGGTCGTCGTCGAACCCTCGGACCACGCGATGTTCACGCGGGAGTACGAACGCCTCGTCGACGCTGACGCGTTCGCATCGCTCTCGGAGAACAGCTACGAGGTGTTAGAGTACGTCTACGGTCTGCTGGAGAACGGCGCCGACCCGAGTGCGCTCTCGAACGGCGACGGCGAGGGCATCGCCTACCACAGCCACTGCCAACAGCGCACGCTCGGCCTGGAGACGTACACCGTCGCCGTCCTCGACGCGTGCGACTACGACGTGGTCACCTCGGACGTGGAGTGCTGCGGCATGGCCGGCAGTTTCGGTTACAAGTCCGACTACTACGAACTCAGCATGGACGTGGGCGAACGTCTGCGAGACCAACTGGTGGCCGAGGACGTCCGTGACCGGCGCGTCGTCGCCAGCGGTACCTCCTGTCTCGAACAGATAGACTCCCTGCTCGAACGGCAGCCCCGTCACCCGGTCGAACTGCTGGTCGAGTAGCGACCCCGACTGCACTCCGCTCTTCGCGCCGTTTCAGCCCCGACGTGCGGCCGAAGCGCTCTCTCGGTCAGCCCTGTCTGTCGAGACCCGACCCGCCGCGAACCCCGTCTTCTCTGTGAAACGCCATTAGCGAACACCACTATAGCTGTTCGTGCTACTGGATGCGAGGTCCGCACTGGTCGCGGTTCCGACGATGTCAGAGACACCCCTCTCGAAGCGATTCGAGTCGGGTAACCGGCGGGTTCGCAGAACTCGGTTCGCCCCGTCGGTCCGTTTCGTGGAAAGATAAATCCTATGGCGCGATATGATACGGTCAGACGAGAGGAGGCACAGTTCCAGCGGACGGTTCGATCCCGGGTCAGTTTCCCCACAGACCTGCTCGGGTCGAGATCGATTACGCGTGACAAGTTCGCTCGTTGCCCGACACAGCGCTGATACTCATGAAGAACGAGACCGCACGTGGCAGTGTTTCGACGATGTCTTCGCGAGGAAGTCGTTCCCCGGATATTTGCACTCGTCCTCGATCTGTCAGCGAGAACTCTACCGACGGCAACTGCCTTCGCTTCGTCAGCACTCGCTCGTAGAGTCGTTCAAAGAGAACCGAATCGCGGCCTCGACTCTGTTGGTCCGAGAGTAGGACCGTAGACGGCTATCGGAACCCCCGGACGACGGCCCGCCGATGTGTCCGCGGTGTGGAGTATCCCGATGATATTTTGGTCGGCCTAAATTCGGAACTGCTTTGTGTTATTAGGTGAGCCTAAAACGCATGACGGACGGCTCCGGACAGCGCGAGGCACCGACGCGAAGAGAGTACGTGAAGTACGGCGGGGCAGTCCTCGGGGCTGGCCTGCTCGCCGGGTGTGCAGGTGGTTCAGACACCGACCCGGCAGGCGGTTCCGGGTCGGACCAGACGGAGACAGCCACGAGTTCGTCCACGGCAACGAGCACCGGAGAGAACTCCTACACGGCGACGATGTCACCCATGGGTGAACTCACACTGTCGGAACCACCGTCTTCGTGGGTGGGTGGTCTCGGGTTCACCGCAGACGTGTTGACCGCACTCGGGCAGGCCGACGGTGCTGTTGGTATGGCAGACCCGCGGTTCTGGTATCGAGGGTTCTACGACTTCCTCGACGGTGTGACGGTCCCTGCGAAAGGTGACCTCACCCAATTCACGACGGCGGAGCGTGATACCGACCTCGAGGTGCTGTACGAACTCGACCCGGACCTGATGGCGGTCGACCCCAACCCCATCATCGCGGTTTACGGGCTCGACAAGGGAGGAGCAGCGGAGATTCAAGAGAACGTCGCACCGTGGTTCGGGAACGAGAGCCGACGAAGGCGCTTCGACGGGTGGACCTACTGGCCGGGCGGCGAACCGTATCCGTATCTCTCTCTTCCCGAATACATCCCGAAGTACGCTGCTCTGTTCGGCGAAGAGGAGCGCGGCGAAGCGCTCCTGAACCTCTACGAGCCGTTCATCGAAGACGTCCGGTCGAGGGTTCCCCCGAAGAGCGAGCGTCGGTCGTTGGCGTTGGTGAACGGACGGTACAACCCGGAGAACCGCGATGGATGGGTCGTCTACAATCCGAAGTCGGAAGTCGAAAAGACGTGGGGGAAGAAACAGTATCGCGACCTGAACGTCGTCGACGCGTTCGAGGGCGCGTACGACGGTCAGTCCTCCGTCAAGGTGGGTTTCGAGGGACTATTGGAGTACGACCCGGACGTCATCATCTTCAACTTTGGAATCACGTACCGAGACTTCCAGGGAGAGAACTTGATCGAAAAACAGCGAGAGCTCCTCAACGACCATCCCGTCGGTAGCGAGGTGACTGCAGTCAAGAACGACGACCTATACGTCGGCGGCACCCCGTACCAGGGCCCGATCATCAACATGTTCCAGACCGAGATGGCGGCAAAGCAGCTCTACCCGGACGAATTCGGGTCGTATCCCGGATACGGTCGACTCCCGGAGAGTGAACAGCTGTTCGACCGTCAGCGGCTCGCTGACACCATCAACGGAGATATCTGACCGTAAGCGACGACGATTCCAGCACGAACGGGGACCCGACACGCAGAGAGTACGCGAAGTACGGTGGAGGCAGTCGCCGGCGGCGGCCTCCCCGCAGACTGCACTGGAGAGTCCGAATCAGGGTCGACGCCGACCCAGACGAGAGTAGGAGCAGAATCCGACCTCGACGGCGACCGACACGGGAACAGCGACGCTCAGAGACGAGAACTACTCGGAGATGCCGTACGTGTCGCCCGTCCAGTCGCGGGCGGGGGTGTCGTACACCGGGTTGTGACGGTCGATGGCGTCGATGCGGGCGTGGTCCTTCTCGTCCAGCGACCAGTCGAACAGGTCGACGTTCGCGCGGACGTGGTCGGGCGAAGACGACTTCGGGAGGACGACCACGTCGTTCTCGACGGCCCACCTGAGGACGATTTGTGCGGGCGAGCGGTCGTACGTCTCCGCGAGGTCCCGAATCACGCCGTCTTCGAACACCGCCGTCCGGGCGAGTGGGGCGGCCGCCTCGACGACGGTGTCCGTCTCGCGGCAGTAGTCGACCACGTCGTCCTGCGTGTTCCACGGGTGGTACTCTATCTGGTTGACGGCGATGGGAACGTCGGAAACGTGGTGTGCGCAACTCAGTTGGTAGGCGCTGAAGTTCGAGACGCCGACGTTCCGAACCAGCCCCTCGTCGTGGAGTTTCGCCATCGCGTCCAGCGTCTCGCGGAGCGAAATCGCCGGGTTGGGCCAGTGGACGAGGTAGAGGTCCAGATAGTCGGTTCCCAGTCGGTCGAGCGACGCCTCGCACGAGTCGACGACCGAATCGTAGTTGAGGTGCTTGGGGAGGACCTTCGAGGTGAGGAAGACGTCCTCCCGGTCGTACTCCGCCAGCACCTCGCCGATTTCGGACTCGTTGGCGTACCCCTCCGCGGTGTCGACGTGCTCGTAGCCCGCGTCGAGGGCCGCACGAACCGAATCCCGGACGGTGTCGCCGCCGAGGTCCCACGTGCCGACGCCGACCATCGGGAGTTCGTCACCGCTCGGGAGCGTCGTCGTTGGTGCGGTCATCGGGCGGTGATTCACCGCAGCGCGGCAAAGTCGTTTGGTTCACGGGCAGTCGTGCGGGTTGGCCGGCGTCGGCGACTCCCGGCCCGCGTCGTCGAATCCCGGCCGGTCGCCGTTCGTCCGAACACGTTCGGCGGTTCCCTTTCGCACGCGGCGACGGGAGTGACGACTATGGCACCACCCGCTATCGACACGTCCCGGCGGCCGTTCGTCCTCGTCTGGGAACTCACGCAGGCGTGCGAGTTGGCCTGTAAGCACTGTCGTGCGGACGCGAAACCGGACCGCCACCCCGACGAACTCACCACCGCAGAGGGGAGGCGACTCTTGGAGGAGGCGTCCGAGTTCGGCGACGGCCAACTGGTCGTCCTCTCGGGCGGCGACCCGTTGGCCCGAGACGACGCCGTCGAACTCGTCGAGTACGGAACAGCCCTCGGCCTCCGCATGACGCTGACGCCCAGCGGAACGGCGTCGCTGACGCGGGACCGAATCGACGCACTCGCCGACGCCGGCCTCAGGCGCGTCGCCCTCAGTATCGACGGCGGGTCGGCGGCCGCACACGACGCCTTCCGCGGCGAGGACGGGAGTTTCGAGCAGACGCTGGCCGCGGCCGAGGCGGCGCGGTCCGCTGGCCTCCCTCTACAGGTGAACACGACGGTGTGCGCCGAGACGGTGGGCGAACTCCCCGCGATTCGCCGGCGAGTCGAGGCGTTGGACGCCGTGCTCTGGTCTGTGTTCTTCCTCGTCCCGGTGGGTCGGGGGCGCGTGCTGGACCCCGTCACGCCCGAACGGGCCGAACGGGTGATGGAGTGGTTGGGGAACGTCGCCGCCGACGCCCCGTTCGGCGTCAAGACGACCGAAGCCCCGCACTACCGACGCGTCGTCGCCCAGCGAGGAAGCGACGCTGGGGACGGGGCGGCGTCGGACGGCATCGGCCGGCGAACCGGCATCACCCCCGGCGACGGCTTCGCCTTCGTCAGCCACGTGGGCGAGGTATACCCCTCGGGGTTCCTCCCGCAGTCCGCCGGAAACGTCCGCGAACGGAGCGTCGTCGACATCTACCGCGACGCCGACCTGTTCCAGTCGCTGCGCGACCCCGACGCACTCCGCGGGAAGTGCGGCGCCTGCGAGTTCCGCCACCACTGCGGCGGGAGTCGGTCGCGGGCGTTCGCCTACACCGGTGACCCCCTCGAATCGGACCCGCTCTGCGCCTACGTCCCCGACCGATACGACGGACCGCTCCCCGAACAGTCGTTCACCGAGGGAGATGTCTCGACCGCCGACTGAGCGGTCCGGGGGGTCAGAGCGAGCGAAGGGGGATTCAGTGCCCGACGGTGAGCGAGACGGCTTCGTATCATCCGAATCCATCCGCGTATCCTCCGAACTCAGACGCGAAAGCGACTCGTCCGGCGGTGACACGGAGGTACGAAACGAGTGGCGGGCGGTCCGGGCGGACTTCGAAGGTGTCAGGCGAGAACAGTTGCAGCGAGCGCTCTCGAAGCTCGAATCACAGGCAGAGCTATCGGACGAGCAGCGACAGACCGTCGAGCGGCTGTCGAAATCCATCGTCGAAGGCGTGCTATCCACGTGTCGACCCTCCCTCGCCGGTGACGAAGGGGTCGATATGAGCGTCGAACGGGAGGTGGTCGAACTGTTCGAGGGAGAGAACTAACCGCTGCCAGCGTTCGAACGGACGTGTAACTCCCGGCAGGCCGGTTCCGACGCTCGGTTACCCTCTTTCAGTGGTACTCGGTCACCGTCCGTCAACGGGTCACTTTGGACGCACGACCGTGCGCCCGACTGCGAACGTGCGCACGTGCGGACGTGTAACCACGGGACGAACGTTCACTTACCCACGCGGACGAGCGTTCACTTACCCACGCGGACGAGCGTTCACTCGACGTACACGCGAGTGACGTGTCCGCCGCAGCCGCACTGCTGGACGTACTCCCACGAGACGCCGTCGTCGTACGCGTCGGCGAGCGCCTCGAACAGGTACGACGAGGGGTGTCCGTGGTCGCCGTGCGTGACGAGGTTGACGTGGTTGCCGGGCGCGGTGTGTTCGACGGCGTCGAGGGCCTGCGAGACGACGAGACTCTCGTCCGCGGCGTACTGCGGGCCCTCCAGGTTCGCCGACCACGAGTTGTCGTGCGTTCGGTCGGTGACCGGGTCCGGTTCGTCGTGTCCGTGGTCCGAGTCGTGAGCGGAGTTCATCTTCGTCCGAACGGACGGAGCGGGTATCGAAAGCGTCGGTCCCGAACGTGTTCGGTGACGGCGCCCGACTTCGGGACGGACGGCGCTCCGTCGGGGACGACATCGGGTCGAACGGATTCGGGCGAGGTTCTACGTCGCTCGACGCCGAATCCGCGGGCATGGCCGTCGCGTTCGTGACCGACGCCGCGCGTCAGGGGGGCCGAACGTCGTGACGGCGGCGACGGTTTCGCGGTGGGCGCGGCGCTACGTGCTCGTCGGCGCCGGGTCGCTCATGGCGTGGCAGGCCGGCGTCGTCGTCGGAGTGCCGCGTCGGACCGAAGTCGTCCTGGGCCTCCTCGGGTTCGTGTTGCACGTCGTCTTCGGGAAGGCGTACTCGCTCGTCCCGGCGTACTTCGACCGGACCCTGACGTTCCCGCGCGCGCCGGCGGTCCAGTTCCCGCTCACCGTCGGTGGCGTGAGCGGACTCGTCGCGGCGTCGTTCGACGTCGGCCCCTCGTGGGTGGGCGCGGCGGGTGCGCTCCTGTGGACGCTGGGTGTCGGCGCGTTCGTCGCCACGGTGGGCTGGACGATTCGTGGGAACCCGACCGGCCGCGAGACGGCGACGGGCGACCACAACGCCGGCCGGCGGCCCGTGGACCGACTGGCGAACGGGTTCGTCCCGGTGGCGCTCCTGTATCTCCTCGCCGGGACGTACGAGACGCTCGCGCTGTACGCCGGCGTTCCGCCGCTCTTCGACGGCTATCCGCCGCAGGCGACTCACCTGCTCGCGGCGGGCACTGCCGGCGTGCTGCTGTTCTCGCTCGGATTCCGACTCCTGCCGCGGTTCATGGTCGCACACCCACCCCGGTGGCTCGTCGGTGTCGTCCTGCTCACGGGTGCGTCGGGTCCGGCGCTACTGGCCACCGGCGTCGCCGGCGGCGGCCTACTCCGCATCGGTGGTGCCGTCGAAGCCGTCGCAGTCGTCGGCTACGCCGTCGCCGTCGGAACGCTGTACCACCGGTCTGAGCGCCGCCGCGTGGGGTTCGTCGGGGTCCTCGGGAGTGCTGCCTGCGGCGTCGTCGGCGTCGCTGTCGGACTCTGGTTCGCGTTCGGTCGGCCGCAACCGTCGCTCGCGGTGGCGCACCTCCGCCTGAACCTCCTCGGCTTCCTCGGTCTGGCCGTCGTCGGCGTCAGCTACCAGTTCTACCCGCCGAGCGTCGGGACGCTACCGGCCGCGTCGGACCGGACCGCACTCGTCTCGATCGCCGCTCTCGCGTCCGGTCTCCTCGCACAACTCGTCGGGCACGTCGTCCCCGTCGTCGCGACGTTCGGTCACCTACTCGCGTTCGGTGGGGCGGTACTGTACGCGTATCTCGTCGTCGCCGCGTTCCGCGCGCGGTGATGGTCGAGGGGGAGAGCGAGAATCGAGAGTCAGACGCAGAATACGAACGGATGGACGAGAGCGACTCTGTCGCCGTCGTGCAGTTCGGTGTCGAACCCGTCGAGCAGTTCGTTGAACTCGCCGTTGACGAGGACGCGGGCGTACGCGCGAGTACGCTCGCCCTCGGGGTTCCGCTCCCATCGACCCGGGAGCGTCTCGGGCGCAGTCGCCCACCCGCCCGTCCGCTCTTCAGACTCGGTCCGCGCCAGCAGCAGTTCCTCGCCGCCGAACGCCTCGAAGAAGGCGTCGAGGAACGCCCGAAGCGTCGTCCCCTCGAAACTGAACTCGAACGTGTGCCGGCCGAGTTCGCGGCGGACGTTACCGGTCGCCCGCACCTCGACTGTCGTCGTCTGTTCCTGCCGGGCGTGCGTTCCCATGTTCGAACGATGGCTCGTTCGGGGGATAGAAACTGCTCCGAACATGTTCGCTCGTGCCGTCTGCGGCGGCATCGAGTGGTCAAATCGCGTCAGGAAGCGTCGTCGACGCCGAACGAGCGAGCGGAAAAAATGAACTCCGCAGCGGTCGATTACGACCGGTCGCCCGCCGCGGCCGCCTCCGCGGACGTCGGCACGCCGTCGGGCACGGAGAGGTCCGCACCGTTCGACGGGTCGTCGCCCTGGTAGTCGCCGTGCATCATCCGACCGCCGGTGCCGTTACACGACACGAGGCGGGGGACCGGGTGGTCGTACCTGCTCCCGGACTTGATGTACGTCTCGAACTGCAGGTTCTCGTACGTCGGTTCGTTGAAGAACGCCCAGGCACTCCGCGCCGGGCCGTGGTCCTCGTACGGGTTCGCCGCGACGCAGTCCACGCAGGTCGAACCGTCGGTTCCGAGGCGGTACGCGGTGTGCGCGAACTTCTCGGTGTAGAGGTTCTCGAAGTGGATGTCGCCGCCGCGCCCGGCGTGGTCCTCGTTTCGGTGCGCCGGGTTACCACTGTTCGAACAGTAGTACGGTTGGTACCAGTCCGTGGTGAATCCGTTCTTGAACGTCGCGTCGCCCGCGTGGTCGATGCTGTTGAAGACGAACGAGTGTCCACCGTTGTCGTTGCGTCCGCTACTGGTCGTCCCGCCGGTGTAGTAGCCGTCGAGGACGAACTCCTCCCCCTCGGGAACCATCGTGGCGAACATGCCGCCGCCGGCGCCCGTCTGGTCCGCGTTGCCCGCGATGCCGACGTTCTCCCACCGGCCCCCGGAGTCGAGGACGAACCGGACCGAACCGCCGTTCGGGACGACGAGCGTGTTCGAGAGGTCGTCCTGAGAACTCCGGAACAGTCGGCTCTCGCCGCTCTGGAGTCGAATGACGTCGTTCGAGTCCGCCCGCGCCGTCCGTGCGAGTCCGGTCGTCGCGACTACCGCGCCGACGCCCTGCAGGAATCGCCGTCGACCGACCGAACGCGAAGACGCCTTTCCCGCCGTCTGCGATTTATCGTCTGTACTGTCAATTTCGTTTCCGTCACGTGCCATTTAGACTATATACCCAATTCTGCCGTTTCGAGGTGCAGCGAGCCCCCTCACAGCGTCCGGTTGGATAAGGTTATATTAAATTAAGATTGCGGTATTAGTTGAGAAACACAAACCAGATACCATTTCATCCGTTAGAGAATTTCGAAAGATTGTGTTTTAGTTGAATTTCGTATAGTAGTTTTTGAATGTCTGTGTCTCCTGTGTGACCGCATAATATGAACGTAGAGTTATGATTCTATCTCACGAAAATAGTCAGAGCGTTGAATGTCGGATCCTCGACTTCCACCCGTCGTTCACACTCGCCGAATCTGCCCCCGCCGGGTCCGTCGGCCGCGGGGTCCTGCGAGAACCGCGGGTTCCGGCGCCCCGCGCAGGTACGGAATCAGGGCGGGACGATGACCGCCCGACCCTCTATCTCCCCGTGTTCGAGGCGTTCGGCGACAGTGTTGATGTCGTCGAGGTCGTACCGGGAGGTCCGGAGTTCCACGTCGCCGCGTTCGACGAGAGCAACGAGTTCCTGCAACTCCGTGTACCGACCGACGAGCGTTCCCTTGTAGGAGAACTCGCCGTTCACGAGCGACTGGGACGGTTCGTGGACGTGCCCGCCGTAGCCGACGACGTGGTGGTCGCCGCCCGACGCGACGATGTCCGGCGCGAGACTCGTCGTGGCGTCCGCGCCGACGAAGTCGATGACCTGTTGTGCGCCGGTACCGTCGGTCAGCGCCTCGATTTCGGCCGGAACGTCGTCCGCGGACGGGTCGATTGTGTGCGCCGCGCCGAGTTCTTCGGCGAGTTCGCGCGCCTCCGCCTTCACGTCGAGTGCGGTGATGTCGACGGCACTCATCGCGTCGAGACACTGTAGACCGATGTGGCCGAGGCCGCCGACGCCGACGACGACGGCGTGGTCGCCGGGGTTGAGTTCGCCAACCGCCTTCTTCACGGCGTGGTATGCGGTGATGCCGGCGTCGGCGTGCGGCGCGATGTCGGCGGGGGAGACGTCGCCCGGCAACGGTATCGTCGCGCGTTCGGAGGTGAGGAGGTACTCGGCGAACCCGCCGTCCGTCGTCAGGCCGGGGAACGACAGTTCCTCGCAGTACATGTCGTTGCCGAGGCGGCACGCCCGGCAGACGCCGCAGGTCATCACGGGGTGACAGATGACCTGGTCGCCCTCCTCGACGGTGGTCACCTCCTCGCCGACGTCGACCACCGTGCCGGCGTTCTCGTGACCGAGCGTCATCGGGAGCGTCTGTTCCACGTAGTCCGTCCACATCCCCTCGATGATGTGATTGTCCGTCTGGCACCAGCCCGCCCCCTCGACTTCGACCACAACGCCGTCGGAGCGAGTTACCTCCGGCCGTTCCACCTCGTCTATCGTCAGCGCTTCGCTCATGTCGTCCGTGTACTCGTGCAGTCTCGCGGCTTGCATACGGCTGTGTAGTATTGTATCAGCCATTAATCATAGGACTGCGGACATTTGTTGAGTGTTCACGTGGGTGATGCGTTCCGCGGTCCGTACTCTGAGTAGGGCTTCACGCCACGACGGGTGGTCCGACGCAGTAGACCAGAAATCCTCGGCCATCGACGGAGAGCACCGGCCGTCCTTCCGCGACGCGCGGAGTTCGTCGGGGCGAGACCTGCTCTCGGCGTCGCCACGTTCGGGAATCGGTTCGAAAGTGCGTCGAATATCCAATCGTATGGTGAAAATTTAAGTTCGCGTGCCGAATGTGCGAGGTATGAACGAGGCCATTGCTGCCATACGTGACGACTTTCCCGTCCTGAGTCGGTCGGTCGGTGACGAACCGTTGGTCTACCTCGACAACGCCGCGACGACGCAGACGCCGAAGCAGGTGTACGACGTGTTCGAGGAGTTCTACGGCACGTACAACGCGAACGTCCACCGCGGGATTCACACGCTGAGCCACGAGGCGTCCGTCGCATACGAGGAGGCGCACGACAGACTCGCCGCGTTCGTCGGCGCTTCCGGCGGCCGCGAGGAGATGGTCTTCACGAAGAACACGACGGAGGGCATCAACCTCGTCGCCTACGGCGTCGGCCTGAACGAACTCGGCCCCGGCGACAACGTCGTCACGACGGAGATGGAGCACCACGCGTCGCTCGTGACGTGGCAACAGGTCGCAAAGCGGACCGGCGCGGAGATTCGGTACGTCCGCGTCGACGACGACGGTCAACTCGACATGGACCACGCGGCGGACCTGATAGACGACGACACGAAACTCCTCTCGGTCGTCCACGTCTCGAACGTCCTCGGGACGGTCAACCCCGTCGCGGAGTTGGCCGAGATGGCGCACGAACGGGACGCCCTCGTGTTCGTGGACGGCGCGCAGGCGGTGCCGAACCGACGCGTGGACGTCGAAGCCATCGACGCCGACTTCTACGCGTTCTCGGGGCACAAGATGGCCGGTCCGACCGGAATCGGCTGTCTGTACGGGAAGAAGCACCTGCTGGAGGAGATGGAACCGTTCCTCTACGGCGGCGAGATGATTCGACACGTCACCTACGAGGACTCGACGTGGAACCGCCCGCCGTGGAAGTTCGAGGCCGGAACGCCGCCCATCGCCGAGGGAATCGCCCTCGCCGCGGCGGCGGACTATCTGGAGGAAGTGGGGATGGACTTCGTCGAAGAACGCGAGAACGAACTCGCGCAGTACGCCCTCGAACGCCTCGGCGAACGCGAGGACGTGGAGGTGTACGGCCCGCCGGCCGGCGAACCCCGGTCGGGTCTCGTCGCGTTCAACCTCGACGGTATCCACGGCCACGACCTGTCGGCGCTCCTCGACGAACGCGGCATCGCCGTCCGCGCCGGCGACCACTGTACCCAGCCGCTCCACGACAGACTCGACATCCCCGGTTCGGTCCGGGCGTCGTTCTACGTCTACAACACGAAGGCGGAGATAGACGCGTTGCTCGACGCCGTCGACGCCGCGCGCGACGAACTCGACTCGCATCTCGACTCGCAGTACCACGACCTGGTGTACGACCACTACCGCACGCCCCGGAACGCGGGCGGCCTCGCGAACCCGACGTTCACGAAGCACTCCGAGGAGACCGCCTGCGGCGACGACGGCGAGTTCCACGTCGAGGTTGACGACGACGGCACCCTCGTCGAAATCGCGTTCGAGAGCGAGAGCTGTGCGGTCAGTAGTGCCGTCGCGAGCATCCTGAGCGAACGACTCGAGGGCATGTCGCTGGACGCCGTCGCCGAACTCGACGGTTACGTGGACGAACTCCTCGAGGGAACCTACCCCGACGTGCGCCGCGACTGCGTCCTCGGCCCCGAGGAGGTCATCCGCGAGGCGGCGCGCGAACAGGTCGGCGGGGCAGGGGCCGGCGAGCGATAGGCGGACCTCACACGCTCACTCCTCGTCGGGGAGTTCGGCGTGGTCTTCGATTCGACGACTGACGTCGAGGCGGTAGTTCTTCAGGATGTCTCGGCCGAGGAGCAGACGGTGGGTCATGTGGCTCCGGTCCTCGATGTTCGCCGCGACCGTGTGTTGGTCGCCGCCGATACCGAGGACGAGGTCGACGACCGGTCGCGTCTTCGACTGCTTCGAACTTCCGGACCGAACGCGCGAGACGGTGTGAATCGGCCCGGCACCGATGTCCGCCGCCAGTTGGAGGTCGATGCTCGTTCTGGCGGCGCCGGAGTCGGACTTGGCGACGACGGTCTTCGTCCCACTCGTTCCGCTGATGACGACCTGTTCGGTGAAGCCGATGGTGACAGCCTCGTCGGACTCCACCGTGACGGACGTCGGCTTGCACGCCGGCACCGAGTCGTCGAGCGTGGACGCCAACTGCTCGACGCGGTCCGGGTCAACCGACCCGCCGGCGTACTCGATGGCCTGCTTCGCGATGTACGGTGCGGGACTGCGACCCGTCGCCCGGTACAGGCCCTTGAACCCGGCCGTGGGGTTCGCCTCCAGTATGTACCACCCGTCTTCGCCCTCGATGAGGTCCACCCCGGCGTAGTCGAGACCGAGCGTCGCCGCCGCCCGTCGGGCGAGTTCGAACGCCTCCTCGGGCGCGGAGTTCGTCGCGTCCTCGACGCCACCCCCGCGCGCGACGTTCGTCCGCCAGTCGCCTTCGAACGCCGTCCGGTACATCGCCCCGACGACCCGGTCGTCGACGACGTACACCCGGAGGTCACGGGGTGTCTCCCCCCGCCGTCCGACGAGTTCCTGGATGAACGCACGACGTTTGCCGACCCGAGGAGTGAGCGGGTCTTTCGTCCCGACTTTCCACGCGCCGCCACCGTGCGTCCCGATTGCGGTCTTGTAGACGGCTTCCTCGGCGAACTCGCGCCGAATCCGGTCGAGTTGGTCGCTGCTGAGCGCCAGCGCGGTCCGCGGAACGGGGAGCCCCTCGTTTATCAGCGCGACGGCCGCGGCGGTCTTGTGGGCGGCCCGAGACGTCGCGTCGGGCGTGTTCAGCATCGGCCGAATCCCTTCGAGCGTTCGCGCCAGTCCCACCTCTTCGGACGGGTTGTCCGTGTTCGAGAGGAGCAGTCGGTTGGCGATGACGTCCACGTCCGGCGACAGCGTCGCTTCCCCCGTCTCGAACCGGACGACCGTGTTCTCCGACCGTAGCCACTCCGTGTCGTGTCCAAGCGCCTCGACGGCGTTTATGATAGCCTTCGTCTCCTTGCTGTTGTGGAGACTCAACACCCCCACTCGGACCGGTGTGTCGCTCATCCGTTCCCCCCGCTGCGATTCCAGCCGAATTCTATTTCTTTAATCATGTTAGTTCTGAGATAGTGTTTCTCCTACCGGATGAAAAACTGCCAGTGTGATTTCCACCGGTCTGGAAACGGTCGCAGGTCGCACCTCCAGCGAAGACGCGTCTGTACCGAGAGATTGCGCTCACGTGAGATTTCTCGGTCGTGGGGTCGCATCCCTTCGCTCCGAACGATAGGACACTCGGCGACTGGCGCGCCCGGGCGCGGACATCGACACGATGACGGACGTACGAGTGCAACTGCAGCGTGTGATTCGCCGCTGTCCGGACCACGGCCACTTCGATGAGGCGACGTGTCCAGACTGTGATGACGAGGGAGACGCCGTACTCGAGGCAAACCGCCGCGTCAGACTCTCCAAGTTCGTCAGCGGTGCACTGCGTCACTTCCCCGACGACGCCGGACTCTCGCTGGACGACGCGGGCTGGGTCGCCTTCGACTCGCTCGTCGAGGCGGTCGGAAGTCGGTATCCGTGGGCCGACGCGGAACACGTCGAAGCCGTCGTCGCGACCGATTCGAAGGGTCGATTCGAGCGTCGGGACGGTCGAATACGCGCGGCCTACGGCCACTCCGTCGACGTCGAACTCGAATCGACGACCACGTCGGTACCGGACTGCCTCTACCACGGGACTTCGCC
The DNA here is from genome assembly GCF_900112175.1 of Halogeometricum rufum. NCBI lineage: Archaea > Methanobacteriati > Methanobacteriota > Halobacteria > Halobacteriales > Haloferacaceae > Halogeometricum > Halogeometricum rufum. Next base: position 248,115 of record NZ_FOYT01000004.1, on the reverse strand, counting down.
GCGAAACCTCGACGCCATCCTCGACGACGGAGTGAAACCGATGGGTCGGCAGGCCGTCCACCTCTCGGAGACTCGCGAGGAAGCCCGAAACGTCGGCAGCAGACACGCCGACGACCCCGTCGTCCTCTCGGTGGACGCACGTTCGATGCGCGAGGACGGCTTCGAGATAGACAAACGTGGGGCCGGGACGTACACGGTCCGCCGCGTTCCACCCTCGTATCTCGAAGTCGCGGAGCGGTGACGAGTCGAGCGTTCGTCCGTCGTGATTCGGTGGCTATTCGGTCGGCCGTCGAGTACGGCGTCACGTGACGGACCTTCGCGCACACCACGTCGGAACGACCGTCTCGAATCTCGACCGTGCCGTGGAGTTCTACCGCGACGTACTCGGACTCTCGGTTCTCGACCGCTTCACCGTCTCGGGAGAACAGTTCTCGACGGCAGTCGGTGTCGACGGCGCGACCGGTCGGTTCGCGCACCTCGATGCCGACGGCATCCGCGTCGAACTCGTCGAGTACGACCCCGAACGCGAGAGCCGAGAGGAAGCAGCCGTGAACCGCGTCGGTGCGAAGCATCTCGGATTGACCGTCGACGACGTCGACGGGTTCTACGAGTCGCTGCCGGACGACGTCGGGACGCTTAGCGGACCCCAGACGACGGACACCGGGAGTCGAATCCTCTTCGTTCGGGACCCCGAAGGTAACCTGATAGAGATTATCGAACCGTCGGCGTAATCGGCTGGACGAGCGAACGCTCCCACCCCGGATTTCCGTCGTTCTTCGGTCGCGGCATCGACTGGACGCAGGATTCGTGGAGTCCTCGTCGTCCCCCCCGGGTTTCCGTCGTTTCCTCGCTCCGAGAGGTGGACGGACACACCCACCCCACGTTTCCGTCGTTCTGGGACGGACGGGGGGTGGGGGGTCAGAGGCACGAAGTGCCTCCTTACTCTGCTATGCAGCTAATGGACTGTTTCACTGCCACATATTAAAAATTTGTGTTATCTGCTGTGTGGTTCGGTTCGTGTCGAGGTGTCGAGTGAGGATTTACTTGTTCGAACTGCAGGGGCCGTCGTTCGAACTGCGGGAGTCGGGTTGTGCGAACCGTCGGGCATCGAGTCGTTCGAACCGTCGGGTCGTTTCGACGAGTGGGTAGCCGTCGAGTTCGTTCGGCCGAAGGCCGAGATATTCGCACGAGTTGGTTCCGAGCGAGTAACGAGGCGTGGTCTGAATCGACTGCCTCTTCGTCGAAGGAACGACGGAAACGTGGGGTGTGGGTGTCGGGATACGCCGACGGGCGTCGCTTCCCGCCTCCACTCTCACGACCCCTCCCTTCCCGCGGAAGAACGTCGGAAACGTGGGGTGGGTGGGTTTGAGGTACGCTGGAAAAACGTGGGGTGGGTGGGTTTGAGGTACGCTGGAAGCGTGGAATTGGAACCGTGAAATCGGTGAGTAGAGGAACGACGGAAACGTGGGGGGTGCCAGTCCCTCGAGTAGACGCGACGCCGATAGACGAACGACGGATGCGACGAACTGTGACTGTCCCGTCTCGCGACTGTTCTCTCCCCCAGAACGACGGAAACGTGGGGTGTGTGGGTCGGAACGTCGGAAACTCGGTCTCAGAATCGTCGAACCCCTAACCGCCGAATTTGTTCACGAGACCGTTTCGAAGTCGGGGAAAACGTCGGAAACGTGGGGGTCCTTCGAAGGTGGTTTTATGTGCGACGAGTCTCTCCGTCTGCGCATGGAGAAAGATGGGTCACAGGACATCGCCGCGGAGATTTTCGCTCAGGAAGACCCCATCTTCAGGAACAAGTCGCTGGTAGAGGTGGAACACGTCCCGAGTCCCGAACGCATCGTCGGGCGCGACGACGAGATTCGCGCCCTCTCGACGGAACTCCGGTCGGCAGTCAACGGCGATTCGCCCGAGAACGTGATTCTCTACGGCGAGACGGGGACGGGAAAGAGCCTCGTCGCCAAACACGTCGCGAAGGCCGCCCAGTCGAACGCCGGCGACGTCCGAATCGGGACGGTCTACGTGGACTGCTCGACGGACGACACCGAGACGCAAGCCATCTCGACGATCGGGCGAACGCTGAACGACGAGGCGACGACGGACACCCGCGTTCCGGAGACCGGTCTCGCCAAGGCGGCCTACTACACCCGACTGTACGAAATCCTGGACCAACTGTACGACGTGGTCATCATCATCCTCGACGAGGCGGACATGCACCCCGACGACCAGATTCTCATGTCTCTCTCTCGGGCCGTCGAGACGGGAAAGACCGACTGCCGAATCGGCCTCATCGCCATCAGCAACAAGGTCCGGTGGGCCGAGGACCTGAACGACCGCGTGAAGTCGTCGCTGCAACCGCGCGAACTCAACTTTCACTCCTACGACGCGAACCAACTCCGCGCGATACTGAGCCATCGGCGCGACGCGTTTCGTGAGGGGGTCCTCTCCGACGACGTGATTCCGCTCTGCGCCGCGTACGCGGCCCAGGACCACGGCGACGCACGGCAGGCCATCGACGTCCTCCGGAACGCCGGCATGTTGGCCCAACGCGACGGGTCTGACGTCGTGACCCGCGACCACGTCGAGGACGCGAAGATGGAAGCCGAGAAGGACCGATTCCGCGACCTCATCGGCGGACTCACCGTCCAGAAGAAACTCGTCCTCTCGGCGGTGACGGCCCTCCACAAAGGGACCGACGAGGACGAGTTCTCGATGGCACAGATAATCGAGACGTACACCAAACTCTGCGAGGCGACGGGCACCTCCACCCGGTCGGACCGCCGCGTTCGAGACTTCGTCCGCCGTCTCGCCTTCCTCGACATCCTCGAACTCCGGAAGCAGAACCTCGGACGCGCGGGCGGCATCACCATCTACGCCCGCCTCCAACCGGATCACGACCTCGACATCGTTCACCAGACTGCGATGGACGACGAACAGTTCGTCGTCAGCGAAACGGACGCAGAGAACGCCTCACTCGACTCGTTCTGACCCCCACCCCGGGTTTCCGTCGTTTCTCGCGCGACGACGATACCGACTGCGGCGGTCACGGTTCGACGGCACTCGGCGGCGAACCTATGGTCGTCCGTCGCGACTCACGAACGTGCCCACAGTCACCGACACCTACCTGTTGAACCGCGAACGGGTCCAACCCGACGACACGAACAACTACGACTCCGCACACGGGGGGAACGTGATGAAGTGGATGGACGAGGTGGGCGCGATGTCGGCGATGCGACACGCCGGGAAGACGTGCGTGACAGCACACGTCGCCCGCCTCGACTTCGACCGGCCCATCCCGCGCGGCGAGACGTGCGTCGTGGAGGCGTACGCGTACGCCGCCGGACGGACCAGCGTCCGCGTCCGCATCCGCGCGTACCGCGAGGACCCCACGACCGGCGAACGAGAACTGACGACCCAATCGTACTTCGTCTTCGTCGCCGTCGACAAGTCGATGCGACCGACCGAGGTCCCCGAAATCGCGGTCGAGACTGACCGGGACCGAGAACTCCGCGAGGAGGCACTCGCCGACGAACCGAGTCGGTAAACGGTTTCCGACGCCGTCGCCGACCTCTCGTTTCCGATTCCGGTCGCTACCCTCGCGTTTCTATCCCACTCTCGACACCGTCGGAATCGATTTCAACTGCAAACTCTCTCTACTGTCGCACCTCTATTTGCTATCAAAACTATTTTTCTATCAAAACCGGTTTTGCTACCAGAACCAACTCCTCATTCGTCGGTATCTCCGCAATAATCGCTATCTCCGCAGTCGTCGGTATCTCCGCCCCTCTCCCGAGATAACGAGACGAGAGAGGCGGACGACGGAGTCTCGATGCCTACAGCGACATCTGGGGGTGTCTGTCGGACTCCTCGGTACCGTCGTCGGCCACGTCGACGCCGTCGCCCGAATCCCTCGACCGACTCACCGTTCGGTCGGTGTGGGAGTCGGTGGCTTCGACGGCGGCGCGAACGTGGCGCGCGGCTATCGGTTGCCGAGTTCCGGTGTCGTACGTCTCGTCGATAGCGCGTCTCGCCGCCTCGTTCGCGATGGATTCGATGTCGCTCGCGCTGAAGCCTTCCGTCAGCGTGGCGAACTCACCTAAATCGGCTTCGTCGATGTCTGTCGGTCGGTCCCGGAGGTGGTGCAACAGCATCGACAGCCTCGACTCCGCGTTCGGGAGGGGGACGGCGATCCACTCGTCGAAGCGACCCGTTCGGGTGAGTGCCTCGTCCAACTCGTCGAGTTTGTTCGTCGCGCCGATGACGACGACGTCGTCGGCCTCCAAGTCCGCCAACTCCAGCAGGAGCTGATTCTGCATCTGCCGTTCACTCTGCGTGTTGTGCGTCGCGCTCCGGTCGGTCCCGAGTGCGTCGAGTTCGTCGATGAAGACGATACTCGGCTGGTGTCTGCGGGCGACTTCGAACACCTCCGCGACGTTGTCCGCGCTCTCGCCGACGAACTTGCTCGTCACGTTTGCAGGCGTGATCCGGAGGAACGGTCGGTCGAGTTCGCCCGCGAGCGCACGGCTCACGTACGTCTTCCCCGTTCCCGGCGGGCCGTGGAGGAGTATCCCGTTTATCGTTCCGACGCCGTACTCCTCGAACAGTTCTGGGTCCCGAAGCGGGTGCAACACCGTCTGCCGCAAGCGGTCTTTCACCTCGTGCATCGCGGCGACGTCGTCGAACGTCGTATCGGGTTCGCACAGCCACTGTTCGGCCTCCCCGTGTTCGTCGTCTTCGCCGGCGGGTCGGACCGCCTCGGACATCTCGTCGGTCACGTCGTCGGGCGTCGTCGGCTGCTTCTGGTCGCCCCGCTGGAACCGAACGACGCCGCGGACGCGTCTCGGCGTCAGGTTCGCGAGGACCGTGGCGTCGGCGTGGGAGGCCCAGCCGAACTCGGTTTCGAGTGCGTCGCGCAGGTCCGCGTGGAACCCGTCCGGGAGGCTCTGGACGAACCGGCCATTTCGGCCGATGGGCGTCTGCGCCCGGTCCCAGTCCCAGTACCGATGTTCCGCCGCCCCGCGAGCGGCGTTGTTGACGAACTCGACGGCGTCGGCGGCGTGTCCGCGAAGTTTCGCCGGGTCGCAGTTCGCGGCCGCTTCCGAGCTAATCTCCTCGCCACGCGTCTCGCACGCCTCGACGAACTCCTCGACGTGTTCGACGTCGAGCACCCGTTCGAAGTGGAGCGTCGCGGCGACGTTCGCGGCGGACAACTGCCCGTCTCGGACGAGGAACCCCGCGGTGGTGACGTACTCGCGAATCTGTCCGTCGTCCGTCGTCCGGTCCCACGCGTACTGGATTCGACCGAGCGTCCGCAACGGCCGCGCGTCTCCGAGTCGGTATCCCTGCCTCACGGACCCGTCCGCGCAGAGATACGCCACGTCTTCGGTTCGCCCCCCTACTATCACGTCCGCCTGTTCGCCGACCCTCGTTAAAAAGTCGATTCTTCGTTCTCACTCGTGATACTCGACGCGCGCGAACGCATCACGGGGGCGTGTCGGCCGACAAAACCGTTCGGACGCGGCGTGCGGCGTGAGGTCGCCGTCGCGTTTCGGCTTCCGTGACGAATTTGATGGCAAAGACGGCAAAAACATCTTTGTCGTCGTTTCCATCTCGTCTCTCTCGTCGCTCTCTGCTCCGGATCACGGCCGGTCTCGTCCCGAATTCGAGCCTCTCCTGTGGTCGGCGTTCGTCGTCTCACGAGGGCAGATTCGCGTGCTGGTCCGCTGTGTCTGAGACGTAATTTAAAACACCCGGTATATACAGCCACACTCACCATCAATCGTTCCGGTCTACCTTTCGACTGCATGGCGACAACTATCACCGACGACGAGACGGGCAAACCGGTCGTGGATAGCGACGGAAACCAGGTCGGCGTCGTCTCCTCGGTCGAACACGGGACGGCCTACATCGACCCCGACCCGGGCATCACGGAGAAACTGATGGCGAAACTCGGCTGGGGCGACTCCGACGAGGAGGACTACCCCCTGCAGGAAGCGCGCGTCCAGGCCGTCACGGACGACGAGATTCGACTGCGAGACCTGTAACGACGGCCGCAGTCACCGCTATTTTCGACCGGGAGTGACCTTGCGGACGGACACGGCCCTCGCGGCGACGTTCGGGTCGGTCTCTCCTCTCATTCGTCGGCGAGGTGGGCACGGACGTCTTCCGGGTCCAGTTCCTCGACGGCCTCCAGTCCGAGAGAGACGACCAGCGGGTAGAAGTGCCGGTTCTTCTCGAAACCCTCCTGGTACTCGTACTCGTACTCGGCTTTCAGCATCGAGTACGACCGGTCTAGGTCACGACGAATCGAGTGAGGGAGATACATGTAGGTCGGTTTCTGTTCGTCTTTGACCGACAGCGTCGGTTTTTCGCTCCCGCCTGTCTCGTCTCCCTCGTCGCTCTCGCCCGTCGCGTCCGTCTCGTCCGGCTTTGTCGCCTCGTCTGACTCTGCCGTCTCGTCCGGTTTTGCCGTCTCTGCCGTCTCGTCCGTATCGTCCCCCTCGTCCGACTTGACCTTGTCACGGGCGCGTTGTCGTCGGCGTCGGAGTCGGTCGGCCCGGTCCTCACCGCTCATGCTTCGACCTCCGGTTCCTCCAGACCGAACTGGTCGTCTAGACCGGCGGCGACGTCCCGGAACACCTCGCACATGTCGCAGTCGGGGTTGTACTGGAGGAGGGAGACGCCGGCGTCGAGTGCCTTCTGGACGTCCGCGCGTTCGCGAACCTGCCACACCGGCACGTCGTCGAACGCGGCGTTGATCCACTCGACCATCTCGCGGGCCTGTTTCTTCCGCACGTCGATGCGGTTGACGACGACGCCGCAGTCCTCGATGTCTATCTCGTAGTCGTACTCCAACGCGTCCACGTGGTCGAAGAGTAGTTCGAACGCGCGCTTGGAAGTGGACTCGGCGAGAGCGGGGATGAGGACGTTCTGCGTGGCGAACAGGGCGTTGTCCATCAGGTTACCCAGGTTCGGCGGACAGTCGACGATGACGTAGTCGTAGTCGTCTTCCACCTCGCGGAGGACCAGCGCCAACTGTTCGCCGCTTCGTCGCGAGAGCGTCAGTTCCGGCTCGGCGGCCGTCATGTCGATGTTCGAGGGGATGACGTCCATCTCCTCGTGTTCCCGGACGATGTCGGTCACCGCCTCCCGCGTCTCGGGGTCCGTGAGACAGTCGAACAGCGTCGGCGGTTCGTCGTCGTACGCCTCCATCAGACCGAGGTTCTCCGTCGCGTTGCCCTGCGGGTCCAAGTCGACGAACAACACGTCGTGGCCGCGTTCGTTTATCGCGCCCGCCACGTTGATGGCGATAGTCGTCTTTCCCACCCCACCCTTCTGGTTCGAGACGCAGAGTTTTGCCGGACCACTCATACTGCACGGCTTGTCCATCAAAACTTATACTTTCCGGCAAAGGCTATTCGTATGGTTTTGCTAGTTTTGCTACCCAACTCGGCGGTCGGGTGAGGGACGACGGCGAAAGAGGAATCGATAGGAACTCGACGCATCGTTCGTGGCCGTGCGTTCTCCGCTCGGCGAAAAAAAGCGACCGCCGACGCTCATTGGCCGGGCTGGAACTCCTCGTACGGTTGGAGGACGACGAACCCGCTCTCGCCGCCGAAGTGGAGTTGGAACGTCTCTCCGCCCTCTTCCGATCCGCGCGTTTCGATAAATTCCTCGAGATTCATTGTATCACACCGAACTGCGCCGCGCGGTTCTCGGACATACAGACGTCGTCTGATTAACTGTAATAGAAAATACTGACTGATAGCGACGTGCGACTGTGCTGTTCGGTGTCCCGTCTCGACCTACTCCCTCGAACGGAGAGATGCTCGGAGTCCGGGCCGATCGAAACCCTGCCGTCTGGACGGCCGAAAGTCTCCAAACCGAGGAGTAGCGAAGGTTATTGCCCGAGAGAGCGTAATGTAATGGGTTCGTCGGACTCGATGCGTCGTCGCTTCGGGCCGGACGGAAGTGATACAGATGGAAAACGAGACGCGAGAGCGACGGCCGGACGGCGTGAGTGCAGCGGAACGAGCGTACGGACAACCCGTCGTGGTGAAGTTCCGCGACGACGTGACGATTCCCTACGAGGACGCCGTCGAGGACGTCGTCGAAAGACGCGGCATCGGTCCGTGGAGCGACGTCGAGGCGAAGTTCCCCGGCGTGAGCCTCCGGAAACTCCTTCGTGCGCTCGACTCGAAGGAGATTACTCGATTAGTTCGACGAGCGACGAAGGCCGACCCGACGTACCGTCCTCCCAACCTCCTCACGTACTTCGTGGCGGAGTGTCCGGTCGGACGCGACCCGTTGGAGTTAGCACGGGAACTCGAGGATTGGAGTACGGTCGAGACGGCTTACGTCCCGGGAGAGCCGATTCCGGCTTCCGTCACCGTTCAGTACCAGGACGACCCGTTCTTCACTGCACAGCAGTTCCTCGAAGCGGCCCCGACGGGCATCGGTGCAATCGTCCACCCCTCCGCTCGAGACACCGTCGCGACAGGCGCGTGGGCCGTCCCGGGCGGCGACGGTCAGGGGAGCACCGTTCGATTCGTCGACATCGAACACGGCTGGAAGTTCGATCACACCGATTTAAACCTCACCGAGAGCGCACTCCTTGCAGGCGAGAACGCGCCGGTGTTGAACCCCGACGACGCGACCGAACCGGCGGCCCGAGTCGAGGCGATAAACCACGGGACGGCCGTTCTCGGCGTCGTCGCCGGTCGGGACAACGACCAGGCGGTCCTCGGCGTCGTCCCGGAACTCGACTCCGTCGAAGCGATTTCGGCGAAGAACATCGCCGACATCAACGAAGACGACGCGGGTGGCCTCACCGACGCACTGCTCGTCGCCGCGAAGGAACTCCGATTCGGTGACGTTCTGCTCATCGAACTGAGTCCGTTGCTCATCGACACGAGTGAGGGCAACTACAAGCTCTCGCCGGCGGAGGCCCAACGACACAACTTCGACGCGATTCGCCTCTGTACGGCGCTGGGAATCGTCGTCGTCGAAGCGGCCGGAAACGGTATTCCCGGCGGCGACACCGGGGTCGATCTGGACACGCTCAGTTCGTTGCTGCAAATCGACGGCGAGACGCCTCTCGTCGAGGTCGAACTGAACCGAGACGCGCCGACGTTCGAGGACTCGGGCGCTATCCTAGTGGGCGCCTGTAAGGACCCCCTCTTCCCCGCGGTCAGTGGTGCGCGCGCCCGGGCGGACTTCTCCAACTACGGAAGCCGGATCGACTGCTTCGCGTGGGGGAGAGACGTGACCACGCTCGGCGTCGAAGGGGAGACTCCCGAGTCAGTGACCGACCGTGTCTTCACCGACTTTAGCGGGACCTCGTCGGCGTCGGCCATCGTCGCCGGTGCGGCGGTGTCCGTCCAGAGCATGGCCGAGGCGAACCTGGGATACCGGTTCAGCCCCCGCCATCTGCGCCAGATTCTGAGTCGACGGCCTGCGCCCGGCGCGGCCCCCGGCGAGGGGAACACGCCCTCGTTCGACCCGACGGTCGACCGCATCGGGGTCATGCCGAACCTGCAGTGGATTTCCGAGGAGGTCCTCAACACCGAACCGGACCCGTTCCTCCGGGACCACGTCGGCGACACCGGCGACCCGCACGACCATCCGACTCTCTGGCGCAGCCCAGACGTCTTCGTCCGACACGACGCCTCCGCCGACCCGCAGACGGAGTTCGGCACCGGCGAGAACGTCGACAGCGACTCGCTCGGGTCGCTGGTCGTCTCCGGGCAGGACCACTACGTCTACGTCCGCATCGACAACCGCGGACCGGTCGACGCGAGGGACGTGACCGCGACGGTGTACTACTGCGAACCGTCGACGCTCATGTGGGGCCATCTGTGGGCCGACAACGAAATCGGGACCGTCACCGTCTCGAACGTCCCCGCGGACGACGAGACGCTGACGGTGGCCGGTCCGATCGAGTGGGACGAAGCTGACCTTCCCGAGGCGGGCCACTACTGCTTCGTGGCGCTGATCGGGTCCGAGGCGGACCCCGCGCCGGAACCGACGGACTTCGATACGATGGAGAATTACAGGCGGTTCGTCAGCGAACGCAACAACGTCGCGTGGCGCAACTTCAACGTCGTCTCGAACGCGCCCGCGGCCGGGTTCTCGTTCGTCCGGTTGCCGTTCTTCATCGCCGGCGGGCGGCGCGAGAACGTACGGACGCGGTTATCGATAGACGCGGCCCTTCCCAAGGGGTCCCGCGCGTTCATCCAACTCCCCCGCGAGAACGCCGCGAAGATGGACGAACACCTCGGAGGCGCGACGGTCGAAGGTGAGGATGGAGACGTCCGAATCCCGGTGAATCCGCACGGCCGGACGACGTTCGGCGAGACGACGCTGCCAATCGGCTCTCGGGCGAGGGCGACGCTCTTGGTCGACGTCCCGAAGGAACACCGCCGCGGGTCGTTCGAGGTTTCCGCCCGCCAACTGTACGGTGACGAGGAAGTCGGACGCGTCACTTGGCGGCTAGCCCCCGAGACGAGCGCGTAACGCTCTCTCGCCCGCCCGCGGAGTCCCGTTCGGGACGTTACCTCCCCGTCTGCCGCCCGGTGACGGACGATATCTCCATCTCGAAGAGTTCGAGTTCCACCTCGTCCACCGCTTCGTCGAACACCCGAAACGGCCCGAAGTCCTCGTTTATCTCGGCCGCGTCGAACGCTTCCCGTTCTTCGCCGGTCAGTCTCCTGAGCGTCCCCGCGACGAGGACGCTCCACGACTCCGGTTCCTCGACGCCGAAGAGGACGAACGACGCCTCCGTCGTCGTCTCCACGAACGACAGCTTCTTGCTGTGGTCGTCGTCGCCGAGTCTGAAGTAGAGCGACTCGCCGTCGTAGTAGTGGTGGACGGGGACGCCGTACGCCGTCCCGTCGTCGGCCAACGACAGCACTCCGGCCACCTCCGAGCGGAGTCGCTCCTCCACCTCCGATTCCTCCATCCCGAACGTGTATACGAATTGAATGTGGTCCATGGTCCTCACCCGACGATACGTCACCGGGGCGTATCAATCAGTCCCCGTCGCCGCCCCCGACTCGTCGGCGGGTTCGCCGGACTCGTCCGCGCGTTCGACGCTGACGCGGACGGCCGAGTGTTTGTACTCGGGAATCTTCGCCACCGGGTCGAGCGTGTCGCCGGTGAGGACGTTCACCAGCGGGTCGGCGTAGTGGAACGTCGCGAACACCGTCCCGTGCCTGATGCCGGGGGTCACGTCCGCTTCGACGGTCACCGTCCCTCGGTCGTTGCTGACGCGGACTTCGTCGCCGTCCTCGATGCCGCGCGCGGCGGCGTCGTCGGGGTGAATCTGGAGAACGTCCTCGCCGCGGAGACGGACGAGGATGCCCGACCGACGGCTGAGCGCCCCGCTGTTGAAGTGCTGGAGGACCCGACCGGTCGTCAGGACGAGTTCGTCGTCGTCGACGGAGTCCACCGGGTCGACGTGTTCGACGACCCGCAGTTCGGCCCGTTTCTCGCCGGTGCCGAACGTCTCCCGGTGGAGGACAGCGGTGCCCTCCTCGGCGCCCTCGGGGAACGGCCACCGCTGGCTCCCGGCGCCGATGCCGTCGTACGACATCCCCGCGTACTGCGGCGTCACGCGAGTCAACTCCTCGAACACCGCCTCGGGACCGTCGTAGTCGAACGCGTCGGCGTCGACCAGTCGCGCGCCGAGTTCGCAGAGGACGTCGAGGTCCGGTCGGGCGTCGCCCGGCGGGTCGCCGTTCGGTCGCATCCGCTGGACCTGTCGGTCGGTGTTCGTGACGGTCCCGCCGCGTTCGGCCCACGCGCTCCCCGGAAGCACCACGTCGGCGTGTTCGGCCGTCTCCGTGCGGAACAGGTCCTGCACCACGAGGAAGTCGAGGCGTTCGAACTGCTCTCTGACGCGGTTCGCGTTCGGTTCCGTCATCGCCGGGTTCTCGCCGAGGACGAACGCGCCGCGCACCTCGTCGCCGAACGCGTGCGTCGCCTCCACCTCCGTCAACCCCGGCATCGGCGGGGGTTCGATGCCCCACTCCGCGGCCAGTCGTTCCCGCGCGTCCTCGTCCGTCACCGGCCGGTAGCCGGGGAGGACGTTCGGCAGTGCGCCCACGTCGCCCGCGCCCTGAACGTTGTTCTGCCCGCGGAGCGGGTTCACCCCGGACCCCGGCTTTCCGACGTTCCCGGTCAGGAGTGCGAGGTTGAGGAGGGCGTGGACGTTGTCAGTCCCGCAGTGGTGCTGGCTCATCCCCATCCCGGTGAAGATGGCACCGCGTTCGACACTCGCGTACGCGCGCGCCGCCGCGCGCAGTTCGTCGGCGTCGACGCCGGCCAGGTCCGCGTTCCGGTCCACGTCCACGTCGTCGAGGAACGCGCGTAGCGCGTCGTACCCCTCGACGCGTTCGTCGAGGAACGCCTCGTCGGTCAGTCCCTCCTCGACGACCACCTTCGCCATCGCGTTCAGCAGGGGGATGTCGTAGCCCGGTCTGACCGGGAGGTGGTGGTCCGCCTGCTTGGTCGTCGCGTTCGCCCGCGGGTCGACGTGTATCAGCGTCGTCCCCGACTTGATGGCGGGCGCGAGGTACGACTGGAAGGTGATGGGGTGGTTCTCGGCCGGGTTGGCGCCGACGACGAGGTAGGCGTCCGCCTCCCTCAGGTCCGCCATCGAGTTCGTCATCGCCCCCGCGCCGAACCGTTCGCCCATCGCGGCGACGGTGGAGGAGTGACAGAGGCGCGCGCAGTTGTCCACGCTGTTCGTGCCGAGCATGCGCGCGAGTTTCTGGAGGACGTAGTTCTCCTCGTTCGTGCAGTTCGAGGAGGCGAAGAAGGTCAGCGCGTCCGGCCCGTGTTCCGCGACGATGTCGCCGAACGCCGCCTCGATGCGGTCGAACGCCTCCTCCCACGGGGCGGTGACGAACCGGCCGTGTTCGCGAACGAGCGGTTTCGTCAACCGGTCGTCGTGGTCCACGACGTCGAACGCCGCCACCCCCTTCGGGCAGAGTTCGCCGCGCGCGTTCACCGGCCCCTCTCGTCCCGTCGCCTTCCCGTTTTTCGGGTCGTACGCGAGTGCGCACCCGACGCCGCAGAACGGACAGATGGTCTGTCGCGCCTCGAACTCCCTGTCTTCGGAATCGGCCATGACGGGCGTACGACACGAACGGAGTTAGTTGATGCGGGTAGTTCTCACACCTCGGGACGTCGGTGCCGACGGACTGCCCGACCCTCGAACGAATCGGCGTCGCTGCGAGGGAGGAACGAAAATATCAGTTTTGACGATTTGACGATTTGACGATTTTGACGTTTTTGACGTTTTTTATGGTTTTGACTATTTGACGGTTTTGACAGCTTGACTTCCTCCGGGTCGGCGTGACAGCCCGCGTCGTTCGCCCGACTGGAAGAGAGGAGAGTCGTCGACGACCGAACGGCCGGCGTCAGACCGCCAGGAGATTCCAGTAGTGCAGCAGGCCGTAGAGGACCACCGTCCCGGCGACGACGAGGGCGTAGTGGACGCGAGCCCCGAGCGACCACTCGCTCCGGTGCCAAGCGCGCGCCCCGAGGCCGACGGCGACGAGCGTCGCAACCGCTCCGAGCGTCGGGACGACGAAGACGGCCTCGAACCACTCGGGAGGTCGGTTGAACAGCGTCGGCCGGTCCATCGTCGTCACGGCGACGACGGCGAGCGTCGTCGCGACGACGAACAGCACCAGTCCGCCGACGCCGGCACCGGCGACCCACCGCGCCCGCGTCGCCGACGGCGGCGGGGACCCGCCGCCGCGGACCCGACGCCAGCCACGCGCGAGGGGCCACCCCACCAGCCCCGTCAGCGCGGTCACCGCCGCCAGTGTCGCCAGCCACCCCTGCACGGAGAGCCGTTCGAGGTAGCCGATTCGCTCGTGCGCGGACAGACCGCGCAACAGGTGACTCACTTCTCCCCCGTCGTCGCTGAACAGGAGCATCTCGTCCGTCTCGACGTGTTCGAACAGCAGCGGTTCGACTTCGACCCACCTGTCGACGCTGTCACCCTGTTCCGTGACGAGAGTGCCGTCGTCCGCGACGCGGACGTCTATCGGCTGGCCGGTGAGGAGTCCGAACACGAGTTTCTCGCTCGTGGCGTTGTCGGCCGTGTTCACGGAGCGGTAGCGACCGGCGAGTTCGTCCGCGCGTTCGGGCATCGCCGAAGGAGTGGGTCGCGCACCGCCAGACTCGACGGGGGCAATCCGGTCGAGTATCGCGTCGACCACTTCCTGCTTGGCGTCCGACGCCTCGGGACCGTGCGCGACGACGAACAGGCCGCTCCCGGTTTCGGGGCGCAGCGAGAACTCGGCGGCGAAACTCGGAACGGAGCCGCCGTGTCGGACCAGTCGCGCGTCGCCGCGAGACTGCTCGAACAGGCCGAACGCCATCCCGTCCATCCGCTCGTGCGGCGCGTACCACCGCCGGTGCATCTCCGCGACGGCGTCGGCCGAGAGGATTCGCTCGCCGTCCGCGACGCCGCCGTTCAAGTGCGCCTGCAGCAACCGCACCATGTCGCCGGCGGTGGTGTGCAGTCCCGACGCCGGTGCCACGTCGGAGTAGAAGTCCACGACGTCCGCCACGGCCGTCCCGTCGGCCGGAACGAGTCCCGACGGGGCCGGCCGAAACGTGCTGTTCGTCATCCCGAGGGGGTCGAACACCGTCGCCTCGACGGACGCGCCGAACGACCGACCCCGCACGTCGGCCACCAACTGACCCGCGAGTGCGGCGGCGTAGTTGGTGTACTGCGGGAGTTCGCCCGGCGGCCTGACGCGCGTCGGAACGTCCGTGGAAACCGACTCGGCGAGGGGGCGGACGTACGCGGGGTCTCTGACGGCGTCGCCCCAGCCCCGAACCTCGAACCCCGGGGTGTGCGTCGCGAGATGTTCGAGCGCGACGGGTTCGTAGTCCGCCCGCGGGACGGTGACGGCGTCGAGGTAGTCGTTCACCGACGCGCCCGCGTCGACCCTGTCGGCGTCGACCAGTTGCATCGCCGCCGTCCACGTCGCGACTTTCGAGACGGAGCCGACGCGAAAGAGCGTCTCGTCGGCCCGAACGGGGACGTCTTCGCTCCGGAACGCGTGGCCGTACCCGCCCGTGAGGGCGACGTCACCGTCCTCGACCACGGCGACGGCCAGGCCGCCGGCGTCGTGGTCAGACAGCGCGCGCTCGGCCGCCCGCTCGACGACCGACTCGATTCCGTCGTCTCGACCGGTTTCGGCGTTCGATTCGGCTCGTGACAGACCGCTGGCGGCGACGACGGTACCGGCTCCGACCGCGGTGGAACGCGAGAGGAACCGTCGTCGGGAGAGTGAGGTGGGCATCGGGGGACCTGTGGATGGGGGCTGCGACGTTCGTCTGGCGGTTGGAGAACTGTCCGTTTCTCGGGCGGCGGCCGAGCGGTTCGCACGCGCGGCGCGCGGCGGGCCGACCGAGTTCGGGCGGTGGGCGGCGCCGGACCATGTCCGATCGATGTCACGTCAGGAGGATAAGGACGGCTATCGCGTCGAACAGGATAGAAATAAGAACGAGTACGAAGTAGTCTCGTGGGGCGGTTCGGACGATTCGCTCGCGAATCTGGGACGAAATCGCTCGCAACCGGTGCACGTGGCGGGAACTCAGCGCTTCGGCGCGAGGAACTCCCCCAGCCACCGGCCGAGGCGGGAGCAGTCCACGTCGCCGCTTCGAACGGTGACGACCGAGTTCTCGCACAGCGATTGCACGACTTCGGTCGTCGACCCGTCCACGAACTCCCGGAGTCGGCCCTTGCACGGGGCGGCGATGACCGTCGCGTCGTAGTAGGAGGACTGCTCGACGATGGCCTGTGCCGGCGACCAGCCGTCGTACTGCCACGTGTCGAAGGCGTCGAAGTCGCCGAGGCGGTCCGCACAGTAGTCGAACAGGGCGTCCGTCTCCGCCTGCGGGTCGCCGTCCTCGACGTGGAACAGGTCCAACCAGGCGTCGTGCGACTCGCCGATGGCGCGAGCCACGTCCAGCGTCTCGTCGAGGTGAGGCCCTCGGGCGACGGGCACGAGACAGGACGAGAGGTTCTCGACTTCGGTGCCGGGCGTCACCGTGACGTGCGTGCGTCCCGTCGCCAACGCGAGTTCGCCGCCGCCGAGGACGGACTGTCGGTCGCGGATGTCGAAGATGATGGAGATGTCGAAGCGGTTGACCACGTCGACGACCCACTCGGTCGTTATCGCCGACGGGCGTTCGAGGAATCGCGTCTCGTACTCGACCGGAGAGCGGGTCGATTCCGGTTTCAGCGACTGGGCCGTCGCCGCCCCGTCCACCGGGACGACGAACCGACCGCCGTCGGCCATCGCCGCCGCGACCTGAACGAACCGCCCGTCGGTCGCCTCTCCCGAATCGAACAGACAGAGCACCCGCTCACCCGACGCCTCGTCGTCACCGTCCGAGGAGGCGGCCCCCGCGCGTTCGTCTCCTGTAAGACGGCCGAACATGGCCGATGCTCGTCTCCGCACCTAATAAATCCCCGACTCTGTTCCCGTGTGACGATACGGGCGTCTCTGGTCTCCTGAACCGGTTTTACAGCCATCGCGCGCGAACCACCCGCTCGGCGTACTCCGGGCCGACCCGTTCGACCCAGTCCGCCGCGTCGGGTCGCGAACAGGAACGGACCTCCATCGCTGCGGCCACCAGGTCGGCGTGCGGTCGCGGGTCGACGTCCTCGTCTGTCACGTCGATGTCGTCCACGTTCGGCGGGGGAACGGTCACGCCCGTCTCTCCGCGCCCGACACCTAACAACCGTTCGGCCTCCGGCGGCAGGGACGAGCACTCCAAGACCGTCCGACCGGCGAAACCGGAGGAGAGCGGTTACAGCGACCGCTCCGGGTCGCCGTGCCGCATCGCGTCGAGGAACAGCGTCTCGAACGCCTCCTCGTCCACCGACTCGACTACGCGCGCGTTCGGTTCCTCGCCGGTGACGCCGTGTTCGTCCACGAGGCTGTAGCCTCGGGTCATCCCCTTGCGTTCGTCCACGTCGACGTAGTAGTCGTTCGCCTCGTCGACGAGTTCCGGGTAGAGCGCGCACGCCATCGCCAGCGAGTCGGGTTGGGTGGTGCTGTCCTCGCCGTACTGTTCGCGGGCGAACTCCCGGGCGCGTTCGGAGGCGGTGGTGAAGAACTCCGCGTAGTCGGTTCCCATCGCCTCTATCTCGGCGAGCGTATCGGTTTCGAACGTCCCCTGTCGGAGGGAGAGTCCCCAGTCGACGAGGGTCACGTCCAGTTCGTCGACGACGACGCTCGCGGCGTCGGGGTCGACCCAGAAGTTGAACTCCGCCGACGGCGTGTCGTTGCCGAGAGTGTTGACGGCGCCGCCCATCACCCACACCTCGTCGAGGAGTTCGTTCAGGTCGGGTTCCAGGCGGAGGGCGATGGCCACGTTCGTCAACGGCCCGATGCAGACGAGAGTCAACTCACCGGGCGACTCGCGGGCGCGTTCGACGATGGCCTCGGCGCCGTGTCCATCGGCCGAAGGGATGCCGGTGTCGGGAAAGAGGTTGCCGCCGAGTCCGCCCTCGCCGTGGACCTGGTCGGCGTGTTCGTGGTCCTTGACGAGAGGTGCGCGCGCGCCCTCGTAGACGGGGACGTCCGTGGCGTCGGCGACTTCGAGCGAGTGCTTCGCGTTCTCGACTTCGTAGTCGAACTCGACGTTGCCGGCGACGATGGTGAGTGCCTCCACGCTGACGGAGTCGGCGACTGCCGCGAGGAGAATCGCCATCGCGTCGTCGCCGGCCGTGTCGGTGTCGATGAGGACGCGTCTGCTCATGGCGTGACGTTTCCCCGCCGCGCCGTTTAGTTTCTCTGGGCGGTGCGACGGGGTCGCCGCCCCGTCGACTCGATATATCGGTCGACGGTTTATTCGCTGTTCAACTGGCCGCCGTCGACGACGATGGACTCCGCGGTGACGTACGACGCCAGGTCGCTGGCGAGGAACGTGACGACGCCGCCGATGTCCTCGGGTTGGCCGACCCGGCGGAGCGGAATCGTCGGGAGCAACTGCTCTTCCTGTTCGGTGCCGACGATGGGCGAGTCCTCCTTCGTCATCGCCGTCTCGATGACGCCCGGGTGGACGGCGTTCACGCGAATCCCGTCGGGACCGAGTTCGCTCGCCAGCGCGTAGGTGAACAGGCGGACGCCGCCCTTCGCCGCCGAGTACGGCGTGATGCCGCCGTATCCGACCATCCCCGCGACGCTCGACATGTTGACGATGCTGCCGCCCTCGCCGCGTTCGACCATCGCCAACGCCGCCGCCTTCGACCCGTTCACCACGCCGTCGAGGTTGACCGAGACGAGGTTTCGGTACTCCGCTAAGTCGAGGTCGACCAGTGGGTCCTGCGGGCCGACGATGCCCGCGTTGTTGACCATCACGTCGACGCCGCCGAACTCCTCGGCCGCCTCTACGGCCGCGACGCAGTCGTCGTAGTCCGTCACGTCGCACTCGACGTACGTCGCCTCGGACCCCTCCTCCTGCAGCAGTTCGTGCGTCGGTGTGCCGCCCTCCCGGGGGTCTTCCCGGATGTCGGCGACGACGACGGACGCGCCGTGGTCCGCGAACGTCTGCGCGATGCCGCGTCCGATACCGCCGGAACTGCCCGTGATAACCGCCGTCTTGTCTTCGAGAAGTGACATCTCGCTCGAACTTCTCCTCGGCCGGTGATAACTGTAATCCACGGATTCCGACGGGACGCTCGCTCGGATGGCGTCGGGGTCGACCGCCCCGGCCGAACGCCGAAGGGTCTTACCGACGGCGCGCGACGACGACGTATGGGCCGCGTCGTCAGTCTCGGGAGCATCAACGTCGACCACGTGGGGTACACGTCAACGGAGTGGATTCGGGAGACTGCGGCCGCCTACGACTGGTTCCCCGCGGCGGGCGAGACGGTCCGGGTGGCGTCGTTTCCGGACGCTCTCGACGCGGCCTACGCGGAGACGCACCTCGGCGGCAAGGGGGCGAATCAGGCAGTCGCGGCGGCGGCCGCCGGCGCCGACACCTCGCTCTTGGGGATGGTCGGCGACGACGAGGCGGAGTACGAGGTGTGCGAGACGCTCACCCGACGTGGCGTGGACGTGAACGACGTGGGGCGGGCGGACGGGCCGACGGGCGCGGCGTACGTCGCGGTGGACGAGACGGGGGAGAACTACATCGCCATCCTCGCGGGGGCGAACGGGCGCGTCGGCGAGGCGTACGTCGACCGGCACGCGGAGACGCTCGCGACTGCGGACTGTCTCCTCGTCCAGAACGAACTGCCTGCCGAGACGGTCCGAGCGGCGCTCGACCGTCTCGCGGTGCGGGACGCCCGACCGCTAGTCGTCTACGACCCCGCGCCCGCGGCGGGTGCGGCGGCCATCCTCGCGCACGACTGCGTGGACGTGGTGACGCCGAACGACGGCGAGTACGAGGCGCTTCGGGAGGCGATAGCGGCGTTCGACGGCACCGTCGTCCGCACGCGAGGGGCAGACGGCGTCGTCGTTCGGGGGGAGCGCCGACTCGCCGTCGCGTCGCCCTCGGTCGAACCCGTGGACACGACGGGCGCGGGCGACGTGTTCTCGGGCTATCTCGGCGCGGAACTGGCCGCCGGGACGGACTTCGAACGGGCGGTCCGTCTGGCCACCGTCGCGGGCGCGCTTTCGACCGAACGCGAGGGCGTGCAGGCGGCGGTGCCGTCGCGCGAACGCGTCGCGGCGGTCGCAGAGTGACAGGGAAAACTGATTTATCAACTCGAGTGGACGTACGGGCGTGCCTTCGAGACGACAGATACTCGCGGCCGCGTGTTCGACCGGTCTCCTCTCCGGATGCTCGGCCCTCGCGAGCGAACCGCCCTCGGTGTCCGAGCAACCCTGCCCGCCGGGCGGGTTCGTCCGGTCGACCGCATCGTGTTCGCACACCGACGCCGCCGAGAACGGCGTCGAGGTCAGCCTCTCCTCGCGGACGCTGGACTCCGAGCAGAAGATGTTCGACTTCACGATTTCGGTCCGCAATCGCGGTGACGGGCCCATCGAGTTCGAGTCGACCGAGTGGGAACTCTGGCGAAACAGCGGCCCCAAGTGGGCGCGTCTCTCGGACGCGAATACGCCGACGGAGTCCGCCGGGTCGAGTCGGTCGGACGGCACCGTCAGGACCCGTCCGGGGCGCGCGATGACGTGGACCGGACTGCGAACGATGTTCGACGCGTTCGACGACGAGGTGCAGTCGGGACTGTACGCCGCCGTGCTCCCCGCCACGCGTCAGGAGACGACCATCGACTGCGTCGCCGTCTTCCGAATCGCGGTCGACTGACGCCCCCCCCTCGTGACGGCCCGCCCCGCTCACTCCAGCGAGACTTCGAAGCCCCACGTGAACGACGCTACCTCCTCGCCGTCGGGTTCGTCCATCACCGAGAACGGCGACTCGAACCGGAAGGTGCCGACGGGGAGGCAGGCGTCCTCGCCGGGCGCGCCGTACAGTTCGAGGTCCCGACTCGTGGACTCGCCCGGCTCCAACGTCACCATCTGGTACTCCTCCGTGACGGCGATGGGTTCGGTGAGACGCCAGCAGTCCGGTTCGGCGGGGTAGTCCTCGCCCGCGGGCAGGAGCTGTAACTGGTCCGACGTGTCGTACCGGTAGGCGAAGACGATGGCGCGCCCCTCGCCCAGCGTCAGGGTCCGGTCGCCCTCGTTCGTCACCGTCGCCCGGAGTCCCGGCGGGTGGTCCGCCGTGGCGGCGTCCCGCGTCACCTCGATTTCGGGACGAACGGGCGCGTCGGGGCGTTCGTCCGTCGAGACGAGGGCGAGTCCGGGACCACCGGTGCCGCTGGGCCGGGTGTCGTCGGAGCCGTCCGTCGTGTCAGTCGGCAGGTCTGTCTCCGTCCCGTCGCCGCCGTCGCCGCCGCCTCCACCCAGACAGCCGGCGAGGAGAGCGAGCGTCCCGATACCACAGGTACTGAGCAGCGTGCGTCGCGTCGTATCCATGTCTCCATCCTCGCCGTCCGTAACTATAATCACGACGTTGACACAAGCGGACGTTTGTCTCACCGCCGGGGAACGTCGGGAATCCGAGGCGCGACCGGTGGCTTTACGAACGATTAGGCCGGCCTAAAAATATGGCTACAGACGAGGCAACGTCGACGCGCGAGGAGTACGACGTGGTCGTCGTGGGCGGCGGCCCGGCGGGGTGTTCGGCGGCCGTCTTCGCCGCCAGGTACGGTTTCGATACCGTCGTGTTCGACCGCGGTCGGTCGTCGATTCGGCGGTGCGGCTACCTGGAGAACTATCTGGGGTTCCCGGGCGGTATCGACATCGACGCGTTCTACTCGCTGATGCACGACCACGTCGACGCCGCCGGCGGCACCGTCGTCGCCGAACTCGTCGAATCCGTGGCGCGAGACGAGGACGAGGGCGACTTCACCGTCGAGACGCAGGACGGAACGGTCGTCCGAACCCCGCGCGTCGTCGCGGCGACGAAGTACGACGTCGGCTACCTCGCCGGACTGGACGAGGAGATGCTCGAACCCGACGGCCACGGCGGAACGGAACTCGACCCGTCGTACCCGGACGCGGAGGGGGCGACGCCTCTCGAGGGACTGTACGTCGCCGGCCCCCTCTCGGGCGTGGACGACCAGGCTATCGTCGCCGCGGGGCACGGCGCGCGCGTCGGCGGCCGCCTGGTCGCGGACGCACGCAGAGACGACGGCTACTGGGACGCCGTGGCGACGTACTACGACTGGGTGCGGCGGGACGCCTCCCTGACCGACGAGTGGCGCGGCAGGGACCCGTGGCGCGACCACTTCGACGCGCACCTCTCGCCCGACGGCGACGAGTACGACCCCGCGCACGTCGAACGCGTGCGCGAGGCGTACATCGACGAACGGATGGCCAAGTACGCCACCGAGTCGGAGATAGCCCGCCGAACCGAGGCGGGGACGGACCGCCTCGTGGCGTCACTGGGCGCCGACCGACTGCTGGACGCCATCGACGACGACCGGATTCGGGCGTACCTCGACGACTGACCGCGCGTGCGGCCCCGGGTTCCGACAGGGTTTTGCCGCTAAACACCAGACTATACAACCGATGAATATACCCATGCGGACGTATCTGGTGACGCAGGGGGACCGCTCCGGCGCGCGAGGAACCGCGGACGTGGTTCGTGCCGCCATCGACGGCGGCGTCGACGTGGTCCAGTTGCGCGAGAAGCACGCGACGGCGCGCGAGCGATACGAACTCGGTCTGGAACTCCGCGACCTCACCCGAGAGGCCGGGGTGGCGTTCGTCGTGAACGACCGCGTGGACATCGCCGCGGCCGTCGACGCGGACGGGGTCCACCTCGGCGACGAGGACCTCCCGGTGTCGGTGGCCAGCGACCACCTCGGCGAGGAGGCGATAGTCGGGCGGTCCGTCTCCACGCCCGAGGCCGCCCGCGAGGCCGAACGCGCCGGCGCGGACTACCTCGGGGTCGGCGCCGTCTTCGCCACCGGGACGAAGGACGTGGCCGACGACGAGGCCGAAATCGGCACCGCGAGGCTGGCCGACGTCGCGGCCGCCGTCGACATCCCCGTCGTCGGCATCGGCGGCATCACCGCCGACAACGCCCGCGCCGTCGCCGAGGCGGGGGCGTCGGGCGTAGCCGTCGTCTCGGCCATCACCGACGCAGACGACCCGGCGGCGGCGACGCGCCGACTTCGCCGCGCGGTCGACGAGGGACGGGGGCGGGTCGCGCGATGACGGCCGACGTGGACCTCGACGCGGCGCTCTCGGCCGTCCGGTCGGTCCAACCGCTCGTCAACTCGGTCACGAACGACGTGACCGTGAGCGACGTGGCGAACGTGACGCTTCACTGGGGCGGTCTGCCGGTCATGTCCGACGACGAACGCGAGGTCGGCGACATGGTCGCAGGCGCGCAGGCCTGCCTGCTCAACATGGGGACGGTCAGCGAGGACGGCGAGGCGGCGATGGTCGCCGCGGGGGCGTCGGCGAACGAGAACGGCGTCCCCCTCGTCGTGGACCCCGTCGGCGTCGGCGCGACGCCGACCCGAGACCGGGTCGCGGACCGCCTCGTCACCGACCTCGACGTGGACGTGCTCAACGGCAACTACGGCGAGATAAGCGCCCTCGTCGGCGCGGACGCCGAGGTCCGCGGCGTCGAGTCCGTGGGCGAGTACGCCGACATCGCGGAGACGGCCGTCGCCTGCGCCCGGACGACCGGTGCCGTCGTCGTCGCCTCCGGCGAGACGGACGTGGTCGCGACGGCCGACGAGGCGTTCGAGGTGCGCGCGGGCCACGAGATGATGGGACGGGTCGTCGGCACCGGTTGCATGCTCGGGGTCACGCTCGCCACCTTCGCCGGCGCGACCGACGACGTTCGGGAGGCCGCCCTCGCGGGCACGCTGGCGTTCGGACTCGCCGGCGAGGCGGCCGCCGACGGCCGGTTCGGCGACTACGCGGGCCCGGCGAGCTACAAAGTCGCCTTCCTCGACGCGGTGGCCGGACTCGACGGCGTCGACCTGCCGGACGCCGCGTCTCGCATCGAACGGGTGGTGGACGAGCGATGACGACGGCCGACCCCGACCCGCAGTCGCTCCCGTACGCGCTGACCGTCGCCTCCAGCGACTCCGGCGGCGGCGCGGGCATCCAGGCGGACCTGAAGACGATGACCCGCCTCGGCGTCTACGGCGGGTCCGTCGTCGTCGCCGTCACGGCGCAGAACACCCGCGGCGTGGAGTCGACGCACGTCCTCCCGACCGAGGAGATTCGCGCGCAGTTCGACGCCGTCACCGACGACTTCGACGTCGGTGCGGTGAAACTCGGGATGCTGGCGACGGCCGACGCCGTGCGGACCGTCGCCGACTGCCTCGACGCCTACGAGGGGCCGGTCGTCGTCGACCCCGTGATGGTCGCCACGTCGGGTGACAGACTCCTCGACGCCGACGCCGTCGACGCCTACACCGACCTGTTCGCGCGGGCGACGCTGGTGACGCCGAACGCCGACGAGACGGAGGCGCTCACGGGCGAGTGGCCCGACTCGGCGGCGGCGCGTGACGCTGCCGCGGCGCAGTTCTTCGAGTGGGGCGTCGACGCCGTCCTGTTCAAGGGCGGCCACGTCGCCGACGGCGACGAGGTGCGGGACGTCCTCGCCACGCCGGACGACCGGACGGTGTTCGCCTCCCCCCGCGTCGACACGGAGACGACGCACGGGTCGGGATGCACGCTGTCGAGCGCTATCGCCGCCCGCCTCGCGCGCGGTGACGACCGGGCGACGGCCGTCGAGCGAGGCATCGACTTCGTCCGCGCGGCCATCGAACGGCCGGCCGACGTGGGCGAGAACGGGAGCGTGAACCACCTCGTGGACGCGAGCGAGACGGTCGGCGCGTTCGAGAACTGACTCGCTCAGGCGGACTCGACCCGTTCGACGAGTCCGTCGAAATCGTCGTCGAAACTCGCGACGCAGTCGACGCCGCGCGCGTCGCACACCGCCAGCGTCGCGGCGTCGGTGAAACTCAGGTCCTGGTCGTCGTACCGTTCGAACGCCGCGACGCTCTGGCGGAACAGACCGCCGTCGACGACCACCGTCTCGAACACCTCGGGAAACCGGCCGCGTCCGAGGATTCGGTCCCCGACATTCTTCGCCGCCTCGAACGACCCGGTGCGGCGTCTGGTGAGCGTGACCGTCTCGTCGTAGACGTAGTCGCTCGTGTACGGGTGGCCGTACTCGCCGTCGAGAATCGCGTCCACGAGTGCCCGGGCGTCCTCGTGGCGACTCGCCGACCGGTCGTGGTGCGCGAAGAAGACGCCCGTGTCGACGAAGACGCTCATCCGTACAGAATCTCGTCGATGTCGTCCTCGTCGGTGGACCGCCCCGAGTCGACCATTCCCTCGTGAACGCGCGTGCGCGCGTCCTCGTCGACGGGGACGGAAGACGCTCTGAACGACTCGATCAGGTCCTCCTTCGACGCGTAGGCGTCTTCGACCAGTCGCGCCAGGAGGTCCTGTTGCGTGACCCGCCGCCCCGTCTCCAGCCGAATCTCCGCCTGGAGGCGTTCGAGGTACGACTTCGTCTCCTCGTCCATCTTCACGGACGTCGCCATAGCTTCAGTAGCGCTTTCTACCAAAAATACGTTTCTACCGAACTAGCTTCGGTAGGTCGTCCGCTGGGGGAGGGGGTCCGGGGGGAATCACCCGGAGCGGTCTGCGGCCGAAAGCGGCCTCAGATCATCAACTGGATGTCGGCGTCGGCCATGTCCTGGATGGCCGTCGCCGCGCCGACGCCCGTCGTGACGCCCGAGAAGAAGTCGTCCTCGTCGTACCCCATCAGTTCGATGGTCATCTGACAGGCCTGGAACTCGACGCCGAGGTCCAGCGACGTCTGGATGAGTTCCTCGATGGACGCGGTGTCGTTGTCGCGGATGCGCTTCTTCATCATCTCCGTCGTCACGCGGTCCATGCCGGGGAGCGTGGCGAGGGCGTTCGGCATCGGCATGTTCGGGTTCCCGACCGAACTCAGCTTCAGGTTGCTCGAACGCTCCTCGTGGAGGATGTCCAGCCCCCAGAACGTGTGGAACACGGTCACCTCGTAGCCGAACGCGGCCGCGGTGCTGGCGAGGATGAGCGGCGGGTACGCCATGTCCAGCGTCCCCTTCGTGGCGATGATGGACATCTTCGGCGGCCCCTCGTCCTCCGTCGCCGACTCCACGTCGGCGAGTCGCTCCTCCAGTTCTGCGACGCGCGCCGCCAGTTCCGCGCGGGACTGGTCGCCGTCGTCGCTGGGCGTCGGTGTGCTGTCCGTGCTCATGTTCTACTCGGCCTTCTGCACGTAGTGCTTGTAGACGCCGTCACCCTCGCTCTGGTCGAGCAGTTCGACGCCGTCGGTGGTGTCCGCCCATCCCGCGATGTCGCTCATGCTGCCGGAGTCAGTCGCCACGACTTCCAGCACGTCGCCTGCGGCGAGTTCGTCGATGGACTGTTTGGTCTTGACGACCGGCATCGGGCAGTTTTCTCCTTTCACGTCGAGCGTCTCGGTAATCTCGAAGTCGTTCATGGTGTTGAACTCGTCGTACAATATCGGCGGGGTAAACAAAAGTGTGTCGGTAGTAGTTCCAAAAATGCACACTACTCTGTGCGAGTGTCGGACGGGACGAGTCTATTCTGACCTTCGTACGGCCTGATTCGACTCTCACGCTTTCTCGACGCCAGTTAGTATTGCAGAAAACACGACTTACCATGCAAAGCGTTATCCGGCTTCTCCGGGTAGGTGAGGGTAACGATGGACGGAACGCAATCTGCGGGCGTCGACTCGGCCGGGGCGATTTCGCCCGAGCGACTCCGAGAGCGAATCGCGAGCGGCGACGGTGCGTTCGTTCTCGACGTCCGTTCGAGGCGGGACGACGGGGAGGCGGTCGCGCTCGAATCCGCTCCGAACGACTGCGCCGCCGACGACGGGACGGCGAGATGACCCGGGAAGACCCCGACGCGCCCTCGAACGGCCCCGACCCGGCGTCGTCCGTCGGGGCGGGGCTCCTCGACGAGGACATGGGGCCGAGTTCCGCGCTCGCACACCTCTACCGCGGCGAGATTCATCGGATGAAGTTCTGGCGCGAGCGACTGGACCAGACCACGAACTGGGTCGTGCTACTCATCGCCGCCGTCCTCACGTGGGCGTTCTCCAGTGCGTCGAACCCGCACTACGTGTTGCTCGTCGGCGACGCCGCGGTGGTGATGTTCCTGTTCGTCGAGGCGCGCCGATACCGCGCGTACGACCTGTGGCGTTCGCGGGTGCGTGACCTCCAGCAGAACGTGTGGGCCGTCGGACTCGACCCGGAGATGGAGGTGGAGGAGACGGCGTGGCGCGAACGCCTCGCGCGGGACTACCGCACGCCCGTCCTGAAGATATCGACCGAAGAGGCCCTCGCGCACAGACTCCGGCGCGTCTACTTCGCGCTGTTCACCGTGCTCAACGGCGCGTGGCTGTTGCGCGTGACGGCCTTCGGCGAGACGCCGTGGCCGGAGAGCGCGGCGGTGGGGTCGGTGTCCGGTCTCGTCGTGACCGCGGCCGTCGTCGGACTCCACGTGGTCGCGGCGGTGGTCTGCTGCCGTCCCCGAACGTGGCACACCGAGGGCGAACTCCTCGACGAGGACCTTCGGGAGCGTTCGGACCGCTGACCGCCGCCACCGACGACCCCCCTCGAACCCGCTCCGACGAGCGAGTCGCGACCGCGCGAATCTGATTGCGAGAATAGCACAATATAGTGTCTTCTGGTGGGGGCGAAGCCGCGCTACCGAGCCGTACGACGGTTCGCTGACGGGTTGACGAAGCGTGAACTCGGCGGTATCGAATCGCGATAATGTGTCGAATTTAGGGCTCTGTAGTGCTCTGAGAGCAGAATGGCTTCAGAGTGGGTCCTCGCACTCGCTCGTGTGAGGGTGGGCCTCCAAGTTGTTCGGTATTGGATTGATTGCACAATACTTATTTTACAGGGGTCCATTGGGTATCTTGATGGCAGACGAATTCCCCGAACCGGAGGTCGCCGTCGAATCGATCGTGCCCGAAGAACTCAAGAGTCGTATCGACGCCGGCGAGGAGGTCACGCTCCTCGACGCGCGGATGGCGTCCGATTACGAGGAGTGGAAGATAGACGGGCCGAACGTCGAGTCGGTCAACGTCCCGTACTTCGAGTTCTTCGAGGACGAGATCGCCGACGACGTTCTCGAACAGATTCCCGACGACCGCGAAGTCACCGTGCTGTGCGCGAAGGGCGGCGCCAGCGAGTACGTCGCGAGCAAGCTGAGCCAACTCGACTACGACGTGAACCACCTCGAAGAGGGGATGAACGGGTGGGCGCGCATCTACGAGCGGAAGGAGGTCACCGGGTACGACGGACCCGGCACCGTCTACCAGTACCAGCGTCCCTCCTCGGGCTGTCTGGGCTACCTGCTCGTCTCGGACGACGAGGCCGCGATTGTCGACCCGCTCCGGGCGTTCACCGACCGCTACTTCGCGGACGCGGAGGAACTGGGCGTCGAACTGACGTACGCGTTCGACACGCACATCCACGCCGACCACATCAGCGGCCTGCGCGAACTCGACGCGGAGGGCGTGACCGGGGTCATCCCCGCGGAGTCCGTCCCGCGCGGCGTCACGTACGCGGACGAACTGGAGACGGCGGCGGACGGCGACGAGTTCGAGGTCGGCGACGCCGTCGTCGAGACGGTCTACACGCCGGGTCACACCAGCGGCATGACCTCGTACCTGCTCGGCGACAGCCTGCTCACCACGGGTGACGGGCTGTTCATCGAGAGTGTCGCCCGCCCGGACCTCGAAGAGGGCGACGACGGCGCGCCCGAGGCCGCGCGGATGCTGTACGACTCGCTACAGACGCGCGTGCTGACCCTGCCCGACGACACGCTCGTCGGCGGCGCGCACTTCAGCGACGCCGCTGTGCCCGCCGAGGACGGCACCTACACCGCGACGGTCGGTGCTCTCGTCGAGCGCATGGACGCGCTGTCGATGGACGAAGCGGAGTTCGTGGAGACGATTCTGGCGGACATGCCGCCGCGTCCGGCGAACTACGAGGCAATCATCGCGACCAACCTGGGACAGCAGGAAGCCGACGACGAGGAGGCGTTCACCCTCGAACTCGGCCCGAACAACTGCGCCGCCAGTCAGGAGTCGCTCGCCGGTGACTAACGACGCTCCATGGTACTAGACCCAGTCCCGCTCCAGTTGCTGTCGGAGTTCTTCCCCAACGGCATCAGCCGGTACGCCGTCGGCGGCCTGTTCGTCGGTCTCGGCGCCAGTATCATCTACCTGGGCACGGGTATCAGCGCCGGCGCGAGCACGTTCCTCGAGTCGACGCTCTCGTACGTCTCCGACCAGTCGCGGTTCAAGCAGTACGTCGCCTCGCGAGACTGGCGATTGGTGTTCACGTTCGGCATCATCATGGGGGCGGCCGTGTACGCCCTCCTCTATCAGGACGGTGCGTGGACCACGTCCGTTCAGCCGTGGCGGCTGTTCGTCGGCGGCGTCCTCGTCGGCGTCGGCACCCGCGTGGGGAAGGGCTGCACGTCCGGCCACGGGGTCTGTGGCGTCGGCTCCGCGTCGCGAACGTCGCTGGTGGGCGTCGTCACGTTCCTGCTCGTCGCCATCGGCGTGGCGCAACTGGTCGCGGCTCTGGGGGTGAGCCCCTGATGGCGGACAGACATCCCCTGTTCATGCCGCTGATACTGGTCGGCGGCCTGATATTCGGCTTCGGTCTGGGGTTCAGCCACATGGCCCGTCCGGAAGTCGTGCTGGACTTCCTCCAGTTCGAGGACCTGGGGCTCCCGTTCGTCATGTTCGGCGGCGCGGCCGTCACCGGACTGGCGTACTTCCTCGGCCCCAAACTGCTCGGTCGCCCGCCGATAACGGGGCGGAGCTTCGAGCGCCGCCTGAAGTCGTTCGACCGGAACGTCCTCGTCGGCGGCGCGATATTCGGTGCCGGCTGGGGGCTGTCGGGCATCTGTCCCGGCGCGGCCTACGCCAGCCTCGGCATCGGGAACGTCACCATCCTCTGGGCGCTCGCCGGCATGTTCGTCGGCGCGTACGTGCAGGGACTGTGGCGGAGTCGCAGCGACGCCGCGGACCCGGCCGCGACCAGCGCCGACTGACCGGCGCGCTTTCCCCCGACGAACCGTCGTCCGAACCGGCTTCCCTTTTCCCCTTCTCGTCCGTGCGCGCTCACGAATACGACTCGAATCCGAGAAAACGCGTGCGCCGGCAGCCTCGACGACGGCCGTCCGAGCGCTTCGAGCGTCCGACGGCCCGTCAGAGGTACGTCTGTGCGGCGATGGACGCCGAAATCAACAGACAGACGACGCCCAGAGCGCGGACGACCCACACCGAACGCTCGGAGACGGCGGCGTCGGCGCCGTAGTCGCCTCGCCGCCGACGGCTCGGGCCGCCGAACACCGACAGTTTGAGCGCGGCCCGCGGAGCGGCGAGGGCCGCGACGCCGAGCGCGGCACCGAGGACGACGGCGAGTAGTTCGCGGACGCCGGCCATCTACGAGCGGAGCCGCTGGATGCGCTTCTCCATCGGCGGGTGGGTGGACACGATACGCTGGAGGAGACCCCTGTCGGGGCTGGAGATGCAGAGCGCGCTCACCTGCTGGTCCACGCCGCCGTCGCCTCGCCCACGGCCGCGGCCGCGTCGGGAACTCCGGGCCGACTCGCGGGTCCGCTGGTTCCCCTCGTGGATCTTCTCGAGGGCGCGTGCGAGCGGGTCGCCGGACCCGATAGCGCGCTTGGCGTCGGCGTCGGCGACGTACTCGCGGTACCGCGAGATGGCGAGGACGAACAGCATCACGAAGAACTGCACGATGTTGCCGACGACGATGGCGAGGAAGAAGTCCGCGAGGTCGCTGTCGCCCGTGAGCAGTACGGCGTACTGGGCGACGATGGCGACGATGGAGGCGATTCCCTGCCCGAGTTGCATCGTCACGACGTCGCGGTTGGCGATGTGCGCGAGTTCGTGCGCGAGGACGCCCTCGAGTTCGTCGCGGTCGAGCAGTCCGAGGAGTTCCTCGGAGACGACGACGACGCCGGCACCCTTCCGGCCGACGGCGAACGCGTTCGGGACGCCCATGCGGGCTATCTTCAGGTCGGGTTTCTCGATACCCATCTCCCGGGAGTGTTCTTCGACCATCCGGTGGACCTGCGGGTACCGCTGTTCGGACAGGTCCTCGGCGCCGACGCTCCGGAGCGCTATCCACTTTCCGACCTTGTACTGGACGCCGACGAGGAGGACGCTGCCGACGATGGCGACGGGCAGGACGCCCTGACCGAACGTCACCATCGCGGCGGCGACTGCGACGAGATAGAACGCCGCGAGGATGGCACCGACGACGGCCATCCGTACTTTGAGTCCCAGATGTCTCATGCGGTCAGACGTTCTCCAATCGAGACACATGAGACTTGTGTCAGACTCGTTCACGTGTGACGACCGCACCCGACAGACGCCGGCACGCCGGTCGTCTCGGGAGCGAGGAGGCGATGGCCGCGGGAACGGCGAGTTCAGACGGAACGGGTTACGCGTCGTCGCTCCCGCCGTGGTCGAGCAACGGCGAGTCCGGATTCGCACAGCCCTCGCGTCCGCAGACGCCGGCGTCCGCGCCGGCGCGTTCGACGCCGCCGGACAGGCGTCCGATGTTCCACTCGACCGAGTGGCCCGTCTCCCGTTCGTGGTCGTCGAGGGCCGTCCGGGCGGCCCGAAGCGAGTCGAACGCGGCCGCGTACGCGCAGTCGGCGCAGCGAACTACGACGTCGGTTGTC
Source organism: Halogeometricum rufum (assembly GCF_900112175.1). Classification (NCBI taxonomy): domain Archaea; kingdom Methanobacteriati; phylum Methanobacteriota; class Halobacteria; order Halobacteriales; family Haloferacaceae; genus Halogeometricum; species Halogeometricum rufum. Next base: position 216,799 of record NZ_FOYT01000004.1, on the reverse strand, counting down.
ATTCGAGTCGAGATTCGAGGCCGACGCGGGTAAGTGCATCTGTCGACGTCTCCGCCGCCCACCGCACGGGGGGCCGGAGTTCGTGCCGGCCGGACAGGGTCGGTCGAGTGCGTCGGTGAGTCGTCTCGGGGCACGCGCGGAATCCGCGTCCGGTCCGCCCGCGAGTCGGGGCCGCATCAATTATTATTTAGGCCTCCCTAAACGCGACCGATGACGGACGACGACTCACCGACCGAAGACCGTACCGTGATCCGTTCCGGACGCGACTTCGAAGAGGAGTTCCGACTCGACGCCCGCGAGGCGGGCGACTTCCTCGTGGCCCTCGGCGAACAGTTGCGCGACGGCGACGAGGTCACGATTTCGACTGACGAGTGGGAACTCCCCTTCGCGTTCGGCGAACCGGTAGAACTCGAAATCGACTACGAGGGCGTCGGGGAACCCGAACTCGAGATAGAATTAGAACTCCCGGGGCGAACCGACGAGGAGCCACCGCGCATCGAGTAACGCCGTTTGGCCGTCCGAGCGCTCGACGCAGGAGCGGTCGACGACGAGAAAAGTAGCCACAGTCGGTCCCGAACGCCGGGACCGCGCTTTCGTTCGCGTGTGACCGACCGTCGCGGTGGGTCAGTCGGCGGTCGACCGTTCGCTGGTGACCGCCTCGGCGCGGAGTTCGCGGATGCTGCTGAGGACGACTGCGCCACTCACCAGCAGTGCCGCGCCGAGGATGATGGCGAGGCTGACGACGTCGAACACTTCGATGCCGACGTAGTCGCCGACCTGCCGGACGGCGACGGCGAACGCGCCGAGCAGCAGCATCACGCCGAAGTAGACCTTGATGTCGTCCTCGTCGACGAGGCTCGTCGCGCCGGCGCCGAGTCTCGCACCGAGAGCGCTCCCGGCCAGTAGCGGCACGACGATGGACAGGTCCACCGCGCCGGACTGGGCGTACAGGAACGACCCGATACCGCCCGAGAACACGATCTCGAACAGGTCCGTCCCGACCGCGACGGGGACGGGGACGCCCACGAGGTAGAACAGCGCGGGCATGCGGATGAAGCCGCCACCCACGCCGAGGAAGCCCGAGAGCAGTCCCGTCGCGAACGCGACCAGGAGGACCATCCACAGCGAGACGGTGATGCCGCCCCGGAGGGAGATCATCGGGGGGACGTGGTACGACTGAATCTTCTTCGCGATGTCGGGGATGTCGTCGGCGTCGGCGTCGGCGTCCTCGGCGTCGTGCGAGATACCGCCGCCGCCGCCCTTGACCGCGTTGTACGTCACGAACACGCCGATAGAACCCAGCAGGCCCACGTAGGCGATGCTGACGATGCTACCCGCGAGTCCGATGTGTTGGAGGTACTCCAACCCTATCTTCCCGACTTCGATGCCGGCGGTCGTCCCGGCTATCATCAGCACACCGAGTTTGTAGTCCACCTGTCCGAGGTCCCGGTGTTTGAGCGTCGCGATGACGGAGGTACCGAACACGAACGCGAGGCCGGACCCGACGGCGACGTTCGGTGCGTACCCCATCACGAGTAACGCCGGCGTGACGAGGAACGAACCGCCCATCCCGAAGAACCCGAACAGGATTCCGATGAGCAGTCCGAATCCGGCGAACATCGTCAGCAACTCGACGCCGACTCCGAGTATCTCCATCGTTAGATACCCCTGATGAGGTCGGTCACGCGCTTCCCCAGCGCCGATTCGAGAATGCCGTACCCCACGTACAGCACGATCGCTTCTACCAGCACCAACCCGATGAGGGTCGCCGCCAGCATGTTCCCGCTCAGACCTTCGAGCCCTAACATCGGTCGACACCTTGAGGCAGTCTTGTGCGTATCATGGAATCCTCACATCACTCTGTATCCGGTCAGAGGCTATAATAGTTTTGCAATCATGGTACAATACTGTATCTCGGTAACTCACCCATAGTGATGTGTAAGTTACGAGTGGCTACGAGGGGTTCGAGCGCCCTCGCTCGACGAATCGTCGCTTCCGATGCGCGCGCGTCATCGAACACGACTCCGACGAATCGGAGAACTCGACTCGTCTCGCGAGTGACGAGTCTCGTATCGTGGAATATATTGTGATTTCTCCCCACGTAACGCGAGGAATCACGAAGGTGCACCGAACGGATGGGTCGAAACTGACGCGTCGGCGGGCGAGTGATTTCGCGGATAGTCGAGCGTGTGTGGTACGGGATTCGACACCGAGAGACCGAGCGCTCGCCGATGGGTGACGGGGGCCCGTACCGCGGCATCTCGACCCGTTCGTCGTTGGTTTACCTGCAGAATTGTAAATTCCCTACACAAACGTTATACCCGCCGCGGTCGTAGGAGCGAACATACGATGCCCGATTCAATGTCCAAGCAACTCGAGGCGGACATCGAATGTGAGGGGCTCCTCGAGTGCTTCTACGGTCTGAAGCAACTCGACAAGGAGTGTTACAGAGCCCTCGTCACAGCCGACGACCCCCTCACCGTGGACGGGGTGGCCGACGCGGTCGACCGCGAACGGTCCACCGCGTACCGGGCGGTCCAACGTCTCCTCGAGAGCGGCTTCATCGAGAAGGAGCAGGTGAACTACGACCAAGGCGGCTACTACCACGTCTACTCGCCGGCCGACTCGGACGAGATTGCCACCAACATGCAGCGCATGCTCAACGACTGGTACGCGGAGATGGGACAACTCATCGGCGAGTTCGAGCGGAAGTACGACCGCGAGTCGACCGACGACGCGCGGTCGGCGATGTCGCGGTAGCCACCGCATCGGTACGCCGGCGACGCACTCGAACGGCCGTCGAACTCCCTCTTCTCAAGCTCGCTGATACTTCGTGTAGCCGCCGCGGACGGCGTTGATGACCGCGCCGAGGAGGAGGACGACGCCGGTGAAGTAGAGCCAGGTGAGAAGCAGCATGATGCCGGTGACGATGTCGGTACCGCCGGCCGTCGAGTGAGCGACGTATATCTGGAACAGGCCCTGCAGGAGCGCCCAGCCCACCGCCGCGACGACGACGCCGGGGAGAATCTCCCGGGCGGAGACGTCCACGTCGGGGAAGACGTAGTATATCGGGAAGAACGCCACGACGAGTCCGAGGGCGAGCAGGAAGGGCAGGAGTGCGCCGAGGTAGGGAATCATCCCCTGAAACGCCCCGAACACGCTGGTCGCGGCTATCATGGCCGCGATGGAGAGCAGCAGGCTGACGAGGACGACGACGCCGTCTTTTATCTGGTCGACGATGGAGTTGTCGGCCTCCACCTCGTATATCTCGGAGAACGCCGTGTCGAGGCCGCGGAATATCTTCAGCGCACTCCATACGAGGACGGCGAACCCGACGACGGACGAGCCGGTGACCTTGTCGGCCTGCGTGGCGAACATCCGTTTGATGAAGTCGCCGATGGTCGGCGAGACGTTCTGCGTGATGGTCGAGAGAATCTGGTCCTGCCATCCCGTTCCGAAGAACGCGACGACGAGGACGAAGAACAACAGGATGGGAACGAGGGAGACGAAGGCGTTGTAGGCGATGCTCCCCGCGAGGAAGGTGACGTTCTTCTCGCGGAACGCTTCGCCCACGGCCTTGGCCGACGAGACGACTCCCGACGTGGTGCTCATGACGTGAACTTGCGCCCGAAGTACACAAAGAAGTCACGGCAGATGGACCGTCTTCCACCGAATTTCAGGTTTTCTTCCCGGTCAGTACGACGGAAAGAACGTCACGTCGGCGTCGGGGCGGTTGTCCCCGCCGACGACTCAGTTCACCGACACTGGAGCGTCAGGTTGTAGTCGAACGACGCCCCTCGGGCGTAGCTGGTAGCCACGATCTGATAGGTCCCCGACTGGGTGAGTTCGTACTCCCGAATCAGCGAATCGAGGTTGCCGCCGCTGTCGTCGTCCTCGGCGACGACTGTTCCGTCCGGGTCGACGAGGTAGAGATACGGGTCGGCGAACGCCTCGCTGGAGTGCGAGACGGTCACGACGTCGCCGCTCTCGCCGTCGAAGCAGTGGACGTCCTGGAAGTAGTTCGGTCCGCGGAAGCCGCTCTGGTCGCCGGGTTCGAGGGTCCCCGTGACGGTGGTGTTGCACGCGATGGTCTCGTTGCAGGGCGGCGCTCCGGTGGACTGACAACCCAGAATCAGCTCGTACGGGAACCGTTCGCCCGAGCCGAAACTCGTCGCGACGATGGTGTACTCGCCGTCCGCCCCGAGCCGTCGGTTGATGAGCGCGTCCGTGCCGATACCGCCGTCGTCGTCCTCGGCGATGATGCGTCCGTCCGGGTCGAGGAGGTAGAGGTAGGCGTCGCCCGACTCGAACCGCGGCGGTCCCATCAGAACCGAGACGAAGTCGCCGGCGGTACCCTCGAACGCGTAGAAGTCGCTGTAGAACCCGTCGCCGCGGAAGCCGGTCCGGTCTCCCCGCGCGAGTTCGCCGGCCACCTCCTGACCGCACTCGATGACCTCGGGGTCGCGTTCGGGCGGACAGTCGAGCGAGATGTCGTACTCGAACGTCGTCTCGGGGGCCCAACTCGTCGCGACGATGTAGTGGTCGCCGTCGGCGTCGAGCGTTGCCGTGACGAGCGAGTTCGTTCCCTCCCCGCTATCGTCGTCTTGAGCGACGATTTCGCCGTCCGGGGCGACGAGGTAGACGTACGTGTCGCCCTCGGCCGACGACATCGAGATGCGCACGTTCTGGCCCGCCGACCCCTCGAAGCCGATGACGTCGTGGTAGAAGTTCGGCCCGCGGAACCCCGTCTCGTCGCTGCTCTCCAGCGGTTTCGTCAGCGTGTCGCCGCAGCCGAGCCACTTCTCCGCAGAGAGGGCGAGGATGCAGTCGACGCCCAACTCGTACGAGAAGGTGTCTTCCGGGGCGTACGTCGTCGCGAGGACGGTGTACGTCTCGGAGGCGGACAGCCGAACGCGGCTGATGGCCGAGTTCAGCTCCCCGCCGCTGTCGTCGTCCTCGGCGAGGACGAAACCGTTCGAGTCGAGGAGATAGAGGTACGGGTCGTTCGTTCCCTCCTCGGGGTCCTCGGGCTGACTCGTCGAGAGCGTGAGCGAGACGAACGCGTCGTCCTCGACGGACAACTGATACGCGTCCTGATAGTGTCCGTCACCGCGGAACCCGCTCTCGTCGTCCTCGGTCAACTCTCCCGTTATCGTGTCGCCGCAGCCGACAGTTTCTCCCTCCGAGGCACCGTCGGCCGTCGGTGTCGCTGTCGAGTCGTCCTCGTTCGCGGCGACTCCCTGCGAGCCGGCGAAGATGCCGGCCGAGAGGAGCGCTCCTGTCTGTATCACGCTTCGTCGTTCGACGCCGTCGTCTGCGGTATTTTCGTTCGACATCTGCAACGGCAACTGCTCGTAACAGATATTAAACACTTTTTGCGACAGAATTGAACTGCGTATCCGGGCGAAATTCTAACTGAGATGACACTCCATCCTCGCGCCAAACCTCTCTCAGGACGGAGGACTTCGCTTCGTACTGCCGTCCCGACCCGGCTCACGGAGATTTATATCCGTCAGCCTGCAACGTGGCCTATGACAACGTACGACACCGTAGAGTCGCCCGACGAGACGACGGTGTTCTCGTATCACGACCTCGAACCGCCGACGCTCTCGGACGTGTACGCGGCACGTTCGGTCGTCAGCCGACACCTGCCGGAGACGCCCCTCGTCCGCAGCGAGTTCCTCTCGGCCGAACTCGACGCCGACGTCTACCTCAAGCGCGAGGATACGCTGCCGACGGGCGCGTTCAAGGTCCGCGGCGGCGTCAACCTCTGCGCCCGACTCGACGAGGAATTTCACGACCCCGGCCTCGTCGCGGCGAGTACGGGGAACCACGGCCAGTCCGTCGCCTACGCGGGCCGGGAGTTCGACATCCCCGTCGTCGTCGCCGTCCCGGGCGACCCGAACCCCGACAAGGTGGCGGCGATGGAGCGGTTCGGTGCGGAGGTACACCCGCACGGCCGCGATTACGACGACGCGCGCGAGTGGGCCGAAGCGCGGGCGCGAACGGAGGGCTACCGCTACGTCCACTCGGCGAACGAACCGGCACTCGTCGCGGGCGTCGCCACCGCCGGCCTCGAAGTCGTCGAACGAGTCCCCGAGGTGGACACCCTGTTCTGCCCCGTCGGCGGCGGCAGTAGCGCGTCGGGCTACTGTCTGACCGTCGGCGACATCGCGGACGCCGACGTCGTCGGCGTGCAGTCGGAGAACGCGAGTGCGATGTACCACGCGTGGGCCGAGGGGCACCTCCGCCCGCGCGAGGACGCGGACACCTACGCCGAGGGCCTCCAGTCGCGCGTCCCGTTCGCCCTCACGACCGAGATGCTGCGCGAGGGCCTCTCCGAGATGGTCCTCGTGAGCGACGACCGAATCGAGGACGCCGTCGAGACGATGCTCCGGGAGGAACACCTCCTCCTGGAGGGGGCGGCCTGTGCCGCCGTCGCGGCGGCACTCGAACGCGGCGACGAACTCGCCGGGCAGACGGTGGTACTGCAGGTTTCGGGGCGCAACCTCGCCGCGTCGAAACTGGAAGCGGCGGTCTGCGGGGAGGGCGGGGGGTCGGAATGACGGCCGCCGACTCGGGGCGGATTCGAGACGAGTTGCGCGAGATTCGGCGGGCGTTCCACCGCTACCCCGAACCGGCGTGGTGCGAGTTCGTCACGACCGCTCGCGTCGTCGACTCCGTCGAACGCATCGGCGTCGACGAGGTGCGGTACGGTCCAGACGTGACCGACCCGGACAGTCGACTGTCCGTGCCGGCGGAGGAACGACTGGACGAGTGGTTCCGGCGCGCCGAGGACCACGGCGTGCGCGCGGACGTCCTCGAACGGATGCGCGGCGGGCACACGGGCGCGGTGGCCGTCCTCGAACGCGGCGACGGTCCCGTCGTGGCCCTCCGCGTGGACGTCGATGCCCTCTCCGTCACCGAGTCCGACGACCCGTCGCACCGCCCCGCCGCAGAGGGGTTCCGCTCGACCAACGACGGCGTGATGCACGCCTGCGGCCACGACGGCCACGCGACCATCGGCCTCGGCGTCCTCGAAGCCGTCGCCGAGAGCGACTTCGCGGGGACGTTCAAAGTCCTCTTCCAACCCGCAGAGGAGGTGGCCGGCGGCGCGAAGGCCCTCGCGGCGGGCGGGCAGGTGGACGACGTGGACCACCTCCTCGCCGTCCACCTCGGCCTCGACAGGCCGACGGGAACCGTCGTCGCGGGCGTCGTCAAACCCCTCGCGATTCGCCGGTTCGTCGCGACGTTCTCCGGGACGCCCGCTCACGCCGCGAAGAACCCCGAGGCCGGCGACAACGCGATTCAGGCGGCGGTGTCGGCGGCGTCGGACCTGTACGCCGTCCCCCGCCACGGCGACGGCGCGACGCGGGTCAACGTCGGCCACGTCGACGGTGGCGCGCCCGCGCACACGAACGTCGTCGCCGACCGGGCCGCCTTCGAGGCGGAGGTCCGCGGCGAGGACACCGACCTGATGGAGTACATGTTCGAGGAGTGCGCGACGGTGATTCGGACCGCGGCCGAGCGTCACGGCTGTGACGTCGACATCGCCGTCACGGGCGAGGCGCCGCGGGCCGACAGCGACGCGGCGACGGCCGAACACGTCGAACGGGCCGCGCGGGCGCACCCCGGCGTGACGACGACGATTCCGTCGGCCGACTTCGGCGCGAGCGAGGACGCCACGTTCCTGATGCGCCGGGTGAACGAGAACGGCGGAAACGCGGCGTACGCCGTCGTCGGAACGGACCATCCCGGCGGCCACCACACGCCGACGTTCGACGTCGACGAACGGAGCCTCGAACTCGCGGTGGACGTCCTCGCCGACGCCGTCCTGCGACTGGGCGAGTCGCGGTGAGGGTCGGGCGGGCTACCAGTCCAGCGACCCGCCGCTCTGGTACTCCGTCACCTGCGTCTCGAAGAAGTTCTTCTCCTTGTTGAGGTCGACCGCCTCGCTCATCCACGGGAACGGGTTGTCCGTCCCGTAACTGGGGTCGAGGTCCAACTGCCCGAGTCGCCGGTCGGCGACGTGTTCCACGTACTCGGCGAACTGGCCGGGACTCATCCCCAGCACGTCGTCGGGGCACGCCTCGCGGGCGTACAACTGCTCTAACTCCACCGCCTCCTCAATCAGGTCACGCACCTCCGCGCCGAACGCGTCGGTCCAGACGCCGGGGTTCTCCGCGCGAATCTGGTTTATGAGGTCCACGCCGAACCCCACGTGCAGGGACTCGTCGCGCATGATGTACTCGAACTGCTGACCGATGCCGACCATCTTGTTCTGTCGCTTCAGCGCCAGCATCATGGCGAACCCGGCGTAGAAGAACACGCCCTCCATGACGACGTAGAAGCCGACCAGGTCCCGCAGGAGGTCACGCACGTCCTCGGTGTCTTCGACCGCGAAGTCGGCGTCGTCGAGGTTCCGCGTCAGGTCGACGACGAACTCGTCTTTCTCCTGAATCGCGGGGACGCGGTCGTACATGCCGTACATGTACTCGGGGTCGAACCCAAGCGAGTCACAGCAGTAGATGAACGTGTCCGTGTGGATGGCCTCCTCGTAGGCCTGTCGGAGCAGGTACTGGCGGCACTCGGGGGCGGTGACGTACTCGTAGAGGGCGAGGACGATGTTGTTCGCCGTCAGCGACTCCGCGGTGGAGAAGAAGCCGAGGTTCCACTCGACCAACCGTCGCTCCGAGTCGGTCAGGGCGTCGCCGTTCCACTGGGCGACGTCCTCCTGCATCGGTATCTCCTCGGGCACCCAGTTGTTGGCGACGCCGTCGCGGTAGTACTGGCGCGCCCAGTCGTAGTCGATGGGCAGTATCTTGTTCGGGTCGTGTTCCGCGTCGTGGTTCAGGATTGGCATGAGGTGTCTGTGTCGGGAGTCGGTCGTCTCACTGGCAGGCGTCGCAGGTCGGGTCTTCGACTCGGGCGAGCGAGGAACCGTCGCCGTCTGCGTCGTCCGCGTCGGCGCGTTCGTCCGCGTCGGCGGCGGACCCCTCGGACGCGCCGACGCCGTCGCGGCGTTGCGTCCGGCCGTACTCGGCCATGTCGAGCGTGGACTTCTCTATCTGCGACGCGCCGAGCGTCCGGAGATAGTACGTCGTCTTCACGCCGAGTCGCCACGCCGTCTTGTACACGTCGTCCAGCAGCGAACCGTCCGTACTCGGGAAGAACACGTTGTGGGAGACGGACTGGTCTATCCACTGGCCGCGGTGGGCGGTCAGGCGGAGTTGGTGTCGCGGGTCTATCTCGAACGCGCTCCGGTACAGTTCGCGCGTCGCCGCGGGAATCTCCGCGACTTCCTGAATCGACCCGTCGTGGAACTTGATGCGGTCGACCATCTCGTCGTCCCACAGGTCTCGTTCCTTGAGGTCGGCGACCAACCGCTCGTTGACGACGGTGAAGTCGCCGCTCATGTTCGACTTGACGTAGAGGTTCGAGTAGATGGGTTCGATGGAGGGCGTCGTCCCGTTGATGGTGGAGATGGTCGCCGTCGGCGCGACGGCCATCGTGTTCGAGTTACGCATCCCGTGCGCGTCGACGTGGTCGCGCACCCGGTCCCAGTCCATCGTCTCCGAGCGGTCGGTCGGAATCTCGCGACCCCGTTCCGCTTCGAGGCGGTCCACCGTGTCGTGCGGGAGGATGCCGCGGTCCCACTTGCTCCCCTCGAACGTCTCGTACGCACCGCGCTCTCTCGCCAACCGGGAACTGTTCAGGATGGCGTGGTAGGAGACGAACTCCTGCCAGCGGTTCGCCGCCTCGACTGCGTCCTCGGAGGCCATCGGCGTCCCCGTCTGCATCAGCGCGTCGTGGAAGCCCATCACGCCGAGACCGATGGGTCGGTGCCGCATGTTGGAGTACTCCGCCTCGTCGGTCGGGTAGAAACAGAGGTCCACGACGTTGTCGAGCATCCGCATCGCCGTCTCGATGGTGTCGGCGAGGGCGTCCCTGTCCAACTCGTCGTCGGCGACGTGGTTCGAGAGGTTGACGCTGCCGAGGTTGCAGACGGCGTGTTCGTCGCTGCTCGTGTTCAGCGTAATCTCCGTGCAGAGGTTCGAGGAGTGAACCGTTCCCACGTGGTCCTGCGGCGACCGGACGTTGCAGGGGTCCTTGAACGTTATCCACGGGTGGCCCGTCTCGAACAGGCGCGTGAGCATCGTCCGCCAGAGGTCGGCGGCGTCGACCGTCTCGGACTGGCGGAGTTCCCCCGCCTCGGCCTTCGCCTCGTACTCCTCGTACAGGTCCGCGAACTCCTCGCCGTACGTCTCGTGGAGTTCGGGCACCTCGTCGGGGGAGAACAGCGTCCACTCCGCGTCGTCCGCCACTCGCTCCATGAACAGGTCGGGCACCCACGCGGCGGTGTTCATGTCGTGGGTGCGGCGGCGTTCGTCGCCGGTGTTCCGCCGCAAGTCGAGGAACGCGGGGAAGTCGAGGTGCCACGCTTCGAGGTAGGCGCAGGCCGCGCCGCGCCGCTTCCCGGAGCGGTTGATGGCCGCGGTCACGTCGTTGCTTATCTTCAGGAACGGCACCGTCCCGGTGGACTCGACGCCCGTGCTCTCGATGAGTGCGCCCTCCGCGCGGAGGTTCGTCCAGTCGTTGCCGAGGCCGCCGCTCCACTTCGACAGTTGCGCGTGGTGTTTGTACGAGTCGAAGATGTGCTCTAAGTCGTCTTCGACGGTGGTGAGGTAGCAGGAGGACAGTTGCGGGTGGGTCGTCCCACTGTGGAACAGCGTCGGCGTCGAGGGGGTGAACAGCAGGCGGGAGAGCACGTCGTAGAATTCAAGCGCCCGTCGTTGCGGGTCGTCCTCCTCGATAGCCAGCCCCATCGCCACCCGCATCCAGAACGCCTGCGGCAGTTCGAGGGGGTCGCCGTCGTTCGTCTCGACGAAGTACCGCTGCGTCAGCGTGGACATCGCGATGTAGTCGAACGTCTCGTCGCGTTCGGGGACGAGGGCGTCGGCGAGTGCCGAGCGGTCGAACCGCCCGTCGAGGAGGCGTTCGTCCAGCAGGTCCGCCTCGACGCCGCGTTCGAGGTTCGACACGAACGTGTCGCGGTACGTCGCGTCGGCGTCGGCGGAGAGGTAGCCGGTGTCGTCACCGTCGGCACCGTCTCCCTCCTCGGCCACTCCGAGTCGCTCCCCGGTCACCCGTCGGAAGTAGCGCCGCCGATGCACGTCGGCGGCGACGTACTGGTACGCCGGGTCGCGCTCGATTCGCGCCGTCGTCACGCCTTCGAGCGCCTCGTACACCTCGTCCGTCGACGCCCCGTCGTAGAGGTTCCGCTCCGCCTCGTCGACGAGTCGGTCCACCACCTCGTCTGTGAGGACGGCTTCGTAGCCCGTCCGCGCCTGTTCGAGAATCGTCCGTACGTCGTCAGTCTGCGTCGTCTGTGTGCTAGCCATCTGGTGAATCGTCGTCAGTCTGGTCGGACGCGCCGGCCGCGTCGTCCAACCGGTCGTCGAGCACCCGGTCGAGTTCGTCGAGGAACTCCTCGGGGTCCGAGAACGCCTCGTACACCGAGACGAACCGGATGTACGCCACCGAGTCGAGTTCCCGCAGTCGCTCGGAGGCGAGTTCGCCGACGAGGCTCGAGGAGACGATTCTCGTCTCCCGCCCGGCGAGTTCGCGCGCTATCTCCTCGACGAGTGACTCGACGGCCGCGGCGTCCACGGGCCGTTTCTCCGCGGCCCGTTCGATGCCCGCGGCGAGTTTCTCCCGGTCGAACGGTTCGATGCGTCCGTCGCGTTTCTTCACCTGGAGGGTCTCCCACTCGGGTCGCTCGTACGTCGTGAAGCGGAACGAACACCGTCGGCACTCGCGGCGGCGCCGGACGGTCGTTCCGTCCTCGCCCGTCCGCGTGTCGACGACGCCCGTTCGCCCGTGTCCGCAGTCGGGACAGTCCATGGTTGTCACTACTGAACCCTCCAGCCGGTTAGTTCCACATCTCGTGGGTCGCTGCTATCGACCGCAATATGTCGTGTCCGGCGAGTCGGTGATAAAGCTTACCCAATAGAATTGCACTAAGACAATCTCACTTGTCTTTCGGCGTCGCACCGCGTATCCGAACGAATTTCACCCGCGGCCGAGACGGGGGCAACGAATGGTCCAATCGCTCGCGGGCAACGTCGTCGTCATCCTCCTCGCGACGGCGGCAGTCTACGTCGGGAGCGGCTGGCTCGAAGGGGCGAGCGAGACGCTGTCGCGGTACTACGGACTGCCACTCGTCGTCCAGGGGGCCATCGTCGCGGCCGTCGGGTCCAGTTTCCCGGAACTGGCGAGCGTCGTGTTCGCGGCGCTCTCGGGGTCGTTCGGCCTCGGCGTCGGCGCCATCGTCGGGTCGGCAATCTTCAACATCCTCGTCATTCCGGCGCTGTCGGGCATCCTGACCGACGACGACGTGGAGGCGAGTCGGACGCTCGTCTACAAGGAGGCGCAGTTCTACATGATCGCCGTCTCCGTCGTCGTCATCACGTTCGCGATGGCGGTCATCTACTACCCCGGCGAGGCGACGCTGACCGGGACCGTCACGCGGCCTCTCGCGGTGATGCCGCTCGCACTCTACGCCCTCTACGTCTTCATCCAGTACGCCGACACGGCCGACTACGAGGCCGAACCGGCCGGGGACGTGGCCGTCCTGCGACAGTGGGCGACGCTGCTTGCGGGTCTCGCCGTCATCCTCGTCGCCGTCGAGCAGTTGGTTCACGCCATCCAGTTCGTCGGCGACGTCTACGACGCACCCGACTTCCTGTGGGGTATCACGGTGCTGGCGGCGGCGACGAGTCTCCCCGATACGCTCGTCAGCGTCCGCGCCGCGCGCGGCAACCGCGGCGTCACCAGTCTCGCCAACGTCCTCGGGTCGAACACGTTCGACCTCCTCGTCGCCATCCCACTCGGCGTCCTCATCGTCGGCGCGGCACCCATCGACTTCGCCATCGCCGTCCCGACGATGGGCTTTCTCACGCTCGCGACGGTGCTCCTGTTCACCGTCCTCCGGACGGACCTCTCGCTGTCGGACCGGGAGTCGTACGGCCTGTTCGTCACCTATCTCGGCTTCGTCTGCTGGATGGTCGCCGAGACGATGGACGTCACGAACTTCATCCCCGGCGCGTGAACCGCCCCCGCTAGCCGGCCGCTTCCGGCGCTAACCTCCCGATTTAGCGCCGCTAAACGGGCCGTTTCGCCGACGGGGCTCGCGAGGGGACGAGGCGGGCTGACCGTCGTTCGAAGGTATATTTCGATACTGTTGACATAACAAAAGGGCTGTCTCCCGGAGGTGAATCTACCATGTCGCAGGCTCTCGAACGGACGCCCGAACGCGACGACGACGCTGCGGACGGCATCGAGGAGGCCGACCTCTACGAGATGCTCGGAAACTCGCGTCGCCGGCACGCGCTTCGGTACCTCCGCGAGCACTCGGCTCCCGCATCGGTCGGCGAACTCGCCGAGTACGTCGCCGCGGTGGAGAACGGCGTGCCCGTCGAAGAGGTGACGCCCGAACAGCGAAAGAGCGCGTACACGGCGCTCTACCAGAACCACCTCGGCAAACTGGTCGACGCCGGACTCGTCCGGGCCGACCGGCGCTGGGTGGGCATCGAACTCACCGAGGCGGCGGCCGAACTCGACTTCGGGTTCGAGGAACGGACCCACGACGGCCCCGCGCGAGACTGGAGTCGGTACGCCGCCGTCCTCTCGGGTGCGGGCGTCGCCGTCGCCGCCGCCGTCGTCCTCGGCGTGGTGTCGCCGCGCCTGCCCGTCGCCACGACGTTCGGCCTCCTGTTCTCCCTGCTCTTCGCTCTCTCCGTCCGGTCGCTCCACCGGCCCGCCTGACTCGGTGGTTCGCTCTCGTCGCCCATCCGACTCGATAGCGGCCGCACTCGCGACCGTAACCTCTCGACGTAGCGATATGTTTCTCGAGCGCCGGACGACAGTTCTCTCGCCGCTCTCGGCCACCGAGAGACCCCGAATCAGCGGTTTCGGTGCGCCTATCCGTTCGGTTACGACGCCGATAATCCGCTCAACGAACCGTTACGATTCCGAATCGGCCCGCCCCGGACGAGTATTGTAATAATACTGATACTATGCCGACACGCTCTGACTCGTACCCGACTCGGCACTCTCGCACGCCGACTGTGGGGCTGGTGCGGTGCGAGCGGGACGATCGACCACGAACCAACGAACGACACGACACATGATACAATGACACGACGCACGAAACGGATCACGACCGTATTCGTCGCGGTGCTGATGGTCACCTCGGTGTTCGCCGGAACCGTCGCCTTCTCGGGCACGGCCGCGGCGGCACCGGGTGACGTCCTCTACCGCGCGAACGCGGGCGGGGCAGTCGCCGCGACCGACGGCCCGGACTGGGTGTCCGACACCCAGTACCTGGTCGCCGGCGGGAGCACCGCCAGCAATCCGGCACCGAGTACGATAGACAGCACAGTTCCGTCCGGGACGCCCGCGGGCATCTGGACCACCGAGCGGTACGACCCGCCGGAGGGAGACGAGATGCAGTACGAGTTCGACGTTCCGTCCGGACAGAAAGTCGAGGTCCGACTCTACTTCTACGACGGATTCGACGGCACGAGCGCGCCCGGCGACCGCGTCTTCGACGTCAGCGTCGAGGGCCAGACCGTCGAGAACTTCGACCCCATCGCCGCCTACGGCGACCAGACGGCGGGGATGGAGACGTTCACCGTCACCAGCGACGGAACGGTCGACGTCGACTTCGCACACGTGACCGAGAACCCGCAGGTCAACGCCATCGAGATCGTCGAGGCGACGCCGTCGCCCGGCGAACTCGGCGGTCCGGAGGAACTCGACTTCGGCACCGTCGTCGCGGGAGCCAGCGAGACGCAGACGGTCACGCTCTCGAACGACGGCGGGTCGGGCGACGCCGACATCACCGTCTCCGACGTCTCCGTGACGGGTGCGGACGCGGACGAGTTCACCGCCGACTTCGCGGGCAGCACGACGCTCGCGCCCGGCGAGACGGTGGCCGTCGAGGTGACCTTCACGCCGTCGGACGCGACGCCGAAGGCGGCGACGCTCGAAGTCGACCACGACGCGCCCAACACGGCTAGTCCGCTGACGGTCGAACTCGCCGGCGACGGCTCCAGTTCCGTCCCCGTCGGCTTCGGCGTGAGCGGACTCGACGTGAACCTCGGGAACCCGACGTCGCTCGACTTCGGCCCCGACGGACGCCTCTACGTCTCCCAGCAGTCCGGCGAGATAAAGGCGTTCGAGATCACCCGCAACGGCCCGAACGACTACGCGGTGACCGACTCCGAGGTCATCGACGCCGTGCAGGACATCCCGAACCACGACGACGACGGGTCGTACAACCCGGGCGTCGGCAACAGGCAGGTGACGGGGCTCATCGTCGAGGGGACGGCCGACACGCCCGTCGTCTACGTCACGTCCAGCGACCCCCGCATCGGGGCCGGCGGCGGCCACACCGACAGCGGACTGGACACCAACTCCGGCGTCGTCTCGCGGTTGACTCAGCAGAGCGACGGCGGGTGGGACCACGACATGCTCGTCCGCGGCCTGCCGCGGTCCGAGGAGAACCACGCGACGAACGGCCTCCAGTACGACGCGGCGAACGACACGCTGTACGTCGCGCAGGGCGGCCACACGAACAAGGGCGCGCCCTCGGACAACTTCGCGCTGACGCCGGAGTACGCGCTCTCGGCGGCGATTCTCTCCATCGACCTCGGCCAGATAGACGCGATGGCCGAGAAGGACGCCGCCAACACCGACGCGACGTACCTGTACGACCTGCCGACCCTGGACCCGGACGCGACGCCGACCGACGGCCCGTTCGGCGGGATGGACGGCGCGAACATGGCGAAGTGGACGGCCGACAGTCCGGTCGACGTCTACTCGCCGGGCTACCGGAACGCCTACGACATCGCTCTCGGGGAGAGCGGCAAACTGTACGCGACGGACAACAGCGCCAACCCCGGTTGGGGCGGCATCGTCGTGGACGAGGGGCCGCAGGGCGTCTGCACCAACGAGCAGAACGAACAGGACGAGTTCTCCGCCGCGGGCGTCTACCACGTCGACGGCGAGGACTACTACGCCGGTCACCCGAACCCGACCCGCGGTAACCCGAACAGCCAGTTCGGCGCGGCCGTGGAGAGCGGTCTCCACGACTCGGTGAACTGCGACTTCATCTCGCCGACGAACGGTTCCTCCGAGAGCGCCGCGCTCGAGACGTTCGGCGCGACGGCGCAGGGGATGGACGTCTACACGGCGTCGAACTTCGGCGGCGCGATGCAGGGCGACCTGCTCCTCGCGATGTGGAACTCCGGCGACGTCCAGCGCGTCGAACTGAACGCGCAGGGGACCGAGGCCACGTCCACCGAAGCGCTGTTCGAGAACATCGGGAGCAACCCGCTCGACGTCCACGCACAGGGCGACGACGCGGTGTTCCCCGGCACGGTGTGGGCCGCCACCTACGGCAGCAACCAGATAACCGTCTTCGAACCGAACGACTACGACGGGGCGGCGGGCGGCGTCTGCACGGCGGACGACCCCGACTCCTCGGAGTACGACCCGGACGGTGACGCCGACGGCGACGGCTACACCAACGCCGACGAGAACCAGGTCGGCACGGACCCCTGCTCGCAGGCCTCACAGCCCGAGGACAGGGACTTCGACGGTTCGCCCGACTCGATAGACACCGACGACGACAACGACGGACTCTCCGACGGCGAGGATCCGTTCGCCATCGACGCGCAGAACGGCCTCGACAACGACCTACCGGTCGACCGGCAGTTCGAGGCGGGGCAGCACCCGCAGTCGCTGTTCGGCCTCGGCTTCACCGGCCTGATGACGAACGGCACCGACTACGCGGACCTCTACAACGCCTCGCAGGTCCGCGCCGGCGGCGCAACCGAGCGCATCTCGGTGGACGCCGCGCCCTTCGGCGACGCCTACGAGAACAAGAACTCGCAGGCGTACGCGTTCCAGTACGGCGTGAACGCGACCGGCGACGCGCCGTTCACCGTCTCCGGGACGGTCGAATCGCCGTTCTCGAACGACACGACGCCCGAGAACTACCAGGCCGCCGGGATGTACCTCGGCACCGGCGACCAGGACAACTACGTCAAACTGGTCGCGGGCGCACAGGACGCGAACGGCAACCCCAACGGCGGGGTCCAGTTCCTGAAGGAGTCCGGCGGGCAGGTCGCTAACGGCGACTCCGTTATCGTCTCCGAGCCCGACGTGTTCGGAAGCGGGCAGACCATCGACCTGTTCGTCGACGTCTACCCGTCGAACGACACGGCGATAGCCAGTTACGCCATCGACGGCGGCGAACGCGTCTATCTCGACCAGACGCTCACCGTCCCCGAGAGCTGGTACGCCGACGAGAACCAGGGTATGGCCGTCGGCCTCATCAGCACGGCCAACGGCGCGGACGAGACGTTCTCCGCGTCGTGGGACCGGTTGACCGTGACCGAAATCGGCGCGAACGCCGCGCCCGTCGCCGACGCCGGCGCCGACCAGACGGTCTCGGAGGGCGCCACGGTGACGTTCGACGCGACCGGTTCGACCGACGCCGACGGCGACCAACTCGGCTACTCGTGGACGCAGACGGGCGGTCCCGACGCGCAACTGAGCGTGCAGGACGGCGCCCAACCGACGTTCACCGCGCCCGACGTGGACGGCGACACCACGCTCACCTTCGAGGTGACCGTGACCGACGAGGCGGGCGCATCGGACACCGACACGGTGACGGTCGCCGTTGAGGACACCGACGCGACGACCACGGAGACGGTGTTCGCGGTCAACGCGGGCGGTCCCGCGTACACCGCCACCGACGGCACCGTCTATCAGGCCGACACGAACTTCGACGGCGGACAGACGTTCACCGTCGGGGCCGCCGGCACGCCGTCGGACCCCGAGATAAACGGCACGGACGACGACGAACTGTACCACACCGAGCGGTACGGCGAGGCGTTCGGCTACGACGTCCCCGTCGAGAACGGGACGTACGTGGTGACGCTCCAGTTCGCCGAAATCTACCAGGGCGTCTCGACGAACGACCAGCCCGACTCCTCGGGTCCGAGCGACGGCACGAACGAGAACGACCGCCTGTTCGACGCCTCCATCGAGGGCGAGCAGGTGCTGTCGAGCTACGACATCTACGCCGACGTCGGTCCGCTCACCGCGAGCGAGCAGACGTACACGGTCGAGGTGACCGACGGCGAACTGAACGTCGACCTCTCGGTCGTCACCGACAACGCGAAGCTCTCGGCGATGCGCGTCGAACAGGTCGCCGACGACGGCCCGACGGCCGGCGAGGCGACCGTTCAGGTCGACGCCGGCGAGGGCGTCGGCGCGACGACGTACGACTCCGGGTCGTTCGTCGTCGAGAACACCGGCGACGAGGACATCGAGTCGCTCACGCTGAACCTGAGTTCCGCGGTCCTGCCCGACGTGGTCTTCGACCCCGACGGCACGGCCGGCGACCAGGGCGCGAAGGGCTTCACCGTCGACGACGACGGGACGAGCGGGACGGTCCAGGCGACCGTCTCCGACCCCGAGAACGGCGTCGACGGCGCCGACGGCTACAGCACGCTCACCGTCGAGTTCGGCTCCTTCCAGCCGGGCGAGTCCATCGCCTTCTCCATCGACAACGACCCGACCAGCATCAAGGGCGGGTCCTCGGTCCAGTCCGGTGAGGCCGGTCCCATCTCGGGGCTGGAACTCGCCGGCTCCAGCGTGACCGTCCAGTTCGCGGACGGCGCGACGGCCGAGACGAGCCTGTTCGGCGACGGAAGCGCCGGCGGGTCGCAGGCCGTCGCCGACGCGACGACCGCCGCCGCACCGAGCGTCGGCGTCGAGAACGTCACGCTGAACGCGACGACGCTCTCGGACGCTCACACGGCCGCGACGGTGGCCGACGCACAGCAGACGGTGACCGTCACCGGCGACCCCGGTTCGACGGTGACCCTCCTGCGAGTGGAGGCAGAGACCAACCTCGTCGGCGTGCCCGACTACGACGGCACGGCCGGCTACGACGTCGAGGCGTTCGAGGCCAACAACGCCCTCGACGTCGAGGAGTACACCGTCACCGTCGGTTCCGACGGCACCGCGACGGTACCCGTCGAACTGACGAACTCCTCGGCCGCCGGCGGCCTGAACTACTTCATCGCCGCCGCCGCGGACGCGGAGGGCGAGACCGGACTCGCGTCGAACGTCGTGGTGTTGCGCTACGACGAGAGCGCCGGCACGCCCGACGACGGCGGCGACCCGACCGGCGACGCGCTCTACCGCGTGAACGTCGGCGGTCCCGCCATCGCCGTCGAGGGCGGCACCGACTGGACGGCCGACACCGAGTCGGCGCCGAGCGAGTACCTCGTCGCCGGCGGTGACCTGCCCGACAGTCAGTACCAGCCGGCGAGTGTCGACGCGTCCGTGCCGAACGGCACGCCGACGGCGATATTCGCGACCGAGCGGTACGACGCGTCGGAGAGCCCGGAGATGGCGTGGTCGTTCCCGGTGCAGTCGGGGACGACGTACGAGGTGCGCCTGCACTTCCACGACGGCTACCCGCAGACCGACGCCGTCGGTGACCGCGTCTTCGACGTGGCCGTCGAGGGCGAACAGGTCCTCACGGAGTTCGACGTCATCGAGACGTACGGCGACAACACCGCGGGCACGCAGACGTTCGTCGTCACGCCGAGCGACGACGAACTGAACGTCTCGTTCGGTCACGTCACCGAGAACCCGCAGGTGAACGGCATCGAAGTCGTCGAAGTCGAGGCGAACGCGCCGCCGACGCTCGACGCGGTGACGAACCAGACGGTCACCGAGAACGAGTCGCTCACCGTTGCGCTGAACGCCACCGACCCCGACGGCGACGACGTGTCGCTGTCGGTCGACGCCGGCGACGCCGCCGGGTTCACCACCCTGACCGACGCCGGCGACGGCACGGGCGAACTCGCGTTCGCGCCGCCCGTCGGCGCGGCGGCCGACGGCCCGTACACCGTGACCGTCACCGCCGCCGACGGCGACGCGAGCGTCTCGCAGACGTTCGTGCTGACCGTCGAGGCGGCCGCGACCGGTCCGGGACCGGTGGGCGACTCCACCGACGCGCCGACCGACCCCGACGGCGACGGCGTCTACGAGGACGTCAACGGCGACGGGACGGTCAACACCGGCGACGCGCAGGCGCTGTTCTCCAACCTGACCGACCCGGTCGTTCAGTCCAACGTCGACGCGTTCGACGTCAACGGCGACGGGACGGTCAACGTCGGGGACGCACAGGCGCTGTTCACCGAACTGGTCGGAGGGAGCTGATCACTCCATGACGCAGTCGACTCCGACGTTCCGACGACGCTCCGAGACCACTCCAGACGGTCTCGTCTCTCCCCTCGGAGCGGCGACCGGCGGTATCGCAGGAGACCGAGACACCCAGACAACAGACAATGCCCGATAACACAACTCACTGGACCACCAGGACGCTCGCGGTCGTGCTGGCGGCGCTCACCGTCCTCTCGATGGCCGGTGGCGTCGTCAGTGCGGCCGGGACGACGAGTATCAGCGTATCGCCCGCTCAATCAGAACTCGCACCCGGCGAGACGACGACGGTCGAAGTCGTCCTCGACGACGCCGACGGCGGCGTCGGGTCCGGACAGGTCGGGGTCCAACTCAGCGACCCGAGCGTCGCGACCATCGTCGACGTCGCTGCGGGGAGTTCCCCCGGTAGTACGGACCTCTCGGTCGCGGCCGACGGCTCCGCGGCGAGCGCCGTCTACGCGTTCGACGACACCGCGGACGCCGGCTCGGTCACGGTCCTCACCGTCACGCTGGAGGGTCAGGCGGCCGGGACGACAGCTATCGACGTCGTCTCGCCGTCGGAGGCGGGCGGCCTCGACCTGGGGCTGTTCCTGTCCGACGAGGGCGGCACCGGCTACACGCTCTCGTCAGTCGGGAGCGCCACGCTGACCGTCGCGGAGACGAACGCGCCGCCGACCGTCTCGATAACCGGTCCGTCGAGCGCGCAGGTGGGCGACGAACTGACGTTCGAGGCGTCCGCCGCCGACGCCGACGGCTCGGTCGCCGGCTACGACTGGACCCTCGGCGACGGCACGACCGTCTCCGGCCAGTCCGTCACGCACGCGTACGCCGCGGCGGGCGAGTACGAGGTCGAGGTGAGCGTGACCGACGACGACGGCGCGACGACGACGGCGACGCAGACGGTCACCGTCACCGAAGCGCCCGCACCGGCCGACTTCCAGGTCTCGGGCCTGACCGCGCCGACGACGGCGACGCAGGGCGACTCGGTGACGGTCTCGGCGACGGTCGAGAACGTCGGCGGCCAGCAGGCGACGCAGACCGTCGCGTTCAGCTTCGACGGGAGCGTCGCACAGACGGAGAGCGTGACGCTCGCGGGCGGCGCGAGTCAGACCGTCTCCTTCGCGGTCGACACCGCCGGCGTCGCCGCCGGCACGTACACGCACGGCGTCGCGACCGACAACGACACCGCGACCGCACAGCTCACGGTCTCGGAACCGACGCCCGACCCCGTCCCGGCGGACTTCCAGGTGACGAACCTGGCCGTCCCGTCGCCGGTGACGCAGGGTGACTCGGCGACGGTCACCGCGACGGTCGAGAACGTCGGCGACGAACAGGGAACGCAGACGGTCTCGCTCTCCGCAGACGGGTCGGCCGTCGGGAGCGAGGAACTGACGCTCGCGGGCGGTGCGAGCCAACAGGTCAGCTTCGCAGTCGATACGACCGGGCTCTCGTCCGGCGCGTACGCCGTCGTCCTCGCGACGGAGAACGACAGCGCGAGCGCGACGATGACCGTCGAAGCGGAGGCCGACCCCGAACCGCCGGCGGACGGCCAGGCGTCTACGAACGTCAGCCTCTCGCCGTCGCAGGACCTCCTCGGCGTGAACCAGAACGGGACGTACGACATCGTGGTCGACCCGGTCGACGGCGGCGTCGGGGCGTACAGCATCACGCTGTCGCTCTCGAACCCCAGCGTCGGGAGCATCGCCGGCGTCGAACTCGCGGGCGGCGGGCTCTCTGACGTGCAACTGGCCGAGGACGGCTCGTCGGTCACCATCGAGACCGTCATGGTCGACACGAACGACACCGGCCCGGTGACGCTCGGTACCGTCGCGGTACAGGGCGCCGTCGAGGGCGAGAGCGACCTCTCGATAGACGTGACGACGCTCGGCACCGAGGCCGGGACGGCCTACGACGTGGACGACGTTCAGGGCTCGTCGCTGACCGTCACGACGCTGGTCGTCGGCGACTCCGACGGTCCGGCCGCCGACGGCGACGACGACGGACTCCACGAGGACGTCAACGGCGACGGCGTCGTGGACGTGCTGGACGTCCAGACGCTGTTCTACTACCGGAACAGCGACACGACGGTGTCGAACCCCGAAGCCTTCGACTTCAACGGCGACGGGACCTTCGACATCCTCGACGTCCAGTGGCTGTACTACAACGAGGTCGCACAGAACAGCGAGGACGCCTGAACTCATGACCGGGGAGGTCCCACGATGCTGAACTCGCTTCGGGGTACGGTCGGCGGCCTCGCACGCGTCGCCGCCGTCGCGTTCGTCCTCTGCGTGGCCGTCTCGGCCGCGACGGTGGGCGCGACGACGGGCGCCGCGAGTGCGACGACGGTGCAGTTGGACGCGTCGAACGACCGCGTGGCCGTCTCGGAGACGACTACGGTCCGCGTCGTCGTCGACAACGTCGACGGCGGCGTCGGCGCGTACGACCTCGTGGTCGGCCTCTCGGACCCGTCCGTCGCGACCATCACCGACGTGCAACTCGTCGGTGACCCCGGACTACAGACCGTGAACGTGTCGTCGAACGGCTCGCGCGCCCGACTGAACGCGGCGCTGTTGGACACCGACGACGCCGGGACGGTGACCATCGCGGCGGTGACGCTCTCCGGCGCCGCCCCCGGAACGACGGACGTCTCCGTCTCCGTGTCGGCGCTCGGCGCGGAGGACGGGTCGCGATACCCCGTCGAGAGTCGGTCGGCGTCGGTGACCGTCGCCGACGCGACCACCACGCCCGCCGACACGGTCGGTGGGGCAGATTCGGCGCCCGACGAGTCGACCGGCGCCACGGCGGCCGACGCCGCGGACGGGACGGCGACGGACGCGCCGGAGAACGCCGACGACGCGGCCGCGGCCACGCCGGACGCGGCCGACGGGTCGGCGGAGTCGGTGCCGAGCGCCTCGCCGATTCCGTTCGGCGTCGGCGGCGTCTCCGCGTGGGCCGCCGGGGCCGTCTTGGCGGCGCTGGCAGCAGCACTGTTCGCGGTGCGTCGGCTTCGGTGACGCCGACCCGCTGACCGCGTTCTCTTCTTTCGCTTCTTTCGCATACCCACGCGGGTCCCGCCGACCCCGTCTCTCTCGGTGCGAGAACCATCGACAAGGAGTGGCCCACAGCGGACGTACTATCTCTCATGAGCACCATCTTCACTCGTAGAACCGGTCGTAACGTCTCCCTCGGCGTCCTCGTCGGACTCCTTGCGAGTTACGTCCCGTTCGTCTCGCTCGTCGCGCCCCTCATCGGAGGCGGGGTGGCGGGCTACCTCGAACGGGCGGGGACTCGGCGCGGCGCGCTCGTCGGCGGCATCGTCGGCCTCGCCGTCGCCGTCGTCGCGAGCATCCTCTCGCTGGGCGTCGCCGTGGCGAACCTCGACGTCGGCACCGTCGGCGGCGTCCCGGTCCTCGGCCTCCTCTTGGCCGGCGCGCTCTGGACCGTCGTCGCCGCCGTCGGCGGCGCGCTGGGTGCCGTGGTCGAGGCCGACAGGGCCGAACGCGCCGCGCGCGTCGACGCCGGCGACGGGGAGTCCCGGCCGCGCGCCGTCCCCGTCTTCGCGAGCGTCCTCGCCGCCGTCGTCACGTTCGTCGGCGTCGGTCTCGGAGTGACGGCGCTCCTCGACCCGTACATCTGGCCGTCGATGGTCGTCGGCATCCCCTTCGGCGCTCTCGCGGGCGTCGCCGTGGGCGTCCTCAGCTACCACGTCCTCCTGACCCGGTCGGGCCGCCGCGGCCTCGGGCGGACTCCCGGCGCGTCGTAGCGGGCTCGTCTCTCGCGGACGGCTCGAATCTTCGTCGAGCGATACGATTTCTCACGTGCTGCTGTCTCCTCCGCTCTCGATTCTCGCCGTCGCGTCCCATCACCGCTCGAACCGGACCACCGTCTCCCGGTCGCTCTCCCGTTCGAGGACCGCGCGGGTCGCCCCGTTCGCCCACCCGGCCGGGAGCGCCACGCCCTCGTAGTCGGTGAAGGGCAGGTCGAACAGTTCCACCTCGGCACCGGCGGCGTCCGACTCGACCGCGCGGTCGTAGCGGATGTAGCCGTGGACGTCCTCCGGCGTCCCCGGGATGTCCACCGCCGTGCGCTCGAAGGGGAGTTCCGACGCTCGCTTCCGCACCTCGACGAAGAGGTTCATCGCCGCGGTGGCGATAGGGGCGCTGAAACTCGTCCCGCTGGCCTTCACGTAGTCGTCGTCGAGAACGGTCCCCAGCGAGGTGTCCGTCGCACGCGGGAGGCGGACGTCCTTCCCCAGCGCCACGGTGTCGGGGTTCTCGACGGCCCCGGGATTGTAACTGCTGAACCGCGTCAGCTCTCGCTCCTCGGTCATGGCGCCGATTCCGTAGGCGTCCATCGCGGTGGCCGGACTGCCGCTCGTCTCGCCGGTGTTCCCCGCCGAGACGACGTCCTGCACCCCGGCGTTCATCAGGCGGGTGTGCTCGTGGTCGATTTCGCGATTCCGCTCGCTGGACCCCCACGAGAGGTTGATGGTGGCGAGTTCGTCGGCGTGCGACCGCGCCCAGTCGTACGCGTCGAATATCGGCTTGCTGTTGCCGCTCCCGCTCTTTCCGAAGATGCGGAGGTCGACGATGCGCTCGATGCCGGGCGACAGTTGGGCGATGAGGCCGGCGACGGCCGTTCCGTGCCCCACGTCGTCGTACGGTTCGTCGGGCGCGCCGGTGAAGTTGTGGTGTTCGACCTCGATACCGTCGAACACCTCGTGGCTCTCGTCGACGCCGGAGTCCATCACGGCGACGGTGAGGCCCGCGCCGGAGGGCGCGTCGTCCGAAGCGGGGTCGGGCAGCCCGTGTATCGCGCGGATGTCTGAGACCGTGACCACGCCGCCGGTTCGTCCGGTCGTTATCTGCGGGTCGGTCCGAATCTCGAACATGTGTGATTGTTGGTAGCAATCAAGAAAAACGCCGGGGGTCGGAGGTGCGAAGCTCTTTGCGCCGACGCCCCCGAGAGTGGAGCGAACCCATGTCGCTCGCGTCCGACCCCCGCCGAGACCGGCGCTCGCGGTCCCTCAGCCGCAACCCCGTGGTGGAGACGCTCGCGGCCATGCTCGTCGTTTCCCTCCTGTCGTGGGCGGCGTCGGTCGTCGGTCTCGTCGGCCTGTTCGCCCTCGCGCCGCCCGTCCTCCTCCCGCCGTGGACGCTCGTCACCAGCGTCTACGCGCACGCCGGCCCGGGGCACCTCCTCTCGAACGCCGTCGTCGTCCTGCTGGCGGGGTCGCTCGTCTCGCTGACGACGACGCGACTCCGGTTCCACGCGTTCTTCGTCGTCACGGGCGTGCTCGCTGGTCTCGCGCACGTCTGGACGGCCGGCCTGTTCGGCGTCCGGGCGGGGGTGCTCGGGTCGAGTGGCGCGGCGTTCGCACTCGTCGGGTACGTGCTGTCGGCCAACCCGGCGTCGAGCGCGGTCCTCGACCGACTCCGACTGCCGGCACGCGTCGTCGTCGTCGCCGTCGCCCTCGCGGCCCTCGCCTTGACCGTCCTGTTCAGCGCACCCGGGAGCGCGCTGGTCGCGCACTTCGCGGGGGCGGCGATGGGACTGGTCGCCGGTCGCCTGCGACTGCTCCGAGCCGGTCCGCGCCGACCGGCGTGACGCGCTACTCGTCGTCGCCCGTCCGCACCTCGATTCCCCTCGCGGCCACGTCCTCGAACGTCGCCTTCCAACCGCCGACCTTCACCGTCTCGTCGTCCGTCTCGACGGTCAGCGTGGCGTACGTCGGCGGCGAGTTCGTGTAGTCCACGTCCGCCGGCCCGCCCACGTCGTACTCGACGATTGGGCCCGCCCAGCGCCCGCGTTCGCGGTGTCCCGTCCGCCGCCCCTCGACGACGGCCGAGAACTCCTCGCCGGCCTCGAATCGCTCCCCGAGGTCGATGACCGTTCGCCACGGGTCGAGGTACCGGCGCGGGAACGAGGGCGACGTCTGGACGACTCGCGAAGCGTGCCACACCTGCTCGCCGTAGTTCTGAAACAGGAGGACGAGGTTCGGCTCCTGGGTGATGATGTACGGCTGTCGGTCCTGAACCGGGTGTTTGCTGGAGAAGATGCCGTACGTCCGGTCGGCGACGACGAACGTGTCGGCGGCGGCGCGGTGACGGATGTGGAACCGGTCCGGGAACGTCCGACCCACCTCGTCGGGGTCCGTCCCGATGAACAGCACGCGGACGGTGACGCCCCGGTCCGCGGCTTCGAGGAGGTGCGGTTCGAGTTCGACGTAGCGCTCGTCGGGCAGGCAGACGGTCAGCCAGTACTCCGCCGCGTCTATCGCCCGCCGGGCGTGTCGGAGCGCCGTCTCGTCGCGCTTGACCATCGAGACGAAACTCCGCGGCTCTCCGTCCGAGCGGTGGTGGAGTTCTTCGAGTCCGGTCGCGACGGACGACACCGTCTCGGTCAGGTCGTCGATGCGCCGCCGCTTGAGGTCGTCGAGGACGACTTTCGGCGACGGCGCGCTCACCTCCTTGCCCTGCGGCCCCGCGCGCACCTCCACGAGACCCATCTCTTCGAGCGTGTCGATGACGCCGTAGATTCGGCCCTGCGGGACGCCGGAGTCGTCGACCAGTTCGCTCGGGCGCGCCTCTCCGGCGCGCACGGCCGCGAGGTACGTCCTCGACTGGTACTCGGTCAACCCGAGGTCCTCCAGTTCCTGCAGCAGTTCGTGCTCGTTCATCCTCGTCGTCCCCCTCGTTCGCTGCGCATCGTCACGACTCCGTAGACGCCGCAGTAAATTATAACCCCTGCGAGTTGTTGTCTTGTTTCATGCACGCGACACCGCCGGCGGTCGACTTCGGCGACGCGGAGACGCTCCTCTCGCCCGACGCGACGGGCGAGGGGAACTGGGTCGGCGCCCCGTGCGCGTACGACCACGGCGACGACGCCTACCTCGCGGTCCGCGAACGCGACCCGGACCGACGGGGGCACCGCGTCACCGTCTACGCGTACGACGACGGCGTCGGGGAGGCGGTGCTGACGGTGACGGCCGAGCAGTTGGGCGTCGTCAGCATCGAACGCCCGTCGCTCGTGACGCACCCGCGGACCGGCGACGTCCAACTCTACCTGCCGGTCGACCGCGGCGGGAACGACTGGACGATTCGCAAGTGCGCCGACGCGCCCTCGGTCGAATCGGTCGACCCGACGACCGCTCGCCCCGTCCTCCGTCCCGCCCCCGGCGGGACCGACGCCGGCGTCGTCAAGGACCCGACGATACTGACCGTCGGCGGCCGCTACTACATGTTCTACGCCGGGGCAGACGGCCTCTCCGAACAGGCGCACCTCGCCACCAGCGTCGACGGCGAGACGTGGACGCGCGCCGCGAACAACCCAGTCCTCGAACGGGGGTACTGGCACGACCACCACACGCGCGTCTCGACGGTCGTCCCCGCGCCCGACGCGCCCGCGTGGCTCGTGTTCTACGACGGGAGCGGCGTGGCCGACGAGGGGCGCACGTGGAACCTTCGGACGGGGATGGCCGTGACGACGGACCTGAAGACGTTCACCGACACCTGCCCGGACGGCCCGCTCTACGCCTCGCCCGCCGCCGACCGACAAACCGGACTGTCGACGTTCGGCACCTGCCGGTATCTCGACGTGCGCAGACGCGAGGACGACTGGGAACTGTTCGCGGAAGTCGCCCGCGAGGACGGGAGCTTCGAACTCCGCCGCGCGACCGTCGACCGGCCGTTCTGAGGGTTCGGACGGCCGTTCTGAGGCTCAATCGACCGCTCTGGACGTTCGGCCGACCGCTCTGAACGTCCGAGCGACTGGACATCCTCCGGGGAGACGCCCGCCGGGTCGATACTGACCGAGACGACACCGGTCGCACGTCGGGTCAGGAGCGGACGGTCTTCGACCGGGGGTCCGACTCGCGCGAGGTCCGCAGGGACTCGCCAGTCTCGCCGTCGAACACGTGGACGGCGGACGCCGGTACCGTGACCGGCACCGTCTCGCCCGGTTCGGGTCGGACCGACGGCGAGACGACGGCGGTGAGTTCCACCTCGCCGACGTCGACGTGGACGAAGTTGTCGCTCCCCTGGTACTCGGTGACGGACACCGTCGCGTCGAAGTCGGCGGTCTCGGGGTCGGACAGTCTGAGATGTTCCGGGCGGACGCCGACGGTGACTCGGTCGCCGTCGGCCGCGTCGGTCCCCTCGCGCGGAATCGAGGCGAACGCGATGCGGCCGTCGCCGACGTCCGTCCTGAGGACGTAGCGCTCGCCCTGCCTGTCGACCGTCGCCGGAAGCTGGTTCATCGACGGGTTGCCGAGGAAGTCGGCGACGAAGCTGTCGACGGGGTTCTCGTACACCTCCTCGGGCGGGCCGACCTGTCTGAGCACCCCGTCGTTCATCACGGCGACGCGGTCGGCCATCGTCATCGCCTCCTTCTGGTCGTGGGTGACGTACATCGTCGTGATGTCCATCTCCTCCTGCAACTGCTGGAGTTCGGTCCGCATCTGCGAGCGAAGCTTCGCGTCCAGACTCGCCAGCGGTTCGTCCAGCAGGAACACGTCGGGTTCGCGGACCATCGCGCGGCCGAGGGCGACGCGCTGTTTCTGCCCGCCCGAGAGGTCCGTCACGTCGCGGTCGAGCAGGTCCTCGATGCCGAACATCTCGGCCATCGACTCGACTCGCTCGTCTCGTTCGGCCTTCGAGAGGTCGGTCGAGTGCTTCAGGCCGTAGGCCATGTTCTCCCCGACGGACATCATGGTGTACAGTCCGTAGTCCTGGAACACCATCGCTATCGACCGGTCGCTCGGGTGCCGGTCGGTCACGTCGCGACCCCCGATGTCGATTCGGCCGTCGGTCACCGTCTCCAGTCCGGCGACCATGCGGAGCGTCGTCGTCTTCCCGCACCCCGACGGGCCGAGCAACACGAGCAGTTCGTCTTCGACGGAGAGCGACACGTCGTCGACGGCCGTCTCCGTCCCCTGTGCGTCGTCGTACCGCTTCGTCACCGCGTCGAGTACGAGTTCTACCATGCGTTCTCACCGCCGTTCGCGTCGTCGCTCATCTGATTCGTCCTCCGTCCTCGTCGAACGCGTACAGCGCGTCCGGGTCGTACGTGACGCCGATTCGGGGTTCCCCCCGGAGTTCGTCCGGGACGGTCCGCGCCCGGACGACGACGGGACCGGACGGCGTCGACAGCGTGAGTTCGTAGGCGCGACCGATGGGCTCGACCACGGTCACCTCGCAGTCGTGGACGGCGGCGGTCGTCTCGGGGCCGTCGGGGCCGACGACCGACCCCGCGTCGTCCACGAGGTAGAGGTTCTCAGGGCGGACGCCGACGCGTCGCGCCTCGTCGGGAACGGCCGCGGCGAGAGCGGCGTCGAGTGCGTCGTCGTCGGCCGACCGCCGGGCGGCGTCGGTGGGGAGGAGGTTCATCGACGGGTCGCCGAGGAAGTCGGCGATGAACGCGGACGTGGGGTCTTCGTACACCTCCTCGGGCGTCCCGACCTGCTCGATTTCGCCGTCGTTCATGATGGCGATGCGGTCGGCGATGCTCATCGCTTCCTCCTGGTCGTGGGTGACGTAGACCGTCGTGATGCCGAGTCGCTGCTGGAGGCTCCGGAGTTCGGACCGCGTCCGCACGCGGAGTTTGGCGTCGAGGTTCGACAGCGGTTCGTCCATCAACAGCACCGACGGCTCCCGGGCGATGGCGCGTCCGATGGCGACGCGTTGTCGCTGACCGCCGCTCAACGCCGCCGGTTCCTTCTCGAGGAGGTCCGTGATGTCCAGCAACGCCGCCGTGGACTCGATTCGCTCCGTCTGTTCGGCGTCCGAGAGGTCGGTCTTCCGCAACGGGAAGCGGATGTTCTGGCGGACGGTCTTGTGGGGGTACAGCGCGTAGTTCTGGAACACCATCGCCACGTCGCGGTCCTGCGGCGGTTCCTCGGAGACGTCCGTGTCGCCGATGGCGACGGAGCCGTCGGTGACGCTCTCTAACCCCGCAATCATCCGGAGCGTCGTCGTCTTCCCGCACCCCGACGGGCCGAGCAGGACGACCAACTCGCCCGCCTCGACGGGGAGCGACACGCCGTCCACCGCCGTCTCGTCGCCGAACCGCTTCGTCAGCGACGACAACGTGACCGTCTCGCCGCCCGTCTCGCCGACCACGGTTCCGTCGTACGGGCCGTCG
Organism: Halogeometricum rufum; assembly: GCF_900112175.1. Lineage (NCBI taxonomy): Archaea > Methanobacteriati > Methanobacteriota > Halobacteria > Halobacteriales > Haloferacaceae > Halogeometricum > Halogeometricum rufum. The sequence goes on along the minus strand of NZ_FOYT01000004.1, from coordinate 186,346 downwards.
TCGCGCGCCGTCGTCTCGGCGTCTGAGGCAGTCTCGTGCATCTGTCAGCCCTCCACCGCCCCCGCGGTGAGTCCCTCGACCATGTACTTCTCCAGGTAGAGGAACATCACGATGATGGGAAGCGTCGTCAGGAACGACGCGGCCATGATCTGCCCCCAGACGTTCGAGAAGTTGGCGTTCATCTGTTCGATGCCGATGGGCAGGGTGAGTTTTGCCTGCGACTTGAGGAACACCGACGCGAAGATGTACTCGTTCCACGCTATCTTGAACGCGAACAGGAACGTCGCGACGAGGACGGGCAACGAGAGGGGGACGACGACGCGGAAGATGGTCTCCACGCGCGAGTAGCCGTCGAGCATCGCCGCCTCCTCGATGGCGACGGGGAGGCTCTCGAAGTAGTTCCACAGCATGTAGAGCGTCAGCGGGAGCGTACTCACGGTGTACGTGATGAACAGGCTCAGTCGGGTGTCGACCAGTCCGAGGCGGGCGATGAGCTGGAACAACGGGACGACGACGGTTATCGCCGACAGCATGTAGACGACGACGACGCCGCGTCGGACCACCGTGTTCCCGGGGTAGTCGAGGCGGGTGAAGCTGTACGCGCCGATGACGCCGACGAACAGCGAGAACGTGGCCGTGACCGTGGCGACGATGGCGCTGTTGAAGAAGTAGGAGGTGAACGCGAACGTCTCCGAGGAGAACAGCACCGTGTACTGCGACAGCGTCAGGGCCTGCGGCACCAGTCCCGGGTCGTTCACGTAGATGGCGTCGTCGGGCGTGAGGCTGGTCGCCAGCATCACGTAGAACGGGAACAGGGCGACGAGCAGGGTGAGTCCGAGGCTCGCGTAGAACCCGGCGCGGCGGAGGCGGGTGTCGCGACTCACCTGCCGGCGGAGCAGTCTGAGGCCGGTCATCGACTCTCTGGCGACGGCGCCGACGAACGATATCATACCTTGTCCTCCCCGAACAGCGTCACGAAGCCGAGCACGAACAGCGCCTGCACGAGGAACAACAGCAGAGAGATGGCGGCGCCGAGACCCTGCTCGAAGTTGGCGAACGCCGTCTGGTAGGCGAAGATGGGCAGCGTCAGGACCTGCCTCGTCAGGAGCCACACCTCCGCGAACGTGTTGAACTCCCAGATGAAGCGCAACAGCACCACGATGGCGATGGTGCCCTTCAACTCCGGCAGCGTGATGTCTTTGAACTGTGCCAGCGCGCCGGCCCCGTCGATGCGTGCGGCTTCGTACATGGACTCGGGTATCGCTTGCAGTCGCGCGACGAACAGCAGGAAGGCGAACGGGAAGTTCCGCCACGCGGAGAAGACGACGACGACGGGCAGGGCCGTCGCGCTCTGTTCGAGCAGTCCCACGCGCGTGCCGTACAGTCCCCACTCGGCGAGTAGGTTCGGAATCGACCCCCAGAGCGGGCTGAGCATGAACTGCCAGACGAACGCGACGGCGATGATGGGCGTGACGTGCGGGAGCAAGACGAGGCCGCGGGCGAGTCGGCGCCCGCGGAACTCACGGTCGAAGAGGAGTGCGACGGCGAGACCGACGACGGTCGAGAGCACGGTACTCCCGACGGTGAACGCCACCGTCGTCGTGAACGCCGACCAGAACCGCGCCGCCGTGAGCAACTCGACGTAGTTCCCGAGTCCGACCCACTGTGGGGCGCGGTTCGGGTTCAGCGGAACCTCGGTGAAACTCAGGTAGACGTTGTAGGCGATGGGGTAGAGGATGACCGCGCCGATGAGGACGACGGCCGGGAGGATGAGGAGGACGCCGAGAACCGCCTCGCGACGCTCTACCGGGTTCTCCGCGTACCTGTCGAACACGGAGGTGGTCGCCTCCCTGACCGACGTCATGAGAGGGCGTTACGCATCTTCTCCGCCTGCTCTTTCGCCACGGTGTCGGGCGCGTGGTCTTTCACGACGACGCGGTTGACCGCCTCGGCGACGAGCGAGTTGCTGGAGATGGTCCCGAACTCCGGCAGGAGCGTCCCGTCCACGAAGTCGAACCGGTCCATGTTCCCGAGCGCGGACGATATCTGGTCGATGGTGTCGCTCCACGCCGAGAGAATCTCGTTGTCGAGGTAGGCGTCCGACTCGGAGGTGGACTGCAGCACGGGCATCGTCCCGCCGGGGTTCGTGTGACACCACTTCACGTACTGCTCGTCGCTCATCACGTGTTCCACGAAGTCGCCGCCGACCTGCCGTCTCGCGTCCGACTTCGCGAAGATGGTGTGTCCCAGCACCTGCCCGTACGTGCTGCGGCGCTTCTTCTCCGTCGCGGGCGCGAGGCCGGTGTTCTGCACCATCTCCTCGCCCTCGTCCGAGAGCAGGTCCGGGAGGAGGTACGAGGAGTACATGAACATGTGTTCCTGCTCGTTCCCGTAGAGGTTCCGCGTGTCCTCGAAGGAGACGGCTCCGGGGACGAACTCGCCGAGGTCCGAGAGGAAGGTGAGCGCCTCTATCATCTCCTGAGAGTCGAAGACGACGTTCGCATCCGCGTCCAGCACCCGCGCGTCGTTCGACTGCGCGAACTGGGTGAAACACTGCCGCGCGTACGCCGTCGCCTTCGTCCCGAACCCGATGCCGTACATGTCGTTGTCCGGGTCGTGGAACGTCTCCGCCGCTTCGAGGATGGCGTCCCACGTCACCGGCGGTTCCAGTCCCTCCTCCTCGAAAGCGCTCTTGCGGTACCAGATGCCCTGGACCCACGCGTCGGCGGGGATGCCGTAGTAGCCCCCCTCGCCGTCGCTCATGAACTTCAGCGGGCCCTCGCGGAAGTCGTCGGACCCGACGTTCTCGATGACCTGCGAGGCGCTCTCCGCCGAGAGCGACCCGTCGGCGCCCAACCGCTGTATCGTCTGGATGGCGAGCAGTCCCACCGTCGGGAGGGTGTCCGACGCCACCGCGCTGGAAATCTGCTCGGAGATGGCGTCGTTGTCGATGTACCGCGCCTCCACAGTCGTTCCGCTCGACTCCTCGTAACTCGCGACGATCTCGTTGATCGGCCCTCGGAAGTCGTCGCCGTTGTGGATGTTCCAGTACTTGAACGAGTCGACTGACCCACCGCCGCCGCCGCCGCCACCGCCGAACGTGCCGGTACACCCGGCGAGTCCGCCGGCCAGTCCTGCCGCGCCCGCCGCGAGCACGTTCCGCCTCGTCAGTTGGTCAGAGTGCGACATGCCGGAAATTTGAGGATAGTTCATGATAAACCTAACGGAGAACAACTACTCAGAGTTGTTGTTCCCCGCAAGAGTTAATCCGGTCGATTCGTAGTCACGTCGTATGCACAGTTCCCACGGTCCGCCGCCGAACGAGTCGGGCGAGGTGTCGGACGGATGCCGCTAGAGACGCTCGTGGACGGGTACAGCTTCTTCGTGCGAACGACCCCGGACGAACTCGGTCCGGAAGGAGGACTGTACCACCGGGACACGCGCTTCCTCTCGGAACTCGCCGTCGACGTCGCCGGGACGGAGTTGGCCCACATCGGCGAGACGCTGGACGCCGCGAACGAACGGACGGTCACGCTCGCCACCGCGGGCCCGGCGGTGAACGAGATTCGAGACCGGAACGTTCCGAAACACAGCGAAGTCGTCGTCCAGCGACGCCAGTCGGTCCACGAGGCCGAAGGCTACGCGGAGACGGTGGTGCTGGAGAACCACGCCGCGGCGTCCCGGTCGGTGACGCTCACCGTCCGGTTCGACGCCGACTTCGCGGACCTGTTCGAGGTTCGCGGACTCGGCACCGACATCGACCGGGACGTTCGGCGGACCGCGAACGACCGGTCGGTCGTCCTCCGGTACGACTACGAGACGGCCGACGGCGAGTCCGTCACCCGCGCGACGCGACTTCGCTTCGGACGGCGGCCCGAGAGCCTCTCTGAGACGGCGGCCGTCTTCTCCGCCCGCGTCCCGCCGCAGGGGCGGTTCGAACTCCCCTTCGTCGCCGCCGTCGACGGGGCGGCGTCGGCGTCGGAAGCGGCGTCGGAGTCGGAGGCGACGGCCTCCGCCGCGCCAGAACCGGACGCGACGCCGCCCGCCGCGACGGGGTCCTCGGACGGCGCGGCGGCGACGCTCCCGGCCCGCACGGAACCGGTCTCGGTCCCGCGGGTCGAGACGGGGACCGCCCGATACGACGCCGTCTTCGAACGGGCCCGGTCCGACCTCGTCGCACTCACGACGGAGACGGAGCACGGACCGGTTCCGCTGGCCGGGACGCCGTGGTTCGTCACGCCGTTCGGACGCGACGCCCTGCTCACCGCCCACCAGACGCTCGCCGTCGCGCCGTCGCTCGCGGCCGGAACGCTCCGGTACTTCGCGGCCACCCGCGGCCGCGAGGACGTTCCGTCACGCGGGGAGGAACCGGGAAAGGTGTTCCACGAAGTCCGCCACGGCGAACTCGCCGACCGGCGCCGCATCCCGCACCGGCCCTACTTCGGCACCGTCGACGCGACGCCCCTGTGGGTGACGCTCCTCGACGAGACGTGCCGGTGGCGGGGAAGCGAGGCGCTGGCGGAAGAACTCGCGGACGCGCTGGCCGACGCGCTGGCGTGGACGTATCGAACCAGCGACGCCGGCGACGACCCGTTCCTCTACTACGAGACCGACGGCGTCCTCGACCACCACGCGTGGAAGGACACGGCGGACAGCATCCGGTTCGCCGACGGCACCGTCGCCGACAGTCCGCTGGCGGTCGCCGAAGTGCAGGGCTACGCGGCGAGAGCGCTCGACCGCGGCGCCGCCCTCCTCGACGGTCTGGACGCGGACGTGGAGACCCACGTGCCGGCCGACGCCTACCGCGACCGCGCCCGAGCGATCGAACGCGCGTTCGACGAGGAGTTCTGGCTCCCCGACCGGACGTACTACGGCCTCGCGAAGGACGGAGACGGTCGAATCGTCGACGCCGTCACGTCGAACGTCGGCCACTGCCTGTGGACGGAGACGATTCCGGCCGACCGCGCCGACGCCGTCGTCGAGACGCTCGTCGACGGCCCGTCGTCGACGGGGTGGGGCCTCCGGACGATGAGTCCGAACGACGCCGGCTACTCGCCGGTGTCCTACCACGCCGGCGGCGTGTGGCCCCACGACACGTCGCTCGTCGCACTCGGCCTGTCGCGGTACGGACACGGCGACGCCGCGGAACGACTCGCGGAAGGGGTCTTAGACGCCGCGACGCGGTTCGAGCACGAACGCCTCCCGGAACTGTACTGCGGGTTCGACGACGACCGGGACCCGGTCGAGTACCCCGCCGCCTGCACGCCGCAGGCGTGGGCCGCGGGCGCGCCGTTCGCCTTCCTGCAGGCGGCGTTCGACCTCGCGCCCGACGACGACGGGCCGACCGCTCGCCGCGCCCCGGACCTGTTCGCGCCCGAGACTGTCGAGACGCTCCGCGACCGGACCGACAGGTCGCCGCGAAGCGAGTAGCCGAACGGGTGCGGCGTCGCCCCGTCGGCCTCGAAGCACCGCCCGACCGGCAGCCGTGCTGTCAGAACGAGTCGGTTCGCTCGCCGTGTTCGACGCGCCTCTCCCGGACCCGGTTCAGTCCGCCCGTTCCAGCGAGTACACGCGCTTCCTCGCGTCCTTCAGACAGACGTCCTCGTGGACGATGTCCGCGTCCTCCAGTTTTCGGAGGGCGTCCCGAACGGTCCGCGTCGAGAGTTGCGTCCGGTCGGTCAGTTCCCCTTGCGTCAGGTGCGACTCCCGTTCGAGGACGAAGTGGACGAACTTCGCACTCGGGGGGAGGTTCTCCAGCGTTCGCGCGGTTTGTTCGGCGTGAGACATGGAACTAGGTCCGTCGGGCCGTCGGTCGGAGGGCCGTCCCTGCGGTCGCCGACGGGCCACGTCGAGCGCTACGGCCCGCTCCCATATAGCCCTTCGACAGCGTCGATGTAACCCGGTTACACCGCCGTAACCGTGGGAAGGAGCCGTCCGGACGGCTCGCCCGCCCGTCGCCGACGCGGGCGCCCGTAGCCGATGAGTCGACGTGGGGTCCGCCCGTCGTGTGCGACTCCGTCCTCGGGGTCCAGTCGAGGCCACCGTCGCCTGCGAGTATATCAGGAACGATAGTTACGGTAACCGCACCGGCAGCGACACCGCCGCGGCGCGTTCGTCTCCGAACGTTCGAGAGCGACTCTGCTGGCCTCCAAAGCGCGTCTCGCCGACGGATCGCGTCGGTTCCCGCGGCGCTCGGGTACGACTTACGCACATTCCCCAGAACTGAGAATTACGCGTCCGTTATACGTGGTACGCGGCACACGGTTCAGGTGTAAGGTGACTTCCGATGGCAACTAACGAGATGCAGTCGCGCGTGAACGAGTTCGAGAGTACGGTCGCAGGTGTCACGATTAGCAGCAAGGCTCACAGCCTCAGCGCGTGGTTCGTCCTCGCGCTTCGACTGATGATGGGATTCGCGTTCTTCTACTCGGGATGGACGAAGATTCTGGCCGCCGAACCGTTCAGCGCGGCGGGCTACCTGAACAACGCGGTTCCGGCCGCCAGCCCCCTCTCGGGAGTGTTCGCGTGGATGGGGAGCACGCCGTGGTTCGCCGAGTTCCTCAGCGTCGCGGTGCCGTGGGGTGAACTCGCCATCGGCCTCGCGCTACTCGCCGGCGCGGTGACCCGCCTCGCCGCGTTCTGGGGCGCGTTCATGATGCTGATGTTCTACTTCAGCAACTGGGACGTCGCTCACGGGTTCATCAACGGCGACTTCGCGTACATGCTGGTGTTCCTCGCCGTCGCGGCGTTCGGCGCGGGGCGCATCCTCGGACTGGACAGCAAGATAGAGCAGTACGACGTGGGCGGCCAGACGCTGCTCGAGAAGTACCCGATGCTGAGCTACGTCCTCGGCTGAGCGGGTACGCTCTTCTCTGCGGGGACGTCATCTCCGGCCCCCGTCGCCTCGCGGACCGACGTTCGCTCGCCGTGAGTACCGGCGCCCATCCGGAAAACCGCCCGACTGGCGTACAGGTAATTCGTTCCGGATTTCATGGATATATGAGCTCGCCCCGGGAAGTTACCACATGGATACCCGCGACCACGTGAGACTCCCGCCGATATTCGACAATCTGGACGTGGGTATCACGTTCCGCCATCCCGAGAATGGGGCAGTGCTGGACGTGAACGCTCCGATAGAGCGACTCTACGGATACACCGCCGACGAACTCCGAGGAACGACGGTGAGCGAGTACACACCGCCGTCGACGAAATTCTCCGAAGAGCGCGCACTTCGCGAGGTTCGAGCCGCTGCCGCCGGCGATTCGCAGTCGTTCGAGTGGCAGATAGAGCGCTCGAACGGCGAGTTGCGCTGGATTCGGGTCCACCTCAACGGGACTTCCGTCGACGGCGTCGACGGCGTCATCGCCGAGGTCCACGACATAACCGAGTATCGGGCGCGAGAACGCCGGTTGCGGTTACTCAGCCGTATCGTCAGACACAACCTCCGGAACAAGATGAACGTCCTTCTGGGGTACGCCGACCGCATCAGATCGGCCGTCGAGGACGAGTCGCTTCAGTCGGAACTGGAGACCGTCGTGGAGATAACGAACGAGGTCGGAACGCTCAGCGACTCGGTCCGCCAGATAGAGGAGATAGCCGAACCCGACGCGACGAAACGTTCGCCGACCGACCTTCGCGACGTCGTCGAATCGGCTGTCGAACGGGCGCGGCGCGAGTACGACGACGCGACGATCCGTCTCGGTAGCGCGGCCAGCGTCTCGGTCATCGCCGACGAGGGGGTCACTTACGCCGTCGAACACGCCATCGAGAACGCGGTCGAACACAACGACCGGCGCACGCCCGAGGTGACCGTGTCGGTGGCCGAGGACCGGGCGGACTGCTGCGGGGTGATTCGCGTTGCCGACGACGGGCCGCCGATTCCGGACGTCGAGATAGACGTGCTCGGAACCGAAGTCGAAGCCAGCAGCACGTACCACGGGTCGGGAGTCGGTCTCTGGGTCATGCAGTGGTGCGTCGATTCGCTCGGCGGCGAACTCGAATTCGAGGAGAACACGCCGCGGGGGAACGTCGTCTCGATATCGCTCCCGAGTTCCGAACCGGTCGACCCGTAGCCAGAGGGGCCGTCTGTCCTCTGCGCTCTACGACTCGTCGGCCATCGCGCCGAACGCCTCGTCGGCGTCGGCGGGCACGTCGAAGTCGTGGTAGTTCTCGCCCTTCTCCGTCGAGAGGATGTTGAGCGCGGCGGCGGCGCCGTCGCCGGCGCTGATGACCGCTTGCCACTCCTCGGCGCGGACCATCGCGCCCGTGGCGTACGCGCCGTCGACGCTCGTCTCCATCGTCACGTCGACGTCGACGAGGTCACCGTCGAAGTCGCAGCCCAGCGACTCGGCCAGGTCCCGGTTCGCTCCCGTCGCGAGGACGACGTAGTCGGCGTCGTGGTCCTCGCCGTCGGCCGTCACGGTGAACCCGTCGCCCGACTCGGACACGTCCGACACCTCGGCGCTCACGCGTTCGACGCCGAACGTCTCGGCCTGTCGCTGGAGCGTCTCCAGGAACACGGTACCGTCCTGCGAACCGATGCCGGGGTAGTTGAACAGGTGGGCCTTGTGCAACCACGTCTTGTCCGTGTCGAAGACGGTGGTCTCCAGCCCGTTCTTCTGGGTGAACAGCGCGGCGCTCAGTCCGGCGGCGCCTCCGCCGACGACGATGACGTGTGCCATGGCAACGTGTTCGCACGGCGACGTGAAATGCGTTTTCGCAACCGAGCGATTCGCCGGTACCCACGACGCTGAACCGTCCGGAGACGCGACCGGTTCGGTCTCGCCGCCGACCCCGGCGTCACGCTACGGCCGCCACCCGCGGAGAAAGGCGACGGAGAGGCCGCCGACGGAGAGGCCGAACGGGAGCGTGACCGTCCGGACGACGAGGACGGCGGCGGCCGCCGCCGCGGGTGCCGCCCCCGTCACGAGGGTGAGTGCGCCGCCGAGGACCACGTCGTACGCCCCGATGCTCCCCGGAATCGGGACGATGCTCGACGCCTGCGGGAGGGGGACGACGGCGACGATGGGGAGGAGGGCGACGGCCGCCCCCGTCCCGGAGCCGATTCCGAGGAGCGCGACGTAGAGGGCCGCCGCCGTCAGCACCTGTTCGACGACGCCGCCGACGGCGACGAGTGCGACCAGTCCCGGTCGGTCGCGGAACAGGAGGACGCGGGCCCAGAACCGTTCGACCGCGGACGCGACGACCGCTCTGTCGTGCGGGTCGTCCCGGTAGAGCGACGACGCCCACGCGACGACGGGCGCGGCGACGGCGACGGCGGCGCGGGAGACGGCGGCCCGGAACCGGAGGACGACGAGGCCGCCGACGAGCAGGGTGCCGACGGCTCCGGCGAGGGTGACGAGGACGAACCGCGGCGAACTCCCGCCGACGGTTATCGAGAGCGCCAGCACCGTCGAGAGCAGGAGTTGAGCGCCCGACTTCACGTACTTCGCCACGCCCCGGACCGCGAGGGCGTCGGCGTACGACGTCTCCGTCGTGACGCCGATGAACCGCGCCATGATGGGCTCGGAACTCACCGGTCCGGCGGGGCTGAGCGTGTCGAAGAAGTCCCCAGCCATCGCGAACTGCACGCTCTGGCGCTTCGAGAGGCCGCGCCCGAGGGGGTTCACCGACGCCCAGACGCCGATGCCGTCCGCGAGGCCCTCGCCGACCACGAACAGGACGACGGCGGCGACGGCCCACGGCGGGAGTTCGGCGACGCGGCCCGCCACGTCGCCGGCGCCGACGGACGCGAGGTAGCCGGCGAACGCGCCGCCGCCGAGGAGGACGCCGACCAGAAACCTCGCCAATCTTCGCACGGTCGAGAACTCCCGTATCGACGCAAAAGCGCTTCGTCTCGCCGCGCCGTCCCGATGTCGGGCGTCTCACGGGGAGACTCGGGTGTTACTACCCGACTTATCCGATTTGCGTCCGTACTGTGGCGACGTGAGCGACCAGAATCCAGTCACCGCCGAGTATCCGGACAGTCCGTTCCACACCACCGGCACCGACCACGTGACCATCTGGGGGAGCAACGAGGAGGACACTGTCGCCTTCTACCGCGACCTGTTGGGGATGCGCCTCGTTCTCCGACAGCCGAACCTCGACGACCCCTCCCAGACGCACCTGTTCTTCGACACCGGCGACGGCCGCATCCTGACGTTCTTCGTCAGCGACGACCGGCAGTCGAACAGGACGGGCCAACGCGGCGGCGTCGGCGCCGTCCACCACCTCTGTTTCAGCGTCGACCCCGAGGAGTTCGAGGAGGTAGTGCAGGCCATCGAAGACGACGGGCGGAACTACAACATCTTCGACCGGGGCATCTTCTTCTCGCTGTACACCCACGACAACAACGGCCTCGTCATCGAACTCTCGACGGACAAGTACGACATCCCCGACGACAGACGCGCGGACGTGCTGGCGAAGACGCAGGAGATTCGCGAGGCGGACGGCGCGGACTACGCCAAGGACGAACACCTCGCCGAAGCGCTGACGGAACTCGGTCTCGACGCGACGGCGTACGACCTGCCGGACGCCGAGAGCGGCGTCGGCGGCGTGGAGTAACCCGGCCGACTTTCCCCCGTTCGCGGTAGAACGGCACGCGACCCTCACAGCGCCACGGCGACGAGGTGAAGCGCGCCGAGAACCGCCGCGCCCAGTATCCAGACCCACGAGAACCAGCTATCGAACGACAACTCGGGCCGGTTCCGCAGGGCGAAACTCGGGCCGGTTCCGCAGGGCGAGGTGCAGTCCCGCGTGCGCGACGGCGAACGCGTCGAACGCGACCTGAAACGACGGCGAACGCGTCGAACGCGACCTGAAACGACGGCGAACGCAGGTACCACAGGACGAGGACGAACAGCGGAACGTCGCGGCCAGTAGGTCGCGTTTCTCGGTGTTCGAGTCCGTGGCCGCGAGGCGGTCGTCCACGTCCGCGAGAGCGGCGTACTCCGTCGAGCGGGCTAGGGATGGCGGCCGCAAAAACACCGCGGCGGGTCGACGGCCGGGTCCCGTCGCTGCTCACCGGGAGGCCTTCGAGTCGTCGGACGAGCGCTCGCGCGCGTCGCGGAGCCACAGCGCGAACCAGTCGGCCAGCGGGCCTCGCCTCCCGTCGACGGAGACGTTCACGGTCCCGTCGAAGCGCCACGTGGCCCGCTGGGCGTCCTCGCCGAACGACAGGGGGACGTCGACCTCCAGGTCGTCGACCGTCACCCGCAGTTCCTCGCTACTCTCCACCTCTTCGTCGAGTAGCTTGTCTACGATACGCATCCACGACTCTTCGGATTCGCGGCGTCGGGTCGGCTGGTCCATGTGTGGTGGTACTCGCTCCGTCGATTTGGGCATATCCCGGAACCGGCTACCGTCCGCGCAGCCGCCGGTTCAGTCTCCCGAGCCTCCGTCCCGCCGCCGAAAGCTCCTGTCCGACCGCGCCGAACACGCCGCCGACCCGGAGTTCCACCGGGGCGACCCCCGCCCGCTTGGAGAGGCCGCCGGGGCGGGCCTCTGCCCCGACGAGAGCGACGGTCCGGTCGCGGACGCGCAGTTCGACCGTCAGGTCCGTCGTCGTCAGCAGTTCGTGGAGCCGTCGGCGGGCCGTCGGCGGCGACCGAGCGAACGCACGCACCGCGGCCGAGAGCGACGGAAACTCCACGAACAGTCGCTCCCCCGTCGAACTGACGTCGACGGGGCGGCCGTCGACGCTGAGCGTCAGGTCGGTCTGGACCGTCAGCGGCGCCCGAGCCTCCGTCTCGCTGTCACTCACGCTCTCGGGTCGTGATGCGGAGGGTCCCGTCGAGTCGCCAGTGGGCGTGCTCGGCGTCTTCGCCCGTCCCGCTCGGGACGTCCACCTCCATCTCTTCGAACTCGTACACTATCTCCGCTCCGCGGCCGGTCAGACGGTCGTACAGACCGATCGCCAGGTCCGGCCACGTCGTCGTCTCGTCGATTCGGTCTTCGGGGGTGGCTGAATCAGCCATACCGGAGCTAGGTGTGAAATCAGTTATATGTTCGGCCGATAGGGTGATTGAGATACGGCCCTCTAAGCTTCTCGTTCCCGACGAGTGTCGGTGCTCGAATAGTAAGAATTCTTACCGTTCGACGGCCGTCGCCTCTATCTGCACGGCGGCGTCGCCCGGCAGGTCCGCGACGCCGACGACGGTCATCGCCGGTCGGCGCTCCTCGAAGTAGCGCTCGTACGCCGCCTCGATGTCGTCGACGCGGTCCGCGTCGGTGGTGTAGACGGTCGTTCGAAGCACGTCGTCCATCTCCACGCCCGCCCGAACGACGGCGGTTTCGACGCGTTCGAGGGCGTCGACGGTCTGCTCCCCGACTGTCAATCCGTCCGCGTGCGCCCGCCGCGGGAACTTCCCGTCGAAGAAGACGAGTTGGATATTCCGCTTCCTGACGCCGTACCCCGCCGTCGCCTTGAGGTGGTCGCTCTCGTATCGCGTCACGTCGCCGTTCATCTGCGCGCCTCCCGAGATTGCGGAGAAACGACGGTTCCGTGACGGTGCGGCGTCTCCGAACGGGGTGTCCTCTGACTCACAGTCGTCGTTTCGGGCCCTCGTATATCGACCTGTCGTTAGCAGATGCCAACTCTCGTGAAGCGACTCCAAACGTCTTACCGCGGCTTCACCGCAGTTCTGCCGAGCCGATTAGTATACGCTAAAGTGAATGGACTTCGACCGTCGCGTAGATGCGAGAGTTCGAGTTCACCGTCACCTTCGAACCGGGGGCCGACGACCTGATGGACGTCTTCTCCGAGTATCCGTCGCTGTCGGCCCGTTCCTCGACGTGTTTCACCACGGACGACCGGATGTGGCGCATCGACCACGTGAAGGGCGAACGCGAGGCCCTCGACGCGTTCGACGACGTGTTCCTGGACGAACGGCGCTGCAACGAGTGCTTCGACGTCGTGAACTGCGATACGACGCGCACGTACCACGTCCTCGACCGGAAGGCGAACTCGCGGACGGTGTACACCGACCGGCGGGAGGTACACCGCTGTCACTCCATCCCGCACCACGTCACCGACCACCTCGGCGACGGCGTCGTCTTCGAGTCTCGCCGGACGCGGGGGGAGTACCGGTGGCGCATCCTCTACCCCGGGGAACGGGCCATCGGCGACCTGTACGACGACATCGAGTCGAACCTCCGCGACGGCCTCGAACTCGAAGTCTCCCACCTCTCGCGGGCCGGCAACTGGGACGTGGACTCGCGCGTCGCCGCGCAGTTGTCACCGGCCCACTGGGAGGTGCTCGAAGCGGCCGTCGAACACGGGTACTACGACCGTCCCCGCGACGTGACCGTCGCCGAGTTGGCGTCGGTGCTGGACGTGCCGCGTTCGACCGTCCAGTACCGTCTGCGGACGGCGGAGGACCTAATCGTCGAACAGTTCGTCGAGTCGGCGCTCTGAGCGCGGACGGCCAACGACGCCCCGTCGGCCGTACGAAGCGGTCTCCGCCGTCGAGAATCTTTTTTCCGCCCGTCGCATCCACATGGACTATGCGCGCAGCAGTCTACTACGGTCCCGAAGACGTCCGCGTCGAGTCCGTGCCCGACCCCGAACTCGCCTCGCCGACGGACGCCATCGTCCGCGTGACGCACACCGCCGTCTGCGGCTCCGACCCCTGGTTCTACCGCGGCGAGAGCGACCGCGAGGAGGGCTCTCGCGTCGGTCACGAACCGATGGGCATCGTCGAGGAAGTCGGCGACGACGTTCGGTCCGTCGACCCCGGCGACCGGGTGTTCGCGCCGTTCACCATCAGTTGCGGCTACTGCGAGTTCTGTCGGAAGGGGCTCCACACCTCCTGCGTCAACGGCGACTCGTGGGGCGGCGAGAACGGCGGCGGGCAGGGCGAGTACGTCCGCTGTCCCCACGCCGACGGAACGCTCGTCCGCGTCCCCGACCGACACGCGGACGACGAGGACACGCTGGAGGCGTTGATGCCGCTGACCGACGTGATGGGAACGGGCCACCACGCCGCCGTCAGCGCCGGCGTCGAAGCCGGTTCGACCTGCGCCGTCGTCGGCGACGGTGCCGTCGGCCTCTGCGGCGTCCTCGCGGCGCGGCGACTCGGTGCGGAGCGCATCGTCGCCATCGGCCACCACGAGGACCGACTCGACATCGCGGAACGGTTCGGCGCGACGGACCTCGTGACGGCGCGCGGTGACGAGGCGATAGAACGCGTGAACGAGATGACGCACGGCGGCGTGAACCACGTGCTGGAGTGCGTCGGCGCCGCCTCGGCGATGGAGACGGCGACGGGCGTCTGCCGTCCCGGCGGCACCGTCGGTTACGTCGGCGTCCCGCACGGGATGGAGGGCGGCCTCGACGTGTTCGACTTCTTCGGCGACAACATCTCGCTCCGCGGCGGCGTCGCTCCGGTGCGCGCCTACGCGGAGGAACTGATGGCCGACGTGCTACAGGGGACGCTCGACCCCTCGCCCGTGTTCACGAAGACGGTGGACCTCGAGGGCGTGCCCGAGGGCTACCGCGCGATGCACGAACGAGAGGCGGTGAAAGTCCTCGTCAAGCCGTAACCGGCGACTGCGCTCCCTACGCGGGTACCTCGTACGCCACGTCGCCGTCCGAGGTGACCGTCACGCGCCCGCCCTCGTAGTCGAAGGCGATTTCGAACGCCACCTCGCGGTCGCCGTTCAACAACTCCTCGATGGCGTCCGGGTCGGTCACCTGCGACAGCGGTTCCAGTTCCCACGGTTCGCATCCCTTCGCGTCCGCGACGAGGGACGCGATTTCGATGGTCGTCCGTTCGCGTACGCGTGTCGTTCCCGTGGTCCCGCCCGCTCCGTTCGAAGTTGTCGTTTCTGTCATGAGTGGTCTCCTCCGGTCGCGCCCCCGGCCCTCGCCCCGGCCGACTCCGGGGAGGCGATGACTTCACATCGACGTGACTCCTCGGAGAACATAATACTTCTCTTGAAATTATCGAAAAAGATACTGTCTGCTCTGGCCCGTCTGACGGGCGACGCCGGCAATCGGTGACCGGTTCGTCGACGTGCCCCGTCCTCGGGCGGCGAGTGGGCCGTGCGGTATGAGATAATATCCGACCGAATTCCACTATAGCAATTAAATACGTCCGCAATCATCGTAAATATCTGTCAGAACGTAGCCGATAGATTAAACTTCGCGTGTGGGGAACGGTCGCACATGGCCATCGAACGCCCGCAAGGTGTGCACCGCGAGTGGTGCCCCGACTGCGGCGACGAGATGCTGTTCAGCGGCACTCAGTCCGCCGGCTACGCACAGTACTTCTGTCAAAACTGCCGATACCGACACGACGTCTACGTCGGTGAACCGGCCGTCGAAGCATCGGCTCCCGACGAGCAGGTAACTGCGACGGCCGACCGGTCGTAATCGGTATCGACTCTCCTCCCCGGACGGTCCGACGGCCGACCAGTCGTCCGACCGGTCGGCGGCGTCAGTCGAATCAGAACGGAGTCGACACGAGCGACAGCGCTCCGGTTCCCGCCGCCCGCCCGAGTCACTTGACGACGACGACGCCCTTCATCCCCATCGACCGGTGCGGGGTGCAGACGTACTTGTACGTCCCCTCGCTCTCGAACGCGTGAGAGAACGTCGTCCCCTCCGAACCCGTCAGTTGGCTCTGGAACGAGCCGTCTTCGGCCACGACGTTGTGCGCCCCGCCCCGACCAGTCCACTCCCACGTCACCGTCGTCCCGGGCGAGACGCGGAGGACGGCGGGAGCGAACGCTAGGTAGCCGCCGTTACCCTCCGCGCCGACGCGGACGCGCACCGCGGACTCGCCGGTCAGGTCCGTCAGCGTGTCCGCGCCGGCCACGCCGTTCAGCCAGCCGTCGAACGTCCGGTCGTTCGGTTCGGTCCGACCGGCGGCCGTCGTCGTCGGCGAGTCGGTGGCCGGTTCGGCCGTCTGTGCGCCGCCGTCGCCCGTACAACCGGCGAGCAGTGGTCCACCGACGACGGTGGCCGCGATGCCGCCGAGAAATCGACGTCTGCGGGTGGGTGCGTCGTTCACAGTCGTTCCCGCCCTACGACCTATCAGTATATTTGCGTTGCTTTTCCACTCGCGGTGCTGCCGAGACGCGCCGGGCGGCGTCTCAGTCGAGCGACTGCCAGCCGTCGGGTTGGTCGTCCAACCCGGTGACGCACACCTCCGGACCCGTCGGGCCGTCCCGGAGTTCGACGTGCCCCTGGAACACCATCGAGATGCCTTTCGTGATGTTGTTTCCGGAGCCGAACTCGCCCACGTCGGCGTCCGGGTCGATGCCGCAGACGAACACGCCGTCCGCGCGGCGGTTCCGCGAGACGATGTTGTTCAGGAACCGGTAGACGTCACGCATGTCGGACGCAGAGGCGCAGAGCGGCGACACGGCGTACAGCCCGGACCGGAGGCGGTCCGTGCGGTACCCCACGTCGTCCGCGAGGGCGGAGAACTCCATCGAGATGGTGGAGAGGTCGGTGGCGCCGCCGACGGACCGGACGAGTTCCTTCGACCCGCGACTCGACTCACAGCCGACGACGCCGGTGGTCTCGTCGTCGTACGCGCCGCCGTGGCGGCGTTGCTCGCGGAGGAACTCGTCGCCGCTGTCCGTGGCGATGCTCACCAGTCCCTCGTCGTCGCCTCGCGGAGCGATGAGTCGGTGGACGAGCGATTGCAGTCCGGCGCTCTCGGGCCCGGAGACGAGGAGGTTCGTCCCCGGTGCGACGGGGTTCAACGGCACGTCGTCGCCGAAAGCGATCGGTTCCGCCGACATCAGTTGTCACCGTCCAGAATCTCGCGGCGAAGTTCGAGTTGTTCCGCCACCTCGTCGGCGAACAGGGCGAACTCGCGCCGTTCCTGTTCGCTCATCGTGTTCGGCTCGTAGTCGATGAGGCACAGCGACCCGATGGTGTGGCCGTCGGGCGTATCGATGTTCGCGCCCGCGTACGCGCGGATGCCGACGCTGTCGAGCATCTCGTTCTCCACGAACCGGTGGTCCGCGAGGATGTCCTCGATGACCGTGACCTGTTCTTCGAGAATCGCGTGCGTGCAGATGGTGTCCTGCCGGTCCGCGGACTCGCCGAGTTCGATACCGTGGCAGGCGAGGAAGTTCTCCTCGTTCTGGTCGATGGTACCGACGAACGCGGCTTCCCACCCGAAGTGGGAGGCGACGAGTTCGGAGATGCGCTCGAACGACGCCCGGAGTTCGAACTCCTCGATTTCGTACTGTTCGAGGGCGGCCAATCGTTCCTCTTCGTCGTCGGGGAGGATGTAGCTGACCTGCGCACGCTGGGTTATCATGTCGCTGACGAGGTCACCCAGTCGCTCCTGGGCGTCCGGTGCGCTCTTGCGGAAGTACTCGACGATCATCCCCTCGACCTGCGAGGTGTCGAACGACGACGGACGCTCGTCGGTGTAGAGCACGCACGGCACGTCCGGCGTCGAGTCGCGGACCGCGCGGACCACGTCCATCCCGGTGCCGTCCGACAGGTCGTACTCCGTCACGACGCAGTCCACGCCGTCTCCGAGTTCGTCTTTCACGTCTGCGACGGACGCCGACTCGACGGTGTCCAGTCCCGCGTCTGATAACGCGGTCGCCGTCTCTGTTCGCGCTTCGGTATCCGAATCGGCGCACACGACGGTTGCACCGTTCATTCGAGATGAGACCCCAATTTCATGCGTTTCGAACAGAGGACTCGCTACGTAATAGTCCACGCCTCCGATTACCGAAATCGATAACACGAGTCGACGAAGCCCCGGTCGCCGTCGCAACGCCCGGTTGCCTCCTGCACACCGCTGGCGACACGAACTTGCCGCTCGACGGGCGGTTCGGCCCGGGACCGCTCTCCCGTGCGCATAGGAGTCGGTCAGCCGGTTTGCGGCCCGCCGCGGAACGCTGGGAGATAGTGACAACGAGATGTTAGGAAGCGCACACTTATCACTCACCGATTCGTTCTAGATATACGAAATGAACCATCGGTGCCATTCGTCGCACGGGTCCGCGCCGGTCGGCGATTCCGAAGCGCGCGAGACGACCGACGGCGGTCGTAGCGCGGAGGGTGGGCTGGAGGCGTTCACGGGGGTGTTCGTCACGCAGTTTCCGCTCCGGTCCGACGGCAGTCTGGTCAGTCGCATCTCGGTCGGAACCGACGACGGGACGCTTCGACGGGTGGTGTTGCCCGACGCGCACTCGGACGAGTTGTACGACCTGCGGACGGGGGCGAAGTACGCTGTCGTCGGCCGAGTCGTTCGGTCGCCGGCCGACCTGTCGCGGGTCGAGACGCCCTGTCCGGGGTGCGGGTCCGAACTCAGAGAGCGCGGGCTGGTGGACGAGTACGAGGCGGTGGCTCGGACGGCCGAACTACTCGAACTCGGCGACTCGTTCCTCGTGTGCGAGGAGATACGTCCGCCTGACGAATCGAACCTTCTCGACGACCGGATGGGCGACGGACCGACCGCGCCGCGCCGACCGCCGGACGAGTTCGTCTGCACGTCGTGCGGCGAGTCGTTCGCGGCGTCCGAACGCCGCGCGGTTCGGTCACGTCCCGACGCCGAACGCGAGGCGGCCGGGGACGGCCGCTGAGCCGGGGACGCAGCGTCCTCTCCCCGGCCCCTTCGCGCCTCGATTCGACCCGGACGACCCCAAACCCCCGGTCGACCCGAACCGCTCTCCGCTCCGAGGGTCGACCGAAGCAAGCGCTCACGGGTTCACGTGGCGTCCGAATCTCGTTCGCGAGAGCGGGCAGCCGACACCGCCGCGTCACGCGTCGGTCTTCTCGTACTCCGGACTGTCGAGGTCGAGATTCTCGTACTCCGTCGGGTCGGCCTCGGGCGGGAGCGAGAGCGCCCGAATCCGCTCGACGCCCTTCACGAACCGCGCGCCGTCGACGCCCGGCGCGACGAACCGCGTCGCGTACGACTCGTCCTCCGCGAGCGCTTCGCCGTCGCGTTCGACGGCGACCAGTCCGCCGATGGCGTCGCCGACGGGGACGCAGGCCGCGTAGCCCGAGTCACTCTCGAAGACGAGATGCGTGGTCTCCGCCGGGGGCGACGCGCCGTCGAGGAGGTCACCCACGCCGACGCCGCGCCACGTCGCGTCGTATCGGTCGCCCGAGGCGCACGACACGCGCACCCGACCGGTCGTCAGCGTCGCTTCGGTCACGTCGTCGGCGCGCACCGTGTGCTGACGCTCGCCGACGACGGTGATTCCCCAGTCGGCCGTCGGTGCCTGAGCCATGTTCGGCACGTTGGCGCTCCAGTCCTATCACGGCGACGGTCGACGACGACCGCCCGAAGACGTTCGGGGGAACGTTCAGCCCGTCTCGGCGGAACGCTCCGAGTACGAACTGCCATGACCGAGATAACCCGCCTTTCGGACCTCGACGCGACGCCGCACGCGAACGTCTTCCCCGGGTCGGAACCGAAGACGGTCCGCCTCTCGCTCGCCGCGGGCGAACGCGTCGATTCGCACCGACACCCCGGCCGGAGCGTCGTCCTCGCCGTCCTCGACGGCGCGCTCGAACTGGACCTCGACGACGAGACGCACGCGCTCGAATCCGGCGACGTGGCGCGGTTCGACGGCGACCGAGCGATTTCCCCCCGGGCGACCGAGCCCAGTACCGCGCTCGTCGTCCTCGCGCCGACCGCGGCCGACTGACTGCTCCGACTCCGTCGGCGGGGACAGAGCCCGGAGACTTGGGCCCGTGTGCTCTTGAAAGCTGGGGCCGAGTGCAATCCGCCGAACATCATCGGGGGAATCGTGGTAGGGCGGCGCTTCCGTTCACCCACATGGTCGAGAAACCGGACCGTCACCGAGTCGGTGACACGCCTCGGGGTGCCGACGACACCGGCGGACGAGAGTGGGAAGTGTTCGTCCGCGGGGACGACGACGACCCACTCCGTCACGTGGGGAGCGTGTCCGCGCCGTCGGCGGACGTCGCTCACGAACAGGCGACGAAACTGTTCGCGTGGTACGCCGACGACCTCTGGCTCTGTCCCGCCGACGCCGTCCGCCGCTACTCGACGCACGACCTCGACGACGACGCCGAGGCGGTGACGCTCGGCACCGGAGACGAGGAACGAACCCACGAGCTATGATATCGGTCAGCAAACTCCTGTGCGAACTCGACGCCGAGGGCGACGGCCTCCGGTACGACGCGGCGTCGGAGTCCTCGAAGCCGCAGATAACCGACGAGAAACAGCGCCGTCCGGTCGTCGTGTGGAACGTGACGAAGCGGTGCAACCTCTACTGCTCGCACTGTTACGCCGGGGCCGACACGGAGAACGCCCCCGGCGAACTCAGCACCGCGGAGGGCAAACGACTGCTAGATGACCTCGCCGACTACGGCGTGCCGGTCGTCCTCTTCTCCGGCGGGGAACCGCTGGTCCGCGACGACCTGCTGGAACTCGTCTCCCACGCCGACGGCCTGGGGATTCGGCCCGTCCTCTCGACGAACGGAACGCTCATCACGCCCGAGAAGGCGCGGCGGTTGCGCGAGGCGGGTCTCCGGTACGCCGGCGTCTCCGTCGACGGCCTCCCCGAGCGAAACGACGCGTTCCGCGGCGCCGAAGGGGCGTTCGACGCCGCGGTGCGCGGAATCAGGGCCTGCCTCGACGCGGGCCTCAAGACCGGGCTCCGCTACACCATCACCGAGTCGAACGCGGAGGACCTGCCCGGCGTGGTCGAGTTACTGCACGACGAGGGCGTCGACCGCTTCTGCTTCTACCACCTCGACTACGGCGGCCGCGGCGCGGGTATCGCCGACGCGGACCTCTCACCCGCCGCGAAACGCGAGGCGGTGACGCGAGTGTGCGACCTCACGCGCGAGTACCACGAACGCGGCGCGGAAATCGAGACGTTGCTCGTCGGGAACTACGCCGACGCCGCCTACCTCGTCGAGTACGCGCGTCGCAACCTCGGGGAGGCGACGGCCGAACGGGTGTACGACTACCTCCGGCGCAACGGCGGCGACCCGACGGGCGAACGCGTGGCCGACGTGGACTATCAGGGCAACGTCCACCTCACGCAGTTCTGGCAGGGGTACAGCCTCGGCAACGTCCGCGACCGGTCGTTCGGTGCCATCTGGGACGACGAGACGAACCCGCTGCTCCGGGCGTTGCGAGAGCGACCCGACCGGCTGACCGGTCGGTGCGCCGAGTGTCGCTATCGAGACGTCTGCCGCGGGGCGTCGCGCCTCCGCGCTCTCGCCGCCCACGACGACGTCTTCGCGCCCGACCCGCAGTGTTACCTCCGCGAGGAGGAACGGACGAGTGCGCCGGCCGGCGTCGGCGCAGACTGACCCGTCTGTCGCGCGGTCAGTCTCTTACGCGTCCGTCTCCGACGGCCGGCAGAAGTCGCCGACGCTCGCGGGCGCCTCGCAGAGAACGCAGCCGTGTTCCAGTATCTCGGCTCGAATCTCGCCGCCGACGGCGACGACGCTGTCGCACTCCGGACAGTCGAAGACGAACTGTTGCGCCACGTTCCCTCACCGATATCGAGAGGTTTTGCGTCGTCGTCCAAGGCTCTCGACCCCGCATGGTGTGGGAACTCAAGTGCCCGCCGCGACCGGACCGCTCGCGTCCGGGGCGCGGCCTCAGGCTTCGAGGATGCTGTCCAGCAGTTTCGACTGCGCGGCCGAGAGGTGTTCGGCGAACGTCGAGCGGTTGATGTCGAGGGCGCCCGCGACTTCGGTCGCGTTGGCGTCTTTCGGGTGGGAGAAGTAGCCCATCCGGTGGGCCGTCGTGAGCACTTCGCGCTGTCGGGCGGTGAGCGACTCTCGGTCGAGGAGGACCAGGTCGTCGCCCGCGTCGGGGTCACGCGAACGGGTGAGACGACGCAGCGACACGTCCGGGAACTGCTCTCTGAGGTCGAGTACTATCCCCCGGAGGTGGTCGACGTCCCGAGCGACGAACAGGAGGACGACGGCGCCGTCGGTGGTCCGGAAGGACTGGACCGGACAGCCCCTGCACTCGACGAACTCGCACGGACAGGCCGGCGTCGTGCCCGCTTCGCACTCGAACCGGTAGACGGCGGTGTCACCGTACCGGAACACCTCGTCTGCGTCCTCGAACTCGGCGTCGGCGTCCGCGCGGAAGTCCACCGTGACGGTGTCGTCCGCGGGTATCGTCGAGCGCGATATCTCCGATATATCCGTCTCCCTGTCCGCCATGTTCCCGATTCGACAGGCGGAGCAGCTGACGATTTCCACCTCCGCGTGTACCCCTCGGGCCGTCATACTACGGGCTAGTATTCCGAACTGGCTTTGCATTTTCCCGTACATGTTCGCCTGACCGTCCGACGTTCGCGAACGTGTCCACCCTCGTACCGTTCTGCGGACTGCACGGCTTCGGCCGACCACCGATAAACCCCCCCCATCCTATGGTTAGCCGGTTACACCCGTCGGACAGCGTGTTCTACGTAGAGTAGTGAACTCTCACAACAGCCTGTTTCCGGACCGACGGAGTTCGCCGCGTCGGACGAACGGCGGTGAGTCGGGCGGTGTCCGTGGCGAGGTGAGACGCCGTGCGGCGTGAGACGGCCGTCGTCGTCCTCCTCGTCGTGGCCGTCCTCCTGCCGATGTGGTTCGTCGCGCTTCACGGCGAACCGCCGAGCGAGGAGGTGGAGATAGACCAGAGCGTGACCGAGATGCGGCCGCTTCAGGAACTCGTCGACACGCCGAACAAACTCGCGCCCAGTCAGGTCGGAGTCATCGTCTGGGTCGCCCTGTTCGGTTTGCTCGCCGTCCTCGCCGCAGTCCATCGGTTCATGGACTCCGCGGTGCGACCGGACGACCCGAGCGACGCCGCCGTCGCGGACGGCGGACGGGTCGGCTTGCCCTGGTTCCGGACCGACGACCGGTGGGTCGTCCAGTACCACGACGCCTCGGACGCCGCGGAGGGTATCTTGGCGATGGGCGGTCTGACCATCCTCGCCATCGTCTTCGCCGCACTGTTCACCGGCGAGTACCTCACGCTCGCGCGGACCCAGTACTTCGGCGTCTACGCGACGGGCATGTTCGTCTCGCTGGCGCTGTTGACCGTCGCGTACTACGCGTGGTTCCTCCCGCACGTCGAAGTCGCCGAACGGAGGGGGCACCGATGACCGGCGGTCACGACGGGGCCGACGCGGGGGCGTGCGATGACTGTTGTTCGGACTGCCCGGACGGCGGCGACCCACACCACCCGAGCATCTTCACGGACGACCGGGCGGTGGCGCGCCGCGACTACGCGAAGGTGCTCGCCACCGTCGGCGGCCTGACGGCCGTGGCGAGTCTCGCCGCCCCGCTGTCCGGCCTGACGCGGGTGTTCGAGCGGTCGTACACGGGTCCCGTCTACTCCGACGGCATCTACCTCGTGGACGGCGAGGGCGAACGCGTCACCGAGTCCGCACTCGCCGAGGGCGAGCGAACGACGGTGTTCCCCGAACCCCGCCCCGGCATCGAGCGAGCGCCGACGTTGCTCGTCAGACACCCAGAGGACGCCTACGGCGGCGACACGAAACTGGAGTTCACCGTCGCCGGCTACGCCGCGTACTCGAAAGTCTGCACGCACGCGGGCTGTATGGTGTCGAACGAGGAGGGCGAGACGCTCGTCTGCCCGTGTCACTTCGGGAAGTTCGACCCCACCGCGGGGGCGAAAGTCGTCGGCGGCCCGCCGCCGCGTGCCCTCCCGCAGTTACCCATCACGCTCTCGAACGACGGCTACCTCGTCGCCACGGGCGACTTCGAGGGCCCCGTCGGGGCGGGTGGTGAGTGATGTCCCGCACGGACCGACTCGCCGAACGGGCGGGCGACGCCGGGAGGCGGACGTACGACTGGCTGGACAGCCGATTCGATCTCGACACCGGACGGACGTTCCTCGGGAAGGCGTTCCCCGCCGAGGACTCGTTCCTGCTCGGCGAGGTGGCGCTGTTCTGCTTCCTCGTCCTCGTCCTGACGGGGATGTTCCTCGGGATGTTCTTCGAGCCCTCGACCAGCGACGTGGAGTACGAGGGCAGCGTCGCGGCGTTCCAGGGCGAGGAGGTGCCCGAGGCGTTCGCCAGCGTCCTGCACATCACCTACGACATCCCGTTCGGGATGTTCATCCGGCGGATGCACCACTGGGCGGCCCACCTGTTCGTCGCCTCCATCGGCTTGCACATGCTCCGCGTGTTCTTCACCGGGGCGTACCGCAACCCGCGCGAACCGAACTGGGTCGTCGGCACCGGCCTCGCCGGGTTGGCGATGGGCGCGGCGTACACGGGGTACGCGCTCCCGTTCGACGAGTTCGCCGCGACGGCGACGGGCATCGGCTACAACCTCGCCACCTCCGTCCCGTTCGTCGGCGGCGTCGTGGGGAAAGTGGTGTTCGGCGGGGAGTTCCCCTCCAGCGCGACCATCCCGCGACTGTACTTCCTCCACGTGCTCGTCATCCCGGCGGCCATCGCCGTCCTGCTGGCGATACACATGGCGATTCTCGTCAGACAGAAGCACACCGAGGCCCCCCGAGACGACGACGTTCGCGGGCCGTCGCCGCCGCACGACGCGCGAGAGGCCGCGGCCGCGAGCGACGGCGGTACCGACGCCACCGTCGCGCGCGAGGACGACAGCGTCGTCGTCGGCCTCCCGGCGTTCCCGAATCAGGCGGCCGTCAGCGCGGTCGTGTTCTTCCTGACGCTGGCGACGCTGGCGACGCTGGGCGGGTTCTTCCCGGTCCACAACATCGCGGAGTACGGGCCGAACGACCCCGCGGGGACGCCGGAACTCATCATGCCGGACTGGTTCCTGATGTGGGTGTACGGCTTCCTGAAGCTCCTCCCGTCGTGGATGAGCTTCACGATACCCGTCGTCGGCGTCCACGTCTCGACGGAGTTCGTCGGCGGCGTGTTGCTCCCGACGCTGGTGTTCGGCGCCGTCGCCGTCTGGCCGTTCGTGGACTACCACGAGCGACAGGTCCACTTCACCGCGAACCCGCTGGACCGACCGTGGCAGACGGCCGTCGGCGTCGCGGCGATTCAGTTCATCATGATCGCCTCCATCGCGGGGATGAACAACCTGCTGGCGCGGGCGCTGAACGTCGGCACCGGCGTCGTGAACCCGATTCTCTCCGTCGCGCTGTTGGTCGTCCCGGCCGCGTCGGGACTGCTGACGTACCGCCTCCTGCGAGACGACGACGCGAGCGGGGAATCGAGCGACGCGACTGCGGACGACGCCGCCGACTCCTCGGAGGTGGGGGGTCGATGACGGACGTCGCAGACGAGGCGTCGCCCGGCGGCCTCGAACTGTCGGCGCGGACGTATCGGCACCTCGACCGCGCGAGCAAACTCCTCGGCGTCGGACTCGTCGCCCTCGGTCTGCAGACGGGGGGCGACACCGTCGCGGGAGTCGCACTCGGCGCGGTCGGCGCGGTACTGGCACTGACGACGGTCTTCGTACGGAGAGCCGAATGAACCGAGACGACCCCTCACACACCGAGCAGACGACCGACGCATCGAGCGACGAACGAGCGGACGAGCGCGGACCGGACGAGAGCGGACCGGACCGTGACCGACCCTGCGCCGACCGGCGACCCGACGAGAGACGCCGGTCCGACGAGGAACGCCGGACGGACGGCGGCCAGCGGATGGACGACGACCGGCGACCGACAGACGGGGCCGCGGACGGCCCCGCCGTCGGCGACCCGGCGGGCACCAACGTCCCCGTCTCCCGCCGCGGGTTCCTGAAGGGCGTCGGACTCGCCTCCGTCCTCGGCGTCGGGTCCGCGTCGGCGTCGGACGACTCGCTGTTCGCGATGGACGGCCTGCAACCGGTGGACGACCCCATCGGCGACTACCCCTATCGCGACTGGGAGGACCTCTACCGCGAGCAGTGGGACTGGGACTCGGTCGCCCGGTCGACGCACAGCGTCAACTGCACGGGCAGTTGCTCGTGGAACGTCTACGTGAAGAACGGACAGGTGTGGCGCGAGGAACAGGCCGGCGACTACCCCCGCTTCGACGAGTCCGTGCCGGACCCGAACCCGCGCGGGTGCCAGAAGGGGGCCTGCTACACCGACTACGTCAACGCCGAACAGCGAATCAAACACCCCCTCAAGCGCGTCGGCGAACGCGGCGAGGGGAAGTGGCAGCGCATCTCGTGGGACGACGCGCTCACCGAGATAGCCGAACACGTGGTCGAGGAGGTGCAGGCGGGCCGGTACGACGCCATCAGCGGCTTCACGCCGATTCCGGCGATGAGTCCCGTCTCGTTCGCCGGCGGGTCGCGCCTCGTCAACCTCCTCGGCGGAGTCAGCCACTCCTTCTACGACTGGTACTCCGACCTGCCGCCGGGCCAACCCATCACGTGGGGCACGCAGACGGACAACGCCGAGAGCGCCGACTGGTACAACGCCGACTACATCGTCGCGTGGGGGTCGAACATCAACGTCACGCGCATCCCCGACGCGAAGTACTTCCTCGAAGCGGGCTACGACGGGACGAAACGCGTCGGCGTGTTCACCGACTACTCGCAGACGGCCATCCACACCGACGAGTGGCTGAGTCCCGACCCCGGCACCGACACGGCCCTCGCTCTCGGGATGGCGCAGACCATCGTTCGCGAGGAACTGTACGACGAGGCGCACCTGAAGGAGCAGACGGACGTGCCCCTCCTCGTCCGCGAGGACACGGGCAAGTTCCTCCGCGCGAGCGACGTTCCCGCCGTCAGCACGGACGCCGACCGTCCCGAGTGGATGCTCCTGATGCTCGACGCCGAGGGGACCCTCCGCGAGGCGCCCGGGTCGCTGGGCGAACGCGACGGCCAGAAGGACTACTCGAAGTCCATCGAACTCGACTTCGACCCGCGACTCGACGCGGAGACGACGGTGCGGACGACGGACGGTCCGGTGCAGGTCCGGACGGTGTGGAACGAACTCCGCGAGGAACTCTCGGAGTACGACCCCGAGACGGTCCACGAGACGACGGGCGTCGGCCGGGAGACGTACCAGCGAGTCGCCCGCGAGTTCGCCGACGTCGACCGCGCGAAGATAATCCACGGCAAGGGGGTCAACGACTGGTATCACAACGACCTCGGCAACCGCGCCATCCAACTGCTCGTCACGCTGACGGGCAACCTCGGTCGGCAGGGGACCGGCCTCGACCACTACGTCGGCCAGGAGAAGATATGGACGTTCCACGGGTGGAAGACGCTCTCGTTCCCGACGGGAAGCGTCCGCGGCGTGCCGACGACGCTGTGGACGTACTACCACGCCGGCATCCTCGACAACACCGACCCCGACACCGCCGCGAAGATACGCGAGGCCATCGACGAGGGGTGGATGCCCGTCTACCCCGCCGAACGCGAGGACGGGTCCCGCCCCGACCCGACGACGATGTTCGTCTGGCGGGGGAACTACTTCAACCAGGCGAAGGGCAACGTCGCCGTCGAGGAGGAGTTGTGGCCGAAACTCGACCTCGTGGTGGACGTGAACTTCCGCATGGACTCGACGGCGATGTACTCCGACATCGTGCTGCCGACGGCGAGTCACTACGAGAAGCACGACCTGTCGATGACGGACATGCACACGTACGTCCACCCGTTCACGCCCGCGGTGGAACCGCTGGGCGAGTCGAAGACGGACTGGCAGATATTCCGCGAACTCGCCGCGAAGATTCAGGAAGTCGCCACCGAACGCGGCGTCGACCCCGTCCCCGACCGGACGTTCGACCGCGAGATAGACCTCCAGTCGATTCACGACGACTACGTCCGCGACTGGGCCACCGGCGAGGAGGGGGCACTCGCCGAGGACCGCGCGGCCTGCGAGTATATCCTCGAACACTCCGCGGAGTCGAACCCCGAGGGCACCGACGAGCAGATAACGTTCGCCGACACCGTCGAACAGCCGAAACGACTGCTCGAAGCGGGCGACCACTGGACCTCCGACATCGAGGAGGGGGAGGCGTACGCGCCGTGGAAGGACTTCGTGCAGGACAAGAACCCGTGGCCGACGGTGACGGGCCGCCAGCAGTACTACATCGACCACGACTGGTTCCTCGAACTCGGCGAGCAGTTACCCACGCACAAGGAGGGGCCGACGAACACGGGCGGCGACTACCCGATGGAGTACAACACGCCGCACGGCCGGTGGTCCATCCACTCGACGTGGCGCGACAGCGAGAAGATGCTCCGCCTGCAACGCGGCGAACCGGTCGTCTATCTCCACCCGCAGGACGCGGAGGAACGGGGCATCGAGGACGGCGACACCGTCGAGGTGTTCAACGACCTCGCGTCGGTCGAACTGCAGGCGAAACTCTATCCGAGCAGTCAGCGCGGCACCGCCCGGATGTTCTTCGCGTGGGAGCGGTTCCAGTTCCCCGACGACACGAACTTCAACTCGCTCGTCCCGATGTACATGAAACCGACGCAGTTGGTGCAGTACCCCGAAGACACCGGCGAACACCTGTACTTCTTCCCCAACTACTGGGGACCGACGGGGGTCAACAGCGACGTCCGCGTGGACGTGCGGAAGCCGGGAGGTGACGGCGGATGAGCACCGACGACGGACCGCCTGCGCAGACCGACGGCGAGACGGTTCCCCTCGCCGACGGCGTGGACCACCAGGTGGCGATGGTGATGGACCTGAACAAGTGTATCGGCTGCCAGACGTGTACGGTCGCGTGCAAGTCGCTGTGGACGGAGGGCGGCGGCCGCGACTACATGTACTGGAACAACGTCGAGACGAAACCCGGCGAGGGCTACCCGCGCGACTGGGAGAACTCCGGCGGCGGATGGCAGTCGGACGAACACAGCGAACGCCGACCCGGACAGATACCGTCGCAGGAGGACTACGGCGACGCGTGGGAGTTCAACCACGAGGAGGTGATGTACGACGGCAGCGACAGCCCACTCCGACCGCAGAGCGACCCCGAGTGGGGGCCGAACTGGGACGAGGACCAGGGGGCGGGCGAGTACCCCAACTCCTACTACTTCTACCTCCCGCGAATCTGCAACCACTGCACGCACCCCTCCTGCGTCGAGGCGTGCCCGCGGAAGGCCATCTACAAGCGCGAGGAGGACGGTATCGTCCTCATCGACCAGGAGCGCTGTCGCGGCTACCGCTACTGCGTCGAGGGCTGTCCGTACAAGAAGGTGTACTACAACGCGACGAAGAAGACGTCCGAGAAGTGCATCTTCTGTTACCCGCGCATCGAGGGCGAGGGCCCCGAGGGCGAGACGTTCGCGCCCGCCTGCGCGGAGGACTGTCCGCCGCAGTTGCGACTCGTCGGGTTCCTCGACGACGAGCAGGGACCCATCCACAAACTCGTCGAGGAGTACGAAGTCGCCCTGCCGCTTCACCCCGAGTACCGCACGCAACCGAACGTCTACTACATCCCGCCGTTCGCGCCGCCGCAGCACTCCGAGGACGGCGAGACGGTGGACGTGGACCGCATCCCCCGAACCTACCTCGAGGAACTGTTCGGCGAGGGGGTCCACGACGCCCTCGACACCATCGAACGGGAACGCGAGAAGGTGGACCGCGGCGGGGAGAGCGAACTGCTCGACATGCTGACCGACACGAATCCGGCGCGGAAGTACCGGCTGGAGGTCTTCGATGACGAGTGAGCCGAGCGACGGGCCGCCGGACTCACCGGACCGACGCGTCGCGGCGTGGGCAGTCGCCGCCGCCTGTCTGGTCGTGGCGACGGCGCTCCTCGGCCCGGCGACGGTGTCGGCGCGCCCCGCGAACCAGATTCCGGTCGAGGAGGTGTCGGCCGCCGAGAACCCGCAGCGACCGACGGGCGAGGCGTGGGACACGGTGCCGCCGGTCGAAGTGCCGCTGACGAGTGCGCCCAGCGGCCTTCCCAACGCCAGCGACACGTCCGTCGAGTCGCTCCGCGTCCAGTCGGCGCGGACCGAGAGCCGGTTCTACCTCCGGCTGTCGTGGGCCGACGGCACCGCCGACCGGAACGCCTCCACCCCGCGCGAGTTCCAGGACGCCGCGGCGGTGCAACTTCCCGTGAACACAACGGCCAGACCGCCCATCTCCATGGGCAGCACGCGCAACCTCGTGAACGTCTGGTACTGGCACGCCGGCGGGAAGACGCAGGAACTCCTCGCCGGGGGGCCGGGGACGACCACGCGGTTCGAGTCGTCGTCGGTGAACACCACGGCGACGTACGACGACGGCCGGTGGACGATGGTCGTCTCGCGCGGCGTCGCCACCGACGCGACCAACCGGACGACGCTCGCCGTCGACCACGACGTGGACGTGGCGTTCGCCGTCTGGAACGGGTCGAACATGGAGCGCTCGGGCACGAAGGCGGTCAGCGAGTGGTACCACTTCCCGCTCGGCCCCGGTCCGCAGGGGCCGCCCTACGAGTCCATCCTCTGGACCATCGCGGGCCTCGCCATCGCCGGCACCGCACTCGTGACGATACAGGCGGTCCGGGGGTCCTGAGATGACCGAACCCACCGACACGGCCGGAAGCGCCGAAGTCGACGACGCGGCCCCCGCGAACGACACAGCCGACGCGGTTGGCGCGAACGACGCGAACGGGGTCGCCGCAGACGCCGCGGACGCGGTGGACCCGGAGCGTCTCGACGGCGAGGCGGCCGCCCGGAGCGGCGTCTACGCCCTCCTGGCGACGCTGTTCGACGAACCCGACGAGGCGCTGTACGCGCGACTCGACGCCGGCGAGGTCCACCGGACCTGCCGCGAACTGGTCGCGGCGAGCGGACTGGCCGTCGACCCGCCGGACCTCACCGTCGCGGACGACCACGAGACGCTGTGCGCGCGCTTCAACGACCTGTTCACCGTCGGCTACGCGGAGTACACGGACCGGACCGACGGCTCCCTCGACAGCGAGGGGCCGCCCGTGTCGCTGTACGGGTCGTCGTACCGCCCGGACGCCTCGTGGAACGACGTGAACCTCGACCTGGCGCGGGCGTACGAGTACTTCGGGCTGGGAATCGACCAATCCGCCCGCGACAACCACGACTACCTGCCTTACCAACTGGAGTTCGCGGGTTACCTCTCGCGGCGCGAGGCCGACGGGTCGTCCGGCGCGGGGCGCGCCCGTCTCGACTTCCACGACAGGCACCTCCGCGTCGTCGCCGACGGCGTCGTCGACCGGGTGGCCGAGGAGTCCGGAACCGGCCTGTACGGCGAACTCGCGGCGTTCCTCGCCCGGTTCGTGGCCGCCGACCAGACGGCGCTCGCCGAGCGGTTCGAGGGAGGTGACGGCGGATGAGCGGTCGGCGCGTCGCGGAGGTGCTGGCGACCGACGCGGGCGCGACGGCGGCGTCGCTCTCCGGTCGGTCGCCCGTCTCCGCCCGCCTCATCGCCGGAGCGCTCGCGTTCGTCCCGATGGCCGCCGCGACGGCCTACCGGGTCGCTCACAACGCGCCGGGGTCGCTCCCCGGTCCGCTCACCGAACTCGCCGCGCCGTTGCTCCCGTTCGCCGTCGTCGGTCCCGCCCTCGCCGGACTGCTCCTCGCGTCCGTCGTCGACCGGCCGGTCCAGCGGGTCGGACTCGCCTTCGCCGGGGGGTTCGGACTGGTCGCCCTCGCCCCGGGCGCGTGGTATCCCGCGACGGCCGGCGTCGTCTGCGGCGGCGCGTCCGCCGTCGGTTCCCTCGCCGTCGGCGCGCGGCGCGACGACCGGTCGGCGCGCTCGGGACACCCGATGCTGGCGCGGTACGCGGCCGTCGCCGGGGTCCTCGTCGCCGCCGTTCTGGCGTCGCTGGCGGCGACGGCGGGCGTCGCACCCGCGACGCTCCGTCCGCTGGGGTCCAGCGCGGCGCTCCTCGGCGTCGGCCTCGCACCCTTCGTCATCGGCACCGACGGGTCGAGTCTGGCCGTCGGCGTCGTCGCCGGCGGCCTGTCGTTCGCCGTCGTCACGTCGCTCCCGTACGTCGCCGGCGCGGTGCTACTCGTCGGCGGCGGCGTCGTCGACGCACCCGTGGCGCTGGTCGTCCTCGCCGCCGCCGGCGGTACCGCGGCGCTGGCGGCGACGCTCCGTCGCGGCCGATACGACCGCGCGTGCGGCGCCGGACTGCTCCTCGCCGCGGGCGTCCCGGCGACGCCCCCGCAGGCGCTCTCGGTCCTGATTGCGCTGGTCCTCCTCGCGCCGGGAGGTGAGGCGGCGTGAGAGACGAGGAGGAGGCGACCGACGGCCCGCCGGACCCGCAACTCCACCCCGAGAACAGCCCCGGGTTCGACGCGGACCCCGAGGGGCTGGCGGACATCGAGGTGGACCGCGACGTGACCATCGGCGAGGCGTCGCTGGCCGAACTCGCCGCGAGCGACACGGAACCGGTCGAGGACGAGGCGGTGGCCGACCTGCTGTCGACGCTCGCGGACGACGACGCCGTCGCGCGTCGTCGCGCCGCGTTGGCGCTCTCGGAACGCGACCGGACGGACGCCGTCGTCCGCGGCCTCTGTCGCGCGGCGGCCACCGACGCCGACGCCGACGTGCGGCAGTTCGCGGTCGAATCGCTCGCCAAACTCGGCGGGGCGGCGGCCGAGGAGACGGCCCGGGTAGCCGCGGACGACGAGAACCCGTGGGTCCGCGCGGAGGCCGTCGTCGCACTCGACCGACTGGACCGGTGCGCGCACGCCGACCGAATCGCCGACGCACTCGGAGACGACCACCACGCGGTCCGCCGGAACGCGGCCATCTCGACGTTCAAACGCCGCGGCGAAGACGCGCTCTCGGACCTGCTGGAACTGACCGACGACCCCAGCGAACGGGTCCGCGAGTGGGCCGCCCACCTGCTCGGTGGAATCGACGCCGACCGGGCACACGCCGAACTCGAACGACTCGCCGCCGAAGACGAGAGCAGCATCGTCCGCGAGACTGCGGTCCGCGCTCGCGACGTGGACGCCGGGAGCTTCCGCCGACAGTTCAGCGGCGCGCTGGACGAGAGCGACCGGACGCTCCCGGGCGAAGACGACCTGAACCGAACGCCCGACCTCTAACAATGACCGACGACAGCACGAGCGCCGACGACAGCACGAGCGCCGACGACAGCACGAGCGCCGACGACAGCACGAGAGCCGACAGCACGACACCCGACGGCATCGAGGCGGCGACCGAAGACCGCCGGCCGCCCGAGACGCCGGAGACGGGCGGCGGAGACGACTCGCTCGAAGACCGCGTCGAAGCCGCCCTGCGGACCGTCAGAGACCCCGACGCGGACGTGACCGTGTTCGAGGCCGGACTGGTCGAGTCCATCGCAGTCGAGGACGACGCCGTGACCGTCGGCGCGGCGGTGGCCGAGTTCGACGACGCGAACGCGAAGGGCGTGATGCGCGCCATGATGCGGGCCGTCCGCGACGTGCCGGGCGTCGAGAGCGTCCACGTCGAACCCGTCGCCCCGTCCGCTGACGACCGGACGACAGGCGTCCACGGCTTCGACACCGTCGTCGCCGTCGCGAGTGCGAAGGGGGGCGTCGGCAAGTCGACCGTCGCGACCGGACTCGCCTGCGGACTGGCGGCCGACCGGTCGACGGGCCTGTTCGACGCCGACATCCACGGCCCGAACGTCCCGACGCTGTTGGACGTGGACGGCCCCGTCCGCTCCGCCGACGACGGCAGTCCCCTCCCGGTCGTCGCGTCGGGCGACGACGTCGACCTGGACGTGATGAGCGTCGGCCTGATGGAGTCCGGCGCGCCCCTCGCGTGGCGCGGGGCGATGGCGCACGACGCGCTGACGGAACTGTACGAGGACACCGCGTGGAACGCAGACGACACGCTGGTGGTCGACCTCCCGCCGGGCACCGGCGACGTGGTGCTGACGACGTTGCAGGAGGTGCCGGTGGACGGCGTCGTCGTCGTCACCACGCCGTTCCCGGCGAGTCTGGAGGACACCGCCCGCAGCGTCGAACTGTTCCGCGACAACGACGTCCCCGTCCTCGGCGTGGTCGTCAACATGGGGACGTTCGCCTGCCCCTCCTGCGGCGACAGCCACGACCTGTTCCCCGACGGGTCGCCGACGGAGACGCTGTCGGCGCCGCTTCTGGCCGACATCCCGTTCACGCCCGCTCTGCAGGAGACGCCGGTTCCGGGCGCACCGCACGAGTCCATGCGCGAACTCGCCGACGCAGTCGGGACGGCGGCGGCGACGGCGTGGGACGTCGACGCGCCGGACGACGCGCTGGACATCCGGGGCGACCCGCCGGAGCGACGGCGAGAACGCGTCGCCGACCACCTCGCGACGCTCCGGTCCGGTGCGACGTTCTCCCTCGTCAGCGACCGGGACCCCTCGCCCATCAGGGAGTACCTCGCGGCCCTCCTCGACTGCGAACCGGACGCGTTCGAGGACCTCTCGGTCGAACGCCGGACGCCGGACGACTGGGTGCTTTCCGTCACCATCCCGTCGGA
Source organism: Halogeometricum rufum (assembly GCF_900112175.1). Taxonomy (NCBI): domain Archaea; kingdom Methanobacteriati; phylum Methanobacteriota; class Halobacteria; order Halobacteriales; family Haloferacaceae; genus Halogeometricum; species Halogeometricum rufum. The sequence continues at coordinate 152,030 of NZ_FOYT01000004.1, read as the reverse complement.
CCCCCCGCGGGAGTGACCGCTCGCCGCGGAGATACCGGCCGTTCGACCCCGCCACTCGGCGCTATTCGACCGGAACGGAAAAGAGAACAAAACGAGCAAAGACCGTTTTGACGACCGGTCAGTCGACCGTCACTGCTCGGGTGACGGTTCCTCCCCCTCGGGCGCCGGGGGTTCGGTGCCCGACTGCTCGGCGGCCGCACTCTCCGCCTCCGCGGTGCCCCCGTGGTCGACAGCGAGGTCCGCGCCGGACTGCGCCGCGTCCACCTCGAACGACGAGACCACGGCCATCAGTCGCTCGGCCTGCGAGGCGAGTTCGTCGGTTCCGTCGGAGACTTCGCTCAGCGAGGCGGTCTGCTCTTCGGCGGCCGCGGCGACGGACTCCGCCCGCCGAGCGGTGTCGTCGCTGATCTCGGTCACGCGGTCCATCATCGAGGCCACCTCCTCGGTCGAGGAGGCCTGATCGTCGGTCGTCCGGCTTATCTCGTCGACGCCCTCGCTCGTCGCGCGGGCGTTCTCCACGATGGTGTCGAGGGCGTCGCGGGCGTTCTCGACGGCCGCGACGCCGTCGTCGACCGCCTCCTGCGTCTCGCGCATCTCCTCGACGGTCGCCGCGGAGGTCGACTGGACCTCGCCGATGGTCTGTTCTATCTCCTCGGCCGACTCCTTGGTCTCGCCCGCGAGTTGCTTGACCTCGTCGGCGACGACGGCGAAGCCCTCGCCCGCCTCGCCGGCGCGGGCGGCCTCGATGTTGGCGTTCAGCGCGAGGATGTTCGTCTGGTCGGCGATGTCGGTGATGAGTTCGACGATGTCGCCGATCTCCTCCATGCGCGATTCGAGCGCTTCGATCTGTCGCGCCGTCCGTTCGGTCTTCGACTCCACGTCTTCGATGGTGTCGATGGCGTCCGCCGTCGCGGTGTGGCCGACCTCGCTCGCGTCGAGGGTGTGCTCCGCCGTGCGTTCGAGTTCGCTCGCGGAGGACGCCACCTCCTCGATGGTCGCCGAGAGGTTGCTCGTCTCGCCGGTGGTCTGTTCGAGGGTCTCTTGCTGCTCTTGGGCACCTTCGGCCATCACCTGCGTGGAGTCGCTGACCTCTCTGCTCGCGCGCTCTATCTCCTGCGCACTCGCGGTCACCTCCTCGCTGGCGGCGGCGACGGTCTCGGCGAACTCCGACACCTCGGCGACGGTGGCTTCGAGTTCGGCCATCATCTCGTTGAACGACTGCGCCATGGCGGTCATCGCCTCGTTGTCGGCGTCCTCGTCCATGCGGCCCGTGAGGTCGCCCTCGGCGGCCGCGGCCATCGTCTCGCCGAACGCCTCGGCCTTCGTCTCCAGTTCGACGATGAGGGTCTCCAAGTCCTCGTGGGTCTGTCCCATCGCCTCGCCGAACGAACCGGGAACGTCCTCGTCGAGAACCGGGTCGTCGAAGTCCTTCGACGCGACGGCCTCCGCCTGCCCCGCGACGGTCGTCAGGTACGACTGCATCTCCGCGAACGAGTCGTAGAGCCGCCCCATCTCGTCGATTCGGGTCGTGGACGGGACGTCGCCGTCGACCTCTCCGGCCGCGATTTCGTCGGCGTTCTGCGCGACTGCGGCCAGCGAGGTGGCGGTCCCGCGACCGATGGTCAGGCCGACGAGGAACAGCGCACCGATGGCGAAGGCGAGCAACAGCACGATGTTCTCCGTCACCTGCGACTGGAGGGCGAAGGCCCGGTCGGTCGGGACGTGGTAGGTGAGGACCCAGTCGGTCCCCGTGACGGGCGCGTAGGCCATCGCGTACTGGCCGGGTTCCATCCCGGTCCGCGCGCCGACCTGCGTGTATCCGCGCTGGCCAGTCAACGCGGCGTCGATGGCCGTGACCGTCTCGTCGCCGGACGCGGCGTACGGTTCGAGAAGCGAGTTCTGGCGATTGTCGAGGAGTATCGTGCCGTCGGCGGAGACGACCTTCGCGTCGCCCGTCGCGATGGGCGAACTGAACTGCTGGGACCGCGCCTCCAGCGACGCGGTCAGGACGACGAAGCCGTCCTTTCCGGTGACGGGGGCGACGAACGCGATGACCGGGCCGGACCCCGCGTCGTACGGGGCCGAGACGGTGGCTCCGCTCGACTGCGCGAGCGACGACGCCCGACCCGTCCACGGCGCGTCCAGTCCGCCGAGGGACGCACCGCTCGCACCGTCGGTCGTGCTGGCGACGACCGACCCGGACTCGGCGTCGACGTAGTGCAACGAGCGAACGTCGTTCGGGAGTTCGATGAGTTTCTGTTCGAGCCAGCGTTCGTGGGCGCTGGCCGAGGTGCTCTCGGGCCTGTCCGCCAGCGACGACGCGAGGAACGCGACGGTGGACTCCTTCGAGGCCGTCCAGTCGGCGACTGCGTCCGCCTCCGACTCGGCGATGCCGCGTATCTCCTCTCGCGTCTGCTGTTCGACGACGCCCTTCGTGTCGAAGTGGATGAACGCGCCCACCCCGCTCATCACGAGGATGATGACGAGGAGGACGACGCCGAACTTCGCCGCGTATCGCCGGCGAATCACGTCCGGCAGGAGGCGTTCCAGACCGCTCGCCACCCACGCCAGCGGGTTCCTCATCGGTCACCCCCCGACTCGAAGAACTGCTTCTGCAGCAGTTCCAACCGTTCGACGTTCCCGTCCGTGACGCGTTCGACGAGGTAGGAACTCAGCGGTTCGAGGTTCCGGGTCAGGTCGACGTCGCCGGACGCCCCTCGGTAGTTCAGACTCCGTCCCGACTCGACCAGCAGTTTGACCGCGTCGAAGTCGCCGACCGAGACGGTGTGCCCGTCTCCCTCGGAGACCGAGCGAACCGTGTCGGCTATCGCCGGCGCGGTCGCCTCGCCCGCCATCTCGGCCGCGGCGGCCATCAGGAAGAGCGCGTCGTAGGCGTTGACCGAGAACGGTGCCAACGGCGCGATGTCGGACAACCGCCGCGAGAGGTTGAAGTGGCCGTCGGTCCGCGTCGAGGAGAGCGACGCGCTGTAGAATCCGTCGTAGTACGACGGGGTGTCCGTGCCGAGCAGTCCGGCCGAGAACACCCACGGTGCCTCGTAGTCGGACGCGCCGTACGCGTCGAGCACATCCTTCTCCTGCCCGGGGACGCTGACGAAGGCCACCGCGTCGGGCGAGTCCGTGAAGACCTCCGCTATCTTCGCGTCGAACGAGGACGCGGACGGGTCGTACCGCGCGTCCGCGACTACCTCCGCGTCGACGTTCGACGCGATGGCGTCGGCCAGGTCGGCCCCGAAGTCGTTGTCGAGCGCGAGAATCGAGATGGTGTCCGCGCCGACGTACTGCGGCGAGTCGATTATCTTCGCCATCGCGACCGACTGGAGCAGGTCGCTCGGGACGGTCCGACCGAAGTACTTTCGGTCGCCGCTCCGACCGGCGTCCGTCAGTCGCGGGTTCGTGCTCCCGGGACTGATCTCCACGACGCCGTCCTCGGCGGCCTTCGGCGCGAGTGCGAGCGAGATAGTGCTCACGAGGGCTCCGACGAACCCGACGACGCCCTCGTCGACGAGGCTCTCGTACGCTTCGAGCGAGGCGTCCACGTCGGCTTCGCTGTCCTTCGCGACCAGTTCGACCGGCCGGCCGAGAACCCCGCCGGCGTCGTTGATGTCGGCGACCGCCTGCTCGGCGGCCCGTTGCCCGTGGACGCCGACTCCCTCGAGTGCGCCCGACGTCGGCAGGAGCGTCCCGAACCGGACCGGTTCGCTCTCCCGGCCGCCGAACGCCCCCGTACACCCCGGGAGCGCTCCCAGTGCGACGGTTCCCCCGGCGGCCCGGAGTACCCTTCGTCTACTGTATGAATCCCGCATATGCCCTGACCCTCGCTGGGGGATATAACGGTGGCCCGCAAATTATCAACTTCAATATCCAACTAATGTGCGTACAGAGCGAAACACGTTCGGCCCAAGGAATCGAATCGTCGCACGAGCTTGAACAAGATATGTAACAAACAGACAAATCTTCAAAAATAAGTCAGTATATCTCCCCCAACGTGAAGAAAACAAGACACGATGCATTGACAGTTTATCGAAGAGCGGACGAAAGTATTGGATAAATATCACCACTCGGCTCGAGCACGTTCCGTCGTCGAGCGGTGACGACGGCCGACGGCGTCGACGCCGAACACATCGCTTATGCGTCGGAGCGAACACCGTGGCTCGATGGCAGCGCTTCGTCTCACGCGGTACACGACGCTCGTCGTGGCCGCGGCACTCTGGTTTCTCGCCAAGTTCGTCCGGTACGCGTTTCCGCCCCTCTTCGAGACGTTTCAGGCGAGCTACGGGCTCTCGACGGCGACGGTCGGCCTCGTCTACACCGGTCTCATGACCGTGTACGCGCTGCTGCAGTTCCCGTCGGGGATGCTCTCGGACCGGTTCGGACCGGTGCGCGTCGTCACCGGCGGCGCTCTCGTCGCCGCAGTCGGGTCGTTCGCGCTCGTCGCCGACTCGCCCGCACCGGTGTTCGTCGCCGCCGCGATGCTCGTCGGGGCGGGGACCGGCGCTCACAAGACAGTCGCGGTCCGCGTCCTCTCTCGCGTCTACCCCAATCGGACCGGTCGCGTCCTCGGCGTGTTCGACACCGTCGGCGCGTACGGCGGCGTCGGCGCCTCCGCCGTGGTCACGCTGTTTCTGGTCGCCCCGCCGGTGCTGACGCCGTTCGTCTCGCGACTGCCGGGGGCGGCGTGGCGCGGCGTGTTCCTCCTCGCGGGTCTCGCCGGCGTGGCATTCGCGGCCGCGTTCGCGTGGTACGTTCCGCGCCAACTGTCGTCGTCCGACGACGCGGACGCCGCCGCGACGGCCGAGAGCGCCGACCCGACGCTGGCCGACTACCTGCGGCAGTTCTCCGACCGCCGGTTCGCGGCGTTCATCCTCGTCACCGTCCTCTTCTCGTTCTCCTACAACGGCGCGGTGGCGTTCCTTCCCTTGTATCTCACCGACGCGGTCGGGTTCGGGACGACGACGGCGAACCTCCTCTACTCGCTGCTGTTCGCGCTGAGCGTCGTGCAGGTGGTGACGGGCGACGTGAGCGACCGAACGGGTCGGCTTCCCATCATCACTGGTACGCTCGGTATCGCGGGGGTTTCCCTCGTCGGCGCCGTCGTTCTCGCGGACGGCGGCTTCCTCGCACTCGGTGCGGCCGTCGTCGGCCTCGCCGTCGGGAGCCACGGCTTCCGGCCGGTCCGCGGCGTCTACCTCGTCGAGATTCTCCCGGACTGGATCGCGGCCGGCGGCCTCGGCATCGTCCGAACCATCCTGATGGGCGCTGGCGCGGTGTCGCCCGCCGTGGTCGGCTTCCTCGCGGAGGCGTACGACTTGCGCGCCGCGTTCGCCCTCCTCGCGGCGTCGATGGTGGGGGCCGCCGTCGTCGCCGGCGGACTGCTGCTCTCCGAGCGCACTGGTGGGGCCGAACCGGCCTGAGACGCCGCAGTCGGTCCCTCGCTCACTCGGTGAGGGTCGCCTCGTCCGGGTCTGTCGGCTGTCGGACGCGCCGAATCAGCAGAGACCGGCGACGTAGTGGGCCATCGGACTCAGATACAGCGCGGTCCCGACGAGCGACAACAGGACGCCGCCGCCGACCCACACGCGCGGGTCGGGCGTCCCCGGGGCGTCGCGACCAGACGTTTCTTGTCGCTCGTCCGCGAACCCGCCAGCATCGATGTCACAGAGCGACGACGTGCTGTCGCGCGAGCCGGACGACCGGTTGCGAGTGCTGGACCCTGACGGCGCCGTCGTCGCGCCCGAACTGCTCCCCGACCTGGGGGACGAGACGCTCGTCTCGATGTTCCGCGACATGCGCTTCTGCCGGCGGTTCGACGAGCGGATGATAAGCCTCCAGCGACAGGGTCGCACGGGAACGTACTCCTCGCTCGCGGGGCAGGAAGGCTCCCAAATCGGGTCGATGTACGCTCTCGCGGAGGAGGACGTGATCTCGTACCAGTACCGCGAACACGGCGCCGTCGTCGCCCGCGGGTTCCCGTGGGAGTATCTCCTCTACTGGGCGGGCCACGAGGAGGGAAGCAAAGCGCTCGCGGACCGGAACGTCTTCCCGCTGAACATCACCATCGGCGGCCACCTCCCCCACGCCGTCGGGATGGCGATGGCGACGAAACTGCAGGGGGGCGAGCGGGTGACGGTGGCGCACTTCGGCGACGGCGCGACCAGCGAGGGCGACTTCCACGAGGCGATGAACTTCGCCGGCGTGTACGACGTGCCCGCCCTGTTCGTCTGTAACAACAACCAGTGGGCAATCTCGACGCCGCGGGACCGCCAGACGGCGAGTCGGACGTTCGCGCAGAAGGCGACGGCCTACGGTTTCGAGGGCGTGCAGGTGGACGGGATGGATCCGCTGGCGACGTACGTCGTGACGAAGGCCGCCCGTGAGAAGGCCCTCGACGCCGAGAGCGACGCTCCTCGTCCGACGCTGGTCGAGGCGGTGCAGTACCGCTTCGGCGCGCACACGACGGCGGACGACCCGAGCGTCTACCGCGACGACGACGAGGTGGAGGCGTGGCGACGGAAGGACCCGCTCGACCGGTTCGAGTCGTTCCTCCGCGAGACGGGACGCCTCGACGACGAACGCGCCGCGGCGATAGACGAGGAGATAACCGAGACGCTCGCGGCGGCCGTCGACGAGGTGGAGTCGTTCGAGGCCGACCCCGACTCGATGTTCGAGTACGCCTACGCGGAGCAGACGCCGCGCATTCGCGACCAGCAGGAGCGGTTCCGCGAACTGCGCGAGGCGCACGGCGACGACTCCTTCGACCGGGGGGAGTAGCGGCGCGGTTACCGACGGCGGCTCTCGAACTGCCCGCGACGACGCGAATCGACCGCTTCGACGTCGACGGCCGTTCGGGCAGTGTCGGCTAGCGCCGCTGGCAGCGGAACGTGAGGGCCCCCGTCACGCCCACGGCGGCCGTTCGACCCGTGTCTCGCCGATTCGCGAGAACCGGACCGTCCTCGTGACGACCCGCGGACCGGACCGGTAGGCGACCGTCCGGGTGGTCTCGACCTGCCGCACGTACCCTTCGGGGTCGACGAGCAGCGTCATCGACGCGTTCGAGGAGACGTGCGTGTCGTTCAGTTCGGCCCGGACGCGGTAGAGTCGCGTTCCGTTTCGCGTCACGTTCTCGACCGTCGCGTTCCGACTGGCGCTGAGTCCGTAGAGTAGCTGCCGGTGGAGCGCCTGATTGAGCCGCACCGAGGAGTTGAGCAACGCGACGGCGCGGACTCGGCTGTCGTTCCCCGACTCCACGCGGACGGTCGTCTCGTTCCCGCGCCGCCACGCCGTCACTTCGTCCGGCCGCTGTTCGTACCGGTCCGGAGCGTCGCCGACGACGGCGTGCGTCCGGGTCGCACTCGCTCGGACCGGTCGGCCGGGGTCGACCCGCCACGTCTGCGTGGTGACGACGCGGAACGTCCCGTTCGCGTCCCGAGCCGTCGTCTTCGACCGGGCGGTGAACGAGTTCGAACGGAGCGTCTCGGTGTGGGCCCGAATCAGCGCGTTCGCGTCAGTCGCGTCCGTCGCGGTCAGGGTGGGGGCCGAGTCACCGGAGCCGCCCGGTGCGGCACAGCCGGCAGCGACAACCGCGACCGACAGACAGAGCGCGGCGACGAGGGCGCGTCGGCTCACTGCGGGAACACCTCCGGGAACCCGTAGAAGTAGTAGTACATCTCCGCGACGCCGGACACCGCGAGCAACACGCCGGCCGCGCGGTAAATCGTCCGCGTGTGGGCGCTAAGCACCGTCGTGAGCGAGGACCCGCCGAGCGCCGTCGCGCTCGTCACCACCATCAGGACCGAACTCATCCCGACCGCGTAGGCGACGGCCACTCCGACGCCGAGGACCGGCCCCAGCGACATCCCCTGCAGTACGACGGCGATGAACAGCGGCGCGGTACAGCCGGCCGCTGCCCCGGCGTACAGCACGCCGAACAGGAAGAACCCCCCGAGCGACCGTTCCCGTTCCGGGAGGCGGACGACCGACCGAGACGGTTTCCATCCCGCCGCCATCAGACCGCCCGCGAGGACGAACACGGCCCCGACGACGAGTTCGAGTATCGCCACGTCGGCGAGGGCCTGCGCCCCGAGGAACGCGGCGGACCCCGCCAGGCCGACGTACACGGCCGTCATCCCGACGCCGGCGAGCAGGCTCATCAGCACCGCCCGCGCCAGCGGACGGCGAACCCGCGTGACGAGCGCACTCGTCCCCGTCGAACCCCCCGTCGAGGCGGCGGCTTCGGCGACCCCTCGACCGTCGGCACGTGTCACCGTGTCGCTCAGGAAGTACGAGAGGTAGCCGGGGAGGAGCGGAAACGCGCACGGGGCGAAGAACGTCGCGACGCCGGCCGAAAACGAGAGTGCGAACAGCGCGGGGAGTGCGAGTCCGGCCATCGTCACGCCTCCGCCACCAGGGGGTCGACGACCGACTTGAACTCCTCGAACGACCGCGCTCTGACCTCCGGGTCGTCACCGGACGCGGGGGTTCCATCCGCGTCGAACACGAGGTTCGTCGGGTAACTGTTGGCGTCCCACCGGTCGGTCGCGACGAGGCTCGGGTCCGTGACGACCGGCCAGGTTCCCTCGTACTCGGTCCAGAACTTCCGGATGAGTTTCTCGTCGACCTCCGGCGTGATCGATACTATGTGGAACGTCTCGGTGTCGTACTCCGCGCGCAGTCGACGGAACGCCGGCATCTCCTCCTGGCACGGTCGGCACCACGTCGTGAAGAAGTTCAACAGCACGACCTTCCCGTCCGGTTTGAGAACCACGTCGCCGTCGGGGAGGTCGTTTCGGGAGACGGCGGAGGGGAGCGCCAGTTGGTCGCCTGCGCTGGCGGCCGCGCCCGACGCCGCGTCTGTTCGTGTGCTGCTCGTGAACCGGCCCGCGCAACCCGCGAGACCGACACCGAGAGCGGTACTGCACGCTCCGAGGAACGAACGGCGATAGCTGGAGGGCATGCGTCGTCCCCCTGATTTTCACCGCTATCCCATTAGGCCGCTGATAGCTACAAGGCAGGCTTAAGTGACAGACTCACACGCGGAAGCCGAGCGGTGACCGGGCACCGGACGCGACTGCCGACGCTCTCTCTGACCGCGACGACGTGCGGAAGTGGTTCGGCGCTGTCGTCGCCTCGTCGTCCGTCGGTCGATTCGTTGAACCCCGCTTCCAGTTCCGCGCTTGGGCGTGTCCGGCCTCGTATATCTCGACAAGTCCGAATCTATGTAGAATCTGTTATGGCGCGGGAGCTGTATCGCTGTCCCGTCCGAAGCCGGGAAGACGAATGGAAGGCTATTCGATCAAAAACGGGGCTTTCTACGGTATCTGGTCTGAAAACTTTGGGCCGAAAAGGACTTGCTAAGGTCAGCGGCCTACCGGAACTCGAATATATAGCGGATATAAATTCGCAGACAGAAATCGTGTACGAAGGTCGGCAGGGAGGTGTTTTGGACGAGTATATATTTCAACTACCGACGAGCCGTCGCCGTAACGCGGTGATTCGACCCGTCCGTGGCCGCGTTCTGAACTCCATTCCGCCCGGAGAAAGTGACGTTCGTTGACGAGTACCTCTCGGGGATTACTACCGACCGAGAACGGGGACCGGGGTATTTGCACACCGCACGCGAATGGAGGGACGGGGAGGCACGCGTAGCATGACGTACACACTCGAAATCAGCGACGAACTCAGGGAACGACTGGAGGGACACCTCGAGGAGGACGAGACGTGCGAGGAGTTCATCGAGGAGTTACTCTCGATGTACGAGACCGGAGGGACGTTCCTTCAGGAGGGCTACTCCGAGTGACTCGCGGTTCGTGGTGACCGAGACGCCGACGCACGGTCGCTCGGAACGGAGGTCCGTCCCCTCGTGGAGGTGAGTTCAGGCCGGCGCGTGCGAGCGATGCCGACGAGTCGCTACTCTCTGTCGCCCGTCGGCTTCGCTACTTCCTCCACTTCCGCGTCCGACGCGTTCCGTTTGACGCTCTCGATACCCTGCTCGCACTTCTGACGGCTGGCGTATCCCTCGCCGCCGTCGGCGATGATGTTGCCGTTGTCGTGGACGAGTCGCCAGCGCCACTTTCCGCTCCGGTCCTCGTACACCTCGAACGTCGCTTTGGACATGCTCCGGTCTACGATACCGAGGGTGAAAATTGCTCCCGTTCGGCTCGCTGCCACGGTGGGAGTGGGATTCGAACCCACGAGGCCTCTCGGCCACCTGCGTTCCAGGCAGGCACGTTCGTCCACTCCGTCATCCCACCAGTCGCGGCGCTCGGTCGGGTCGCCGACGGCCGACGGTCGGACCGGTGCGCCTCACGCCTCGTGTTCGCTCCACCCGCCGGCGTCGACGGTCTCGAACAGTTTGCGCCAGTTTTCGTCGTCTTCGCTCTCGGGAAGTTGGTCGCGAAGCTGTTGGAAGTCCGACGGCGGGACCTGCGAGTGAACCAGGTCGACGACGACGCGAGCGTGATAGGCGGCGTCCGCGGGGTCCGCGTTCTCGATTTCGCTGACCCGCGAGACGAACTCCTGCCAGTCGAACCGCTGGCCGTGTTCGGCGACGGCGCCGGTCAGGTACCACCGTATCTCCATCGGGAGCGAAGCCGCGAGGTCCTCGGCTGCGCCCGCCGGAATTCGCTCGCCCAGCGTCATCAGGGTCGCGCGTATCGCACGCACGGCTTCGCCGGTGCCGGGCAGTTCGAGTCGATGCTGAATCGTGCCGGTGAACTCGTCGAAATTCATGCACAGAAGTATTCTACTTCTGACAATATCAATCGGAACGTTCGTTCCCAGCGCGTGGGAAGTGATGGCCGCCGCTCGCGGCGGCCGCGGGGGCGAACGTCCCGCCGTTCCGGACGCCAGCGTCGCTGCACCCGACAGCAGCCCGCTTCTCGGCCGAATGTGGGGCTTTTAGCCGCTCTCGCTCCGTACTCTCCCCCTCCGCTCGCAGAAACGGAGAGTCACGCGACGTGACGATTTATCATCTTCCGGACGGTACTCGAACTGATGACGATTGAACCGCCGGGCTGGCTCGGGTCGGCGACGAACCCCGCTCTCCGACTCGGAAGGCGCTCTCGCACCGGACGAGCATGACCGGCGGGAGCGACGCCCCCGGTTCCCGACGGTGGGCGCTCGCGTCGTTCGTCGCCCTGACCGTCGTCGTGACCGGCGGCGCAGTGACTCTCACGGAACCGTTCGGTACCGACTCGTCCAACGCCGACGCGGGGTTCCCGCCCGGTACGTCCGCCGACGGCGTCGAGAACGTCTCTCGCCTCGTCGACGCCCACCGCACGGCCTTGGCGACGGCCGGGACGTACCGCGTCGAACAACGAATCAACGCGAGTCGGCCGCGGGGCAGTCCGCGACCGGACCGGTGGAAGTGGAACCAGACCGCGAGACACCGGTTCGACGTCGCGTCCCCCACGCCGCGGTTCGTCCAGCGGCGGACCGTCGTCCGTCCCGACTCGCGAGTCCAGGTGGAGGTGTTCGCGACCCCCTCGGTCTGGTACACGCGGGCGCGTCCGAGTGACGGCGAGTGGAACACGGGCGGTAAGACGCGGAACCTGACCGCCGAGACGTTCAGAGCGTGGGCGCTCGACCACACGCTCGACGCGAGTCTCTCGAAGTTCGCGTTCGCCTACGACGGTCGCTCCGAACGCGGGAACGCGACCGTCTATCGGTTCGCGAGCAGCGAGTATCTCGGCGAGCGACGCCCCGGCGTCCGGAGCCTTCCCAACGTCGTCGACGACGCGAGCGCGACGATTCTCGTCGACGAACGCGGCCTGATTCTCGGCGTCGACGTCCGCTACGCCGGAACCGCAGTCGCCAGCGTCGACGGCGGCGAACGAACCGTCGACGTCAGCGTCCGGTACCGGCGGTCGTTCCGGACGGCCGATGGGCTCACCGTCGCCGAACCCGAGTGGGTGACCGCGCGACGGGAGTCGGTCGAATCGAGCCGCGAACGGCCGCGGACTCGCGGCCGGGAACTCCATCGCGCGCTCGGCGCTCAGAAGAACGTGTGCGCCGCGTGGCCGTAGTCCTCCGGCGCGGCGTCGACGACGCCCTCGTCGTGGAGCGTGGTGAAGAACGTCGCGTCGCTCCAGTAGTACTCGTCGAACACGGACCGTGCGGTGACGTTCAGCACCGGCGGGAGCGCGGGGTCGTCGCGTTCGAGGAACATGGCGACGTTGAAGCTGTTCAGGCCGAGCGAGGCGTAGTACGAGAGGACGTTCACGAGTCCCGCGGCGAAGTCGTGCGTGACGTCGCCGCGCGGTTGGGGGACGCCCTGAACGATCTGGGTCGCGACCCCGACGAGGTGACGATGGTGTTTCGGGGCGAACGGGGCCAGCCAGTGGACGTTGCCGATTTCGGCCAGATAGCGGTCGCCGCCGCGTTCCTCGATGGCGAGTTCCGACCAGTAGACCTCGTCGTGTTCGTCGTAGAAGTCGCGGGCCGCCTCGGCGACGCGGCGCTGTTCGTTCGTCCCGCGGTCGTCGACGACCGTCTGCATGTGCGGATGGATGAGACTCGACCCCGCCGGCCGGAGGAAGTTCATGTTCACCGAGGCGAACCGGGCGTCCTCGTCGTGGTCGAACACCCGCTGGACGTACTCCAGCGCCGCGCAGAGGCCGTCGGCGAACTGCTCGGTGGTGAACTCGTCGAGGGGGACGAAGTGGTCCTCGGTGAGGGCGACCACGTTCGAGTACGCGCCGTAGGGGTTCAGGTTCGGGAACGACGTCGCCTCGCCGCTCTCCCCGCGGTCGGTCCCGACCCACTCGGGGTAGGTCGGCGTCGCCTCCTCGACCGTACCGGGACAGAAGAAACAGCCCTCGCTGTCGAGTATCGCGTCGTCGATTTCGGGCTGCTCCGGCATCGGGAAGTTCTCCGTGACGACCCGCGCGGTCCGTCCGGTCAGCGGGTCGACTCTGAGTTCGGTGTCGACCGACACCTGCTCGAAGTCTTCGAGCGGACTGTGGAACGTCGCCGTCTGGACCTCGCGTTCGAATTCTATGGGCATGCGAACAGATTCGGCGGGTCGAGTGAAAAGCGTATCTCCGGGCGGCACCCCGATTGTCGGCGGTGTCGTCGCACTGTCGGTGACCGGCGAGGGGACGCTCAGCGAACCTCGGCTGGTACCGACGGAGATTCGCGACTACGCGGTCCACGAGGCGCGGGGCGACGCGGCCGCGTGGAGTCGCGAGCGGATGCGCGACCTGTCGGCGTCGTTCGGTACGTCGTTCGAGCGCGACGGGTCGCACTTGGTGCTCGAACTGGACGACTGAGCGCCTCCGGTCTCACACCGTTTCGCTTCGTCTCGTCCCGTCTCGCTCGCTGGTCGCCGAAACACCGATGATGGTTCGTGAAGAATACCCACCATGGTGGACACGCACTGGGATAGCCTTCGGGGCGAGGAACTGCGCTACCGGGGTAACGCGTGGGAACTGACCGGCGACGTCGGCGTCCGGCAGAACGGCGAACTGCTCGCGGTTGAGGCGACGCAGGCCGACGACGTGCGCCGCCGGACCGTGACGCTCCACTTCGGGCTCGACGGCTCGGCGTCCTCTCTCAACCCGGGAAATCTGGGCGACAACTTCGAGAGCCTCGAACGGGACGACGACGGCCAGCGTATCGTCGTGAAGAAGGGGGGCCGGCGCTATCAGTACGAACTCCGGCGGATGGAGAGCGCGTGAGCGTCCCCACCGCGTCGGTCTGACGTCGAGACGGTCGCGGCGACAGAAGCGGCTGTGTTCCCCGCCAGTCGATGCGGCGTCGGGTCGTCGAACAGTCTCTGGTGCGCCGTCAGTCGCTCTCGAACGTCTCCTCCTCGAACGTTTCCTCCTCGAACGTCTCCTCCTCGAACGTTTCCTCCTCGAACGTCTCCTCGCTCCAGGTGTCGCCCGAGTCCCCCTCCTCGCCCCAGTCCACGTAGCCGTCTTCGAGTCGCTCGACCACGATGTGGCCGAGGTCTGTCAACTCCGCGTTGGCCTTCGAGGCGAGGTCCGTCTGCTCGGCCAACGCCGACGGCAACGTCGGCACCTCGAAGCGCAGTCGCGCTTCGAGCGGGTCCCAGTAGAAGTCCAACTCGTGGAAGAGTCCGGCGTCGCGGATGCGTTCGTACTCCGCCTCGTCCAGGTCGGTGTACTCGGCCCACTCGTTGAACGCTTCGCTCCAGGCGCCGTCCCGGAGGATTCCCTCCAACTCCTCCCGCCGCAGGTCGCTCGTCCCTTCGAGCGAGTCCGCCGGTTCGAGCGCGCGCGGCAGGCCGCGATTCGTGATGTCTGGCGACTCCGGGGGTTCGACGGTGAGCGTCATAGGAGACTGTACGGCGACGACGCGGATAAAGACGTATCTCGGTTTCCACCCCGTGCGAAGCCTCAGGCTGTCAGACCGGAAGATGCCTCGTCTCGAAGTCGTCCTCGACGGCCGTCGTCACACTCGGAATTACAGCCGTATCGTTGTAACTATCACTCGGAGAATAACTTCTGCTGTCGAGACTCCTCTCGCCTGTCTGGACCCGAGTGTGACGCTCGGACGGCCCGACCGGCGGTGTCTCGACGGCACCCACGACCACCGACGCCGACTCCGACGCGAGCAGGCGTCGAACGCCACTCCGTCAGTAGGTCCGCCGCCGAATACCGTGGCCGGTAGCGAGGGTCAGTACCGCGAACTGACGCGCTCGCCGATGGCGTCCGCGGTCCGAATCGCGTCGCGAACCGCTTCTGGCGTGACGTCGAACGGTTCGTTGTGGATGGTCTCGTCGGGGGCGCAGGCCGCCTCCGCGACGGTCGTCAGTTGGTCGTCCGTCGGGTCGTCGAGGCCGATTTCGGCGAGCGTCACGGGCAGGTCGACGTCGAGAGAGAACCGGACGACGTCTTCGACGAACTCGTCGCTCCGACCTTCGAGGACCAGTTGCGAGAGCGTCCCGACGTTGACTTTCTCTCCGTGCGTCGCCTCGTGGGTGGCTTCGAGTTGGGTCAGGCCGTTGTGGATGGCGTGGGCCGCCGCGAGCCCGCCGCTCTCGAAGCCCAGCCCGGACAACAGGGTGTTCGCCTCGGTCACCGACTCGACGCTCGGCGTCACGGCGTCGTTCTCGACGGCGTCGACGGCCGAGACGCCGCTTTCGCGGAGTTGGTCGTAGCAGAACTTCGCGAGTTGATGACCCGCGTCCGTGTCGCGTCCGCCGAGGACGTTGTCGCTGTCGGAGCGCTTCGTCGCGTCGGCCTCGAACCACGTCGCCAGTGCGTCACCGATTCCAGACGTGAAGAAGCGGGTCGGTGCCGACGCGACCAGCGCCGTATCCACGAGGACGAGGTCGGGGTGTCGGTCGAGGAACCGATACTCCTGAAACTCGCCGTGCTCGGAGTAGATCACGGAGAGCGCACTACACGGTGCGTCCGTCGAAGCGATGGTCGGCATGGAGACGACGCCGATACCGAGGTCCTCACCGACCGCTTTGGCCGTATCGAGCGCCTTCCCACCGCCGGCACCGATCACGAAATCGGCGTCGACCTCCGATGCGAGTTCGCCGACTCGTTCGATTTCGGCCGCCGAACACTCCCCCTCGAACAGTTCCGTTTCGACGTCGATGTCGTTCGATTCGAGGCTTTCGGTCGCGTCGGCTTCGACGAGGTCGAGTACGACCCCGTCGGCCAGAAGCAGCGCCGAACCGCCGAGCGACGCCGCGTGATCACCGATCTCTGCGGTCGCGCCGCGACCTTGTACGTACGACTCGGGCGAACCGAAGACTCGTGTCATGAGCGGTCGACTGTTCGGAGCCGCTTGGCATAGGTTTTGCTCAGAACGGTTGCCGGCGAACCGGCGGTCCGCCGGCCAGAAGGCTGGTTGAATCGGTGACTACCGGCGTTCGACCGCTCGGTAGCCGAACAGCACGGCCACGCCGACTGCGCCTCCGAACCCCAGAAGCACTCCGTCGGTGAGTTCGCCCCTCTCGACGGCGATGCCGAGAAGTACACCGCAGACGGCGAACGCGAAGACGGCCCACTCTTGGGGTCTGCTGAGGCGTCGTTCGACGTCGTCGCGAAACGCCCAGTAGACGGTGAAGGCCGCGAAGGCGACACCGAAGGGGAGGTTCCAGTTTCCCGGTGCCGCTCCCACGCCGACGAACAGAACCACGAAAACAGCCGAGTAGAGGACCTGAAACCCGAGTCGAAGCTTCGTCAGACCGCTCGTTTCGGACTCGTTCTCCGCGTTCTGACTCATACGGACGTAGTCGTCTGACCGTTCGGAAATATCTCACTGTCGAACGATGGGACGCGTTCCGCGCGTCTCGCACGCCACTCTCGACTGGTGTCGGTGGGCTCGGGTCCCAACATCTCGGTCGAGTCGCAGTCCGTCGAACACGACGTTTCGGGGCGCGAGCGGGTAGCACCAGAACCGCCGCCGACTCGCGCCGTCGCGTTCGGCGTCGCAGTCGCCGGCGGGGTCGCGAGGCGAGAGCCGAGTCGGGACCTGTTCGTTGAGGGGGTCAGCGACACGCGTGTCGTCGTTCCACTCGAGGGACGCGCGCTCCGGTCCGGGACGGCCGACTCATCCTCGGAGTCCGTCGGCGAATACTCGCCGAATCCGGCTGGTGTACGTCCGCCCTAACTGGGGTACGATCGAGGACCAGTTCACGTCGAGCCAAACCTCGACGACTTTCCCCCCGCGGTGTCTGTGCCGGCCGCTCCCGGAGAACGAGAGCACCGACTCGGCTCCTCGGTCGCTGGCAGCGGGTCCCGCGGGCGTGCCGTAGAACCGCCACGACGCGTAGACGAACTCGCTGTCGGCGTGCATCGCTTCGAGGTCGATCCAACAGTCGGCGAACGCGCGCTGGAACAACTCGACGGTCCGCCGATACTGCGCCCGCGTGAACGTCCGGCCGACCGGGAACCCGTGTCCGCGGAAGTCGGACGCGTAGATGTCGTCGATCGCGTCCACGTCCTGCTGCCCCCACACGCGAGTGAAATCTTGACGGCTGATGGCCATCCGGTCGCGTTTGGGCCTGGTCATACGTCGCCTCGTCGCGCATCGGACATAACACCTCTCGCCGGTCGCAGACGTTACGCGACAGTTTCTGCTACTGCAGGCCCGTCCGTATCGGTCAGTGGTCGAGACCGGTCGTCTCACCGCATACGGTTGCTGGACCGTTTATCTCGCGGCTTCACCGCCGCGGCCGATTCGCGCTTCTCGTTCACGCGGGGTGACGGCGTAGCGCTTCAGTCACTTCGTCGCGCTCACGGTGTACCTCCGTCGCGGAGCCGTCGACCGACACGTGTGGCGGTCAAAATCACCACACGCGTGTGGAATCCGCATTACGACTCTATATCTTTACCACTCATGTATGAATGTGCGAGCTATATTGGCAAATAGGCTACATCCCTAACACCGAATCGAACTCGTGCACGTGTAGTCGAAGAAACGAGTCATCGCTCACAGATAGGATAGTCGAACTACAGATATAGTGGCCGATACGAACACAGTTTTCGACCGCTATCGATAGAATCCTTCACCGGGAGACGAGGATGATGCCCTCACTCTCTCCAATCGCTGGTCAACGAAGCACCGAGCCGCCCGAAATCTTCAGCGATTCCCCCACGATATTCTCGGATGCATCACTTAGCAGGTACACCACAGCGTTCGCGACGTCGTCTGGTGTCGACATTCTCTTCGACGGAATCGCGTCCAGTTCACGTTCGAGTTGCTCGTCGTACGCCCGCCCGTGAGCCTCCGCTTTCGACCGTATGCCCTCTCTCCCCATCTCGGTATCGACCCATCCGGGACAGACTGCGTTGACCCTGATATCGTGTTCGATCGCTTCGAGCGCCAGCGACTGCGTGAATCCGACCAACGCGAACTTCGAGGAGCAGTACGGAATCGACTTGTACGTCCCGCGAAGCCCCGAGAGGGATGCGATATTCACTATCGCACCTCCACTACGGTCTTTCATCGACCTGTAGAGTTCTTGTGTGAACCGTAGTGTGGATACGAAGTTGAGGTCGAGAATCTCCGCCACCTCGTGCTGTGAGAGGTCCTCGAAGTCTGTTCGAGAACCGGTGATCCCGGCTGCATTCACCAGCATCGTCACGCCCATCTGCTCGGCTTTCGAAGCAAGCTCGACCCGCTCGGCCTCGTTCGTGATGTCGGCTTCGTGTGTCGTTGTCCGCCCTGAAGCGTCGACTTCCGCGAGTCTGTCGTCGATCTCTTCTAATCGGTCCGTATCGCGCCCGGTTGCGAGTACACCAGCGCCCGCCTTCGCTGCTCGTTCGGCGACGCTCCACCCGATGCCTCCCGTTGCGCCCGTGACGACGACTGACTCTCCGCCGAGTGCGTCCTCGCTAAACGTTGGCATGGGCGGGCTTTCTGTCGTTCGTGATATAGCTCTTGCTGCTGTCGTCGTACGTACTGCGCCGGCTATCCCTCTCCGCAGGAGGTAGCTCCAGCAAATGTTGTACGCTTGCTAACTGTTATCAAACCATCTGCCGATACACGTTCGATGCCAGACACGTCTTACGACACGATAGTAATCGGTGTCGGAGGTATGGGGAGCGCGGCCGTCTATCAGTTGGCTAAACGGGGACAAGACGTCCTCGGGATAGAACGGTACGACATTCCGCATCGGAGGGGTTCGTCTCACGGTGATACGCGGATCTTTCGACTGACGCAACCGGAACATCCCGACTACGTCCCGCTGGCGGAACGTGCACGTACGCTCTGGAGGCGGTTAGAAGCCGAGTCGGGAGCGGACCTGTTGACGACTACCGGCTCGATCCATGCCGGGCCCGAAGGTTCCGAAGTCGTCGCCGGCGCGGTCGACTCGTGTGAGGCGCACGACGTTCCGTACGAGGTGCTGAGCGGGACCGAACTCAACGAGCGGTTTCCCGGATACGAGCTTCCCGATGGTCACCGAGGAGTGTTTCAACCTGATGGTGGGTATCTGGCCTGCGAACGGGCTATCTCGACGCACGTCGAGCAGGCGTTCTCTCACGGCGCCACCGTCCGCGCACGAGAAGCCGTCCGCGAGGTCGATATCGGCGAAAACGACGTGACCGTCCGGACCGATCGCGACGAGTATACTGCCGATTCGCTGGTGGTCGCGGCCGGAGCGTGGGCAGGAAAGCACCTCGAATTTCTGTCGGACTTCCTGACGCCAGAGCGTCGCATCATGGGGTGGTTCCAGCCCCAAGCGCCTGACCGGTTCGATCCGTCGAATTTCCCCGTCTTCAGCGTCGACGTACCTGCAGGACACTACTACGGCTTCCCCGTCTTCGAGCGGTCGGGATTCAAAATCGGTATGACGCCGGAATCTCCCGCCCCGATCGATCCTGACGAGTGGGACGACGAACCGACTGTGGACGACGAACGCGATCTGCGGCGGCTACTCGACGACAATTTCCCCGACGCAGCCGGAGAGACACTCCGACTGACGACGTGCATCATCACCTCCTCGGAAGACGGACATTTCTACCTCGATACCCACCCTGACTACGGTCACGTCTCGATCGCTGCCGGCTTTACCGGCCACGGGTATAAGTTCTGTAGCGTCGTCGGGGAGGTACTGGCCGATTTCGCGACCGATGGAGCTACGGACAATCCGATCGACGTCCACCGGTTCGAGGAGCGCATCTGACCGACGAGGAGCCTAACAGTTCGGCGGTCGCCGACGTGGTACCCCCGCCTCTAACGATTCTCCGACTGGAACATTCTTGAGCCAAGTCAACACTACCCATAATTATTTATGCTCTTGTTGAAGACTCGTAATTGACATGTCGGGGTTCAAGCGGTACTTCGTGAAGCGGATAGCGTATATCGCTGCCACGTTGCTGGGTATCTCGTTCGTCGTCTTCAGCATCACACAGCTGTTACCGGGCAACGCTGCGACGATGATACTCGGCAAGTACGCCACAGAAGCAAGCGTTCGTGCCGTCGAACAGCGCCTGGGACTGAACCACCCCTGGTACATCCAATACTTCGACTGGTTGTCCGGCTTCGTCGCTGGCGATTGGGGGCACAGTTTCGACAACAATCAGGCCGTGATGGAGGTAATCGCCCCTCGCTTCGTCCGGTCATTGACCCTCGCCATCATCACTCTCGGGTTAGTGACGGTCGTCGGAATCTCGCTGGGGGTACTCGCTGCGGTCAAGCGTGATTCCGCCTCCGACGTTCTCGTCAGTGGGTTCTCTTATCTGGGAATCAGTTTCCCCGAGTTCGTGACTGGAATCCTCCTGCTCACTCTGTTCGCAGGGCCGGTCTTTCAGGTGTTCCCGTTCGGGGGGTACGAGAGCTTGAGCGAAGGATTCGTCCCGTGGTTCAAACACCTGATTCTGCCTGCGGTCACGTTGACGTTCGTCCTTATCGCGCACGTCGTCCGACTAACACGGTCGGAGATGGTCGAGGTTCTACAGTCAGAGTACATCCGAACCGCCCGACTGAAAGGCGCCAAGGAGCACGCCGTGCTTCTGAAACACGGACTCAGAAACGGCCTCTTGCCGACTATCACCCTTCTCGCGCTGGATCTCGGCTACTTGATGGGGAGTATCGTCATCGTCGAAGAGGTGTTCTCCTACCCCGGCTTGGGCCGACTCATCGTGAGTTCGATTCACGCACGGGACCTCCCGGTGATACAGGCGTCCGTCATGCTCATCGCGATCATCTACACCTTCGCTAACTTCGGAGCGGACATCATCTACACCTACCTCGACCCGCGGATCAACTACGGTGACACCTAACGATGGCTACCGAAACCAACTCACGAAACCTGCAAGAGTCGTCGATCGAACGCCTCGCGCGAACGGGCCGAAAACTGATTGGAACTCGGAAGGGACAGGTGAGTCTGCTGCTGTTAGTCCCAATCTTGCTCTCCAGTCTGTTCGCTCCGATGATCGCTCCGCACGACCCAACCGCGACGAACGTCGCAGACCGATTCGAGGAACCCAGCGCCGAGTACGTCCTGGGAACCGACAATTTCGGCCGTGACCTCCTCTCTCGTGTTCTGTACGGCGGTCGGGCGAGCATCTTGCTCGGTGTCGCTGCGACCGCACTCGGCCTCTTGCTCGGCGTCCCCGTCGGTATCTTGTCCGGATATATCGGCGGCCGAACCGACGAGGTCGTCATGCGTTTGATGGACATCCTCCTCAGCATTCCTTCTCTTCTGTTGGCGTTGATCGTCGTCGTTGCCCTCGGGTCCGGGATGGTAAATGCGATTTTAGCCATCGGAATCGTGTTCATGCCGCGCCTCGCACGAATCACTCGAAGTAGTACCCTTTCGGTGAAGAACGAGGAGTACATTACCGCCGCAGAAGCCCGGGGCGAATCCAGCCTCTACATCGCATTCGTGGAGTTGCTGCCGAGCGTGACGCCCGCCATTATCGTCGAGACGTCGATCCGTATCGGATTCGGCATCCTCATCGGAACGTCGCTCTCGTTTCTCGGATTGGGGACGCAACCGCCGAACCCGGACTGGGGATACATGGTTTCGCAAGCGCGGACGACGCTGGGCGAGTCGATCTGGTTCATGCTCTGGCCGAGTCTCACGCTTGGGGCGACGATTCTGGGCTTCAACCTCTTCGGTGACGCACTCAGAGACACGCTAGACCCCGAAGTGACGGGGGATGACCACTGACGATTCGAGCTCTATGTCCTCCCTACCGTCTCCATCTTCTGTAGTCCGCCGTGAGGTCCATTCGCGGCCTCCCGGATCTACGTCTGCGGGGCGAAGAGCTACCTACTCGAATCTGTATTACGTTGGCGAGTTGAAACGAGGGATATGAATAAATAGCTGTAGCTAATTGTGCCATGCATATGCAAACCACGGAGACTACTGACCGGAACAGCAACTATTCGCCTGTACTCGATGTTGACAGTCTCAACGTGCAGTACGAGACCGAAGAATCTCCAGTAAAAGCGGTTCGAGACGTCTCTCTCCGTATCGGAGAGGGAGAGACTGTCGGCGTGGCCGGGGAGAGCGGGAGCGGAAAGAGCACTCTCGCTCTCGCCGTCATGCAGTACCTCGGGAAGAATGGGACGATCACGAGCGGCGAAGTCGTCTTCGCCGGTCAATCCCTGATGGACCGATCGGCCGAAGAGCTTCGGCATCTACGGGGGAATCGGATCGCGCACGTCCCACAGGACCCGAAAACCTCGCTCAACCCGAGCATCACAGTCGGAGAGCAGATCTCCGAAACCGTCCGCATCCACCGTGACGTCTCGAAACGTGAAGCGAGGGAACAGACGTACGAGGTACTTCGTCGAGTCAATCTCCCTGATCCCGAGTTCAACGCCCAGAAGTACCCTCACGAGCTTTCCGGAGGAATGCAACAGCGAGCCTTGCTCGCGATCGCCCTCGTGTGTGAGCCCGAACTCTTGATCTTAGACGAACCGACGACCGGTCTCGACGTCACGACGCAAGCGAAGATTCTGGACCTAATCGAAGACCTCAAACGGTCTCTGGATACGAGCGTACTGCTGATAACCCACAACCTCGGCGTCATCGCAGAGATTGCAGACCGCGTCTGTATCATGTACGCTGGAGAGATCATGGAACGCGGCCCCATCGCATCCGTCTTCAGAGAGCCCTCCAACCCGTACACACAGGGTCTCTTGGCCGCGCTTCCGGACGAACACGCAGACCGTAAGCTGAAGCCAGTCGACGGACAGATTCCCTCGCTCACGGAGATTCCGGACGGCTGTATCTTCGCTGATCGGTGCGAATTCGCGGAGGAGGACTGTCGAACCGGTAGCATCTCTGAACGACCGGTTGACGACGACGCCGACCACCTCACACGGTGTCGTCGCTGGGAGCACGCTCGATCCAACCCACTACAGGCCGACGACGAAGCCGACCATCGTTCGGGTCGCTCTCGGGAGGCGTCGGCTGGCGAGACGCTCCTGAGCGCAGAGAACGTTCGGAAATATTTCGGCGAGGAGTCGTTCCTCGACAGTATCTTCGGTAGTGAACCCCCGGTCAAAGCGGTCGACGGTGTCGACATCGACATTCGAGAAGGTGAATCGGTCGGCATCGTTGGCGAAAGTGGCTGTGGGAAGAGCACGCTCGGGTCCACGCTCTTGAAGTTGCTCGATACCACGGACGGAAAGATCAGTTACCGAGGGACGGACCTCGGGCAGATGAGCGACAGGGAGATGAGGGAATTCCGTTCCGAGTGCCAGATAGTCTTCCAGAACCCTCACTCGAGCCTGAACCCGAAAAAGACGGTCGGGAGAACGCTCGAACGGCCGTTGAAGAAATTCACCGATCGCTCGAAGAACGAGCGAGAAGCGCGGATCGTCGAACTGCTGGAGCAGGTCGGTCTGAGCGAACAGTACATCAGCAGGTATCCCAAGGAACTCTCCGGCGGTGAGAAACAACGCGTCGCGATTGCCCGTGCCTTCGCGGCAGATCCCTCGTTCGTCGTCCTCGACGAACCAGTTTCGGCCTTAGACGTCAGCGTCCAAGCGAGCATCCTGAACCTCTTGGCGGAACTGCAGGAAGAGTACGGTTCATCGTATCTGTTCATCAGCCACGACCTCAGCGTGGTGAACTACATCAGCGACCGCGTCGCAGTCATGTATCTCGGAAAGATAGTCGAAGTGGGACCCACCGCTTCGATATTTGACCCCCCTCACCACCCGTACACGCGCGCGTTACTCTCCAGCATTCCATCTCCGGACCCGAACGACGATGGCGAACGGATCCGACTGGAGGGGGACGTCCCCAGTCCGCGAGACCCTCCGAGCGGATGTCCGTTCCACACCAGATGTCCGCAAAAGATCGGAGCCGTCTGCGAAGACGAGGTCCCGTGTCTCGAATCGACCGGCGGGGAGGAGACGCATCGGATATCCTGCCACTTGGACGAAAGCAGCATGGTTGGCGGTGTAGACCACCGGGGGAATTAGCCGCGGGAGTCCGGAGCGGACTGGTTCACTTCGTTCTCGTCTCTGGTGGGTCTCTTGCGTTTTCACTTCGACAGTTCGTTCGAATCCGGCGAATCCGTGACCCGAACGAGACTGGTGTTGGGTAGATCATAGCCCACCAGAAGAAGGCGACCGGCTCCCGATACCGAAAAGAGATGCGGTCTATCGAGTCGGCGCTCCACTGCCGAGCGCGATTTCGTCCGCGTAGAAGAGATACGATAGTGGCGAGACGTTGTATCTCTGGACGTACTCTCGCATCGCGCCTATCTGGTCGTCGTAGTACGGGATCGCGTATGGGCCCTGTTTGGCGACCACCTCTTGTGCGGTCGCCATCGCCTGTGAGGTCTCTTCGCTCGAGGTGCTCTGGACGGCGGTCGTGATAGCCTCGTCGAACTCTTCGTTGGAGAAGTGAGACTCTCCATTCCAACCGCCCTCCGAGTGGAGGAGCAGTTTCATGAAGTTCGCCCCACTGATACGCATCCCGTACATTCCCATGTAACAGGGGGCTTTGGTCCAGACGTCGTTGATGTAGCGGTCGTAGCTGATCTGCTCGATCTCGAACGTGATTCCGATTTCACTGAGCTGATCTTTTATCAACACCGCCGAACGAAGTCGTTCGGGCGGGTCCGCAGCACTGAAGAACGTGATGTCGAAGTCGTCTTCCAGATCGAACCCGTCCGGATATCCTGCATCCGCGAGCAGTTGCCGTGCTTTCTCCAAATCCCGCTCGGGGGGCCGGCCTTCGACCTCGGCGAAGTACTCGTACGAGGGCGAGAGGGGGGCGTCCTGGGCTTCTTCTCCGAGGCCACTTAGGACGCCCTCGATGATCGCTTGGCGATCGATTGCGAGCTTGACAGCTTCTCGGACGCGTTCGTCACTCCACGGCTCGACGGAGACGTCCATGATGAAATTGACGATGTTGCCAGCGGGGACGCGCCCAGTTGTGACACCGCTCGCCTCCTGCAAGGGACCCCACTGGTCCACTGGAGGCTCCCAGATGATGTCTATGTCTCCATTCTTCAGGGCGTTCACGAGCGAGCTTCCCTCCGGAATCGTCCGTGCGGTGACGCGGTCGACGTAGGGACGACTGGTCCCCTCGCCGTCGGTACCGTAGTAATCGTCGTACGCGACGCCAGTCACCTGATTCCCGGCCTCGAAGCTCTCGAGTTCGAACGGCCCACTTCCGAACTCCTTCGACCCCAGTTCCTGACGGCGTGACGAGTCAGTCGCAATCTCTTCTGGGACGACCGCTCCCCACCCTTTTGCGACCAGTTTGGGGAAGTCCGAGTTTGCACCGTCGAGTTGGAATTCGACCGTCGTCTCGTCTTTGGCCTCCACAGTTCCGATATCGCCCATCGTCCCGGAACCGGGACTCCCGACTTCGCTGTCGTACACCGTGTTGAACGTCGCAGCAACGTCGGACGCAGTCACGGTCTCACCGTTGTGGTGGAAGGTTGCATCGTCTCTGATCGTGAACGTCCAGACGTCTGCACTTTCGTTCGCGGACCAGTCCGTCGCGAGATCTCCGTACAGTTGGAGTTGATGGTCGAGTCTCGTCAGCGTCGAGTAGAACAGCTTCACCGCCCACCGTTCGGTGAACTTCGAACCCATCATTATCGGGCTGATGGTGGATACCGTTCTGTTTTGCCCAACGCGGAGGTGGCCACCCATGCTCCCAGCTCCCGACCCGCCCTCTCCCTCCGTATCGCTGGTCGCACTGCCACCTTCGCCACCAGTAGCTCCCGAATCTCCACTCGTCCCTCCCGGGTCACTCCCGCCCGAGCATCCTGCTAAGCCGACTACCGAACCCGAGCCGACGAGCTGGAGATATCGACGTCGCCGTATGTCTTTAGTTGACATGGCTCACTCTTAGATTGTGACAGCAACATATGTATTTTGCTGTTCATATACTTGAAGTGATATGAACGCTCGAAGAGCACAGAGTGCGAGAGCAGCCACCTCGGCATCTCCACACGCCTCTCTCTCGCCTCGGAGAAGAGAACGTCCGTCGGTCCGCCAGCTTTGCTGCCGTCCGAACCGAGCGACCGTGCCGAATCTATAAGGTGCTCTCTATCGACTCGCAAACTGAGATGTCGAGTGAATATCTCGTCGTCGGTGGTGGAGTGTACGGGGCTGGCACCGCCTGGGAGTTAGCGACTCGAGGCGAAGACGTCACGCTCCTCGAAGCAACCGAGGTCGCTGCGGGTGCCTCTGGTGGTCTTGGAAAGCGTGGTGTGAGAGCGAACGGTCGCGATCCTCGAGAGCTTCCGCTGATGGAGGTTGCGTACGACCTCTGGCCACAGGTTTCCCGCGAGATCGATGCAGAGGATGCCTACGAACGGACTGGACATCTGCTGCTGTACGAGAACGAAACCGGCGGGCTCCAAGGTGGGTTCGAGAGTGCTCGGGCGCGAGCCAACGTCCAGAACGAGTTCGGAGTCGAGACGGAGGTGCTGGACGGAGACGAAGTCCGTGAGATGGAGCCCGGCGTCAGTGAGGACGTCATCGGCGCACTACACTGTCCAAACGACGGCATCGCCGATCATGCGACGATCACTCGTTCGCTCGCACGTGCGGCGGAGGCGCATGGCGCAACTGTTCGAGAAAACGCGCCGGTTCGGGGACTAGAGCGCGACGGGTCACGAGTGACTGCTGTCCGCACCGCAGACGAACGCTTCGCCGTCGACCAGACGGTGTTTCTGCTCTCGAATACACACGTTCCGCAGTTGGTCGAAGACGAGCTTGATATCTCACTCCCCGTGTGGAACATGTACCCGCAGGTGAGTGCGACCGAGCCGATGGACGAGGTACCGGTGAACCACCTCATCGGACACGATAGCCGACGGTTGGCACTCAAAGAGATCTCTGAGAGTCGAGTGATGATCTCCGGCGGTTGGCGCGGAGAATGGGACGAAGACGCCCAACAGGGAATCGCGCTCGAAGAACGCGTCGACGGAAACGCGGCCGATGCACGTGCCGTGTTTCCGGACCTAACCGGCATCGAAGTCGAGCGTTCGGACGCGAGTCGTCGAGAGAGCGTGACGGTCGACCACGTTCCGATCATCGATACGTTACCGGGTGCCGACAACATGATCGTCGGAACTGGCTGGAGCGGACACGGGTTCGCGATTTCCCTCGCTATCAACCGTCTGCTTTCGAGGTGGGCGATTGACGGCACTCGTCCCAGTCGACTCTCGCCGTTCTCTCTCGAACGACTGCGGCGCCCCGAGTGACTTCGACGAACGAGAACGGTCTTCGGGACCTCTCGGAAGAGACTCCGTTTTGACGACGACTGGACGAACTGAGCCGGACTCTTTCATGACGGGGTCCGTACCGTCGGCGGAACAGTTAATCCGAGGCGTGGTGTCGTCGACAACATGCGAATCGCTATCATAGGGGGCGGTATCTACGGAACCGCCGTTGCGTACTTTCTCGACAGACTGGGTGCCGACGACGTCGTACTGTTCGAGAAGGACTCCATCGGCGGCGTGTCGACGAGTCGGTCTGCGGGCATCGTGCGTCATCATTACGGCCGAAGTGACCACATCAGATTAGCCAAACGCGGACGTGAGATCATCCAACAGTTGGAGCGCTTCACGGGACACCCGGGTGGCTTCCATCGGAACGGATATCTGGCGCTTACCGGGACCGACGACGAGTCGACGTTCCGACAGACCGTTCGAAAACAGCAGGAGATCGGACTTGACGTGGAGTTCGTCGCTCCTGCCGACCTCGCGCGATATTTCGACACGATCGATACTTCGGGTGTCGCAGCGGCAGCGCTCGAGCGAGACGCAGGCTTTGCAGACCCGTACCTCGTCGCGCAAGCGTTCGCCAGGGCCGCCGAAGAGAACGGAGTCGAGATGGAACCGAACACCGAGATTATCGGGATTCGGCGAGAGGGCGAAACCGTGACTGCTATCGAGACCGACTCGGGAAGAGAATCCGTCGACTACGTGGTGAACGCAGCGGGCCCCTGGGGTGCGGAAATCGGGGAGATGGTCGACGTCGAGATTCCGCTCACGTGGTACGAATCGAAGGTTGTCGTCCTCAGTGCAGATTCGGGATACGATCTCGAAACTCCGACGCTCTCAGACGCGACCCAACGTCTGTACGCCAAACCCGAACCTGGTGGTGATTTCCTCGTCGGGGGCATCGACCGACCGAGAGTCGACCGCACGCTTGGACTGGAGGGTGTTACGATAGAGTACCTGCAGACGGTTCAGAACGCGCTCGAAAAGCGACTTCCGCAGTACGCCGACGCCGACGTCGTCGAAACCTGGTCCGGGATCATAACCGCATCACCCGACTGGTACCAGATTGTCGGCGTCCCAGAGGGGCTAAAGAACTTCTACAACGTCGTCGGCGGAAGCGGCCACGGCTTCAAGGAAGCGCCGGGGTTCGCCGAATCGATCGCTCACGACATCCTCGATAGCACGGCTGCGGTCGACTTGACCCCGTATCGACTCGAACGGTTCAGAGACGGTGATCAGCTCGGAGACACGGAGATGCGCCGGAAGAAGAATGATTGAGCTCTGCTCGACAGTGCGGTGGACCGTGTGTCGACCTCCCACACTTGCGAATAGCCGGAGGTAACCACGGTGGACAGTACGCAGTATCGAACGACCGTGTTCGAGGGGTATTCCGGGAGACTACTGATCGCGCTCTCCCTCGGATGGCTCGCGATTCAGATCGGTCGGAACGCACTCCCACCGTTACTCCCGGCGATGCTCGCCGAGTTTTCCATCTCACCGTTCGCTGGCGGCGTCGGGCTCACACTCATGTGGGCGTTCTACGCGCTCTGTCATTACCCGGGAGGACGATTGTCCGACACCAATTCCAGAAAGCCCATTCTGATCCTCGGACTCGTAATCCTCGTCGGCGGATTTCTGCTGTTGTCGGTCGCTCGGGGATACCTGTCGTTCCTCACTGCGCTCTCCCTGGTCGGCATCGGCTCCGGGTTGTACTTCATCGCCATGCGTGCAAACCTCGCAGACCTCTTTGCAGACCACCGGGGACAGGCGTTCGGTGTCCAGTCCGCGGCGGGAAACTTCGGAAGCGTCTCGGCGGGTGGGCTCGCCGCCGTGATACTCTCCCTCGCTGTCTGGGAACTGACTCTCGTCCCCGCCGTTCTCTTGAGTTGCGTCGCACTCTTCGCGGTGCATCGCTGGAGTACCGAGTCGTATTCGCTCTTGGAGACCGAACTGGCGCTGACCTCGACGTTCAGACGCGTATTCGAGGCTGAGGAAACCCGGGTTTTGCTCCTCGTTTACTCGCTATTCGTCTTCGCGTGGCAGGGAATGGCGGGGTTTCTGCCGACGTATCTACAGGTCTCGAAGTCGCTGACCCCTGCAAAGGCGAGTCTGGCTTACGCCGGCGTCTTTGCGGTTGGCGTCGTTGTCATGCCGTTGTCTGGCGCAGTGAGTGATCGACTAAATCGGCTGTGGGTCGCCGCAGGGGCGCTCTTCGTCTGCTGTCTCGGGTTCACTTCTCTCCTGTTGGTGCACTCCGAGACGCTCATCTACTCGGCGCTCGGCCTCTTCGCCGCTGGAATGATGTCGTATCCTCCGGTCATGCAGGCGTATCTAACGGACTCGTTCGAGTCGAAATCGGTCGGCGGCGACTTTGGAGCGTTCAAAACCGTGTATAGTGGTGTGGGGAGCCTCGGCCCCGCCTACGTCGGCTTGGTGGCCAGCTATTTCACCTACACGGCCGCATACGTCGGGCTCGCCTGTTGCCTCCTCGGTGGCGTCTTCCTCTTGACGTGGCTCGCGGCTCACGGATAGTTCTCCGCTGTGGGTAACTATTATACTACCTCCATCCTTGGAACAACCATGCGAATTGCTATCATAGGGGGCGGTATCTACGGTACCGCAATCGCCTACTTCCTCGAACAGATGGACAGTTCACACGAGGTCCTCCTCTTCGAGAAAGACTCGATCTCCGGAGTATCGACCGGCAAATCGGCCGGAATCGTTCGTCATCACTACTCAGATGAAATTCAGATTCGATTCGCCAAGCGAGGCAGAGAACTCCTCGAACGGCTTCCCGAGTTAGTGGGCTCCGACGGCGGGTTCTACCAGAACGGCTACCTCATCTTAGCAGGTGAATCGAACGAGGATCAGTTCCGGAAGAACGTTCGGATGCAGAAAGACGTCGGACTCGACGTCGAGTTCGTAGACCCGGACGAATTGGATTCGATCGTCCCGGGCCTCGACTCCGATGGTGTGGCTGTGGCCGCCTTAGAGCACGAAGCAGGATTTGCCGACCCGTACTTAGTCGCAACCGGATTCGCAAATCAGGCTCGCACGCTCGGTGCCGAGATCCGAACCAACGAACCGGTTACCGATCTCGAACTCGCTGACGGGAGCGTCGAGACGGTCGAAACGGCTTCGGATCGGTACGACGTCGACGTCGTAGTGAACGCTGCAGGTCCGTGGGCTGACGACGTAGCCGAGATGGCGGGCGTCGACCTTCCGTTGACGATGTACGAGGCGAAGGTCGTCTGTCTATCGTCCGGCAACGACCTCACCGACTACCCCACGGTCTCCGATGTCGACTCGGGTCTGTATGCAAAGCCCGAATTGAACGGTGACTTTCTCTCCGGCGGCATGGAACGAGAGGGCGGTCACAGGAGCGTCGACGATCGCAGATCGTTGGGTGGGGTCACTAACGACGACCTCGAGATGGTCGGCCAGATGCTGGACGATCGTCTCCCCCGATACGCCGACGCGGACGTCGTCGACTCCTGGAGTGAAGTGATTACTGCGCCGCCGGATTGGCATCAGATAATCGGTACTCCGCCAACCGTCGATAACTTCTACATCGTTGCGGGCGGCAGCGGTCACGGGTTCAAAGAAGCGCCCGGATTTGCAGAGTCTATCGCCGAGACGATACTCGGACGTAAACCGACGATCAGTCTCGATCGGTATCGACCGACCCGGTTCGAGACGGGCGACGCGTTCTCCGGTGGCTACGGCGACGGCAGTCGATCGTAGTTGATGGACCATCCGCCGCGACGGGCGAATAGAGCGTTCGACTCGGAGGTGCCGTACGGTGTTCGGATTCCGCTTTGATTCGACTTCCTGCCTCGTCATGTTTTACCACACCACGTTTGTGAGTGACAAACGCAGTGTCGTCTCCAGACGTAGCAATCGCACGAAATAGTGTCTGGTTCGGCACGAAAATCTCCGAAGCGTAACCTTTCCGCCGTCGGTGATTTGAATAAAGACGAACGCCGGCAGGCAATATTTCGGCTGCGCTCTCACAGTCGTTTTACACCCCTGACGACCCGTTCTCTCACCGGGCATGTTTGTCACATGCAAACAAATATGGGTCCGTAGATTGAGACGAAGTGTATGAACGAATCCGAGAGCCGCACGCTGAAAACGGTGGAAACCACGTTCGAGGTGATTGATGCCCTCAAGGACCTCGAGAGAGCGGGGGTGACAGAACTCGCCAACCACCTCGAGATGTCCAAGGGAGCGACCTACAACCACCTCGCCACACTTCGTAACGCCGGATACGTGGTGAAATCTGGTGACGAGTACATGCTCGGCTACCGATTCATGAACATCGGGAAGTTCGTCCAGAACCGGTCGCTCCTCTACGCGGTCGGTAAGCAACACCTCGATGCGTTGGCAGCAGAAACCGGTGAGTACGCCCACTTGATGGTCGAACAGGGAGGACTGGGATACTACCTGTATCGGTCGAAAGGCGAAAACGCGATCGCCGAAGAGTACCACGAGAAGAAGAGCGAAGATCCGGACTATCTCCACTACGGCTCTCCCGGCAAAGCGATATTGGCGGAGCTACCCAGAGAACGAGTCGACGAGATTATCGACGAACACGGCCTCCCGAAGGCAACCGAGAATACGATTACCTCGCGAGAAGCGTTGTACGAAGAACTCCAGCGGACGCGAGAGCGGGGATACGCGATCTACGACGAGGAGGAAGTGATGGGAATCCGTGCGGTGGGGACGGCGATTACCGACCGTCAGTCACACGTGTACGGCGCGATCAGCGTCTGTGGGCCGCTCACTCGAATTCGGGGAGAGACGATGGAAGACGAACTGCCGGAGCGTGTGCAACGAACGGCTAACCTCATCGAGATCGACCTCCAGACGACACTCAACGGCGATGCTGCTGGCGATTTTCACACGAATCTCACTCCCTGAAATACGCGGGCCGTACGCCGATATTCCGGTCGCACGACTTTCCCTTCGGATGGGGCTTTGACCGACGATGGTGTCCCGGTTCGCTCGACCCGCGTTTGCGAGAGACAAACAGCAAACCGACTGAATATCGCACCTACTAGCACCGTCTCACCCTCGACTGGCGGCACGGGAATCGAGTAGTCGGAGAGCGGTCAGGCCACCGTCGCCCGTCTACGAGCGACTCCCGAATACTCCGGAAGCATTACAGAACTAATACTGTTCGTTTAACTCGGCCCCTATGCGATGGTTGGCGCTCGGTTGCCGATGGTCCGACGCGATTCTCTTCGTTCGGACGGACGTTCCGAGGCTAATCATACCTGAGAGCACATATTCTGTTTTGGGTATCATCTTCGCCAGTTAGAAACATAAATCTACTATATAGATACGATAGTAGCATTCAATCATCATATATCTCAAATAAAATATACAAGTCCGAAATTTGATTATGAAAAAGTAGTATTTGTAAACATATTCCCAAGATACACGAACACTCAACGATAGCAATACTCGCAGTCTGCACCGGGCACACTCTCTCGTTGGGTCACTGTTCGCTTTTCCTTACAAAAGTACGATTGTAATTGTGATATTACTTATATAATGATTGTGACAGTCGAGATTAATCGTGAAGAATGTGGAGGAGTTCCCTCGAGCGTGCAAATCCAACCCTCGGGGCTCGAGCGACATCCGTGTCCGTCGCAGAAAAGGTTTTCAGGACCCCGAGCGCAGTATCACGTGACATGTCAGCACAGAGAGTTCGAGTCGGACGGCGGCGCTGCTGCCCCGGCGAGTCGGAAGTAAGCGTCCCGACACTCCGGTCGTCTGAGCGCCGACGACCTAGTGGGAGGGGATGAGTCGTGGCCGGACGGTCGGCAATCGCCGACGTGGGGCAGACGTTGGTCGAGTTGCTCCGAACCGAGATGAGCGACCTCGTCGGACGGGACGAGATAGCTCTCGCCGCGCCCTCGACAGTCGAGAACGGGACCGACGCCAGATTGACGCTGTACCTGTATCGACTCACCGAGACGGCAGACCTCAAGAACGTCCGTCCGCGCGTGGTAGACGAGACGACGGTACGGCCCCCGCCGTTGGCACTGGACCTCTACTACCTCCTCACGGCCCACCCGTCTGCCGGCGGTGCCGACGAGACGGAACGCTCCGAAGAACAGCACACCGTCCTCGGACGGGCGATGCAAGTGCTCCACGAGAACCGAGTCGTTCGGGGGACGGACTTGGCGGGGACGCTGGCGGACCACGACGAAGAGGTCCGACTCACCGTGGAGGCAACCGACCCGCCGTCGCTGGAGACGATGGTGAGCCTGTGGGGGACGTTCCCGGACCAACCGTTTCAACCGTCCGTCTCTTACCTCGTCAGCCCCGTCCGAATCGAGACTCCGGACCGGTCCGTGAGCCGCGTGGTCGAGAAAGAGGACCGCTACCACGGCGGAGTCGGCGAGGCACCACGGAGGAACTCGTGAGCACAGACGGCGGCCGAGACCCGATAGCGACGCACAGCAGACGACTCTCGCTCGCGGTCCACCTCCGCGACGCCTTCACCGGGAACCCGCTCCCTGCGCGCACCCTCCAGACGGACGCGGCCGAACCACTCGCCGCGGACTCGTTCCGACGACGCGCCTCGCGGTCCAACCGAGGTCGGTGGACCGAGGACGACTCGAACGGTCACCGTTCGAGCGGTGGACCCGTCGTTCGGATTCGAGGACGCGACGCCGAACCCGTCGTCAACCCGAGCGGTTACCTGCTCTACTTCGAGGAGGACCTGCCCCGCGAGGGTGAGGCGGTCCTCGTCGTCCACGGTGGAGAGCGGTACGCCGACGACGAGGTGCCGGTCGATATGGAGACGCTCGACCCCCGAGCACCCGTCGTGACCGTCGACCTGCGGCCGCGTCCGGCCTATCGGTTCCCACCCGGTGCGACCCTGCTCCGCGGTCACGTCTTCGTCCACACCGACGGTGACCTCCCGGAGGAACTCTCGCCGGCGACGGACGGCGAGAGCGGAGTCGCCGTCCGCGTCGACGGCCTCGAACCGTCGGCGCAGACGACGCGCGGCGGTGAGTTCGTCGTCCCGGTGGTCGACCTCGCCGCCGCCGATATCACGACGGACGGGTCGGTCACCCCGGGCCGCGAGGCACCCGAAGTCGTCGTCACGCACGGCGACTGGGGGTCCGGTACGGTCCCCGTCGCTCTCTCCGCCGGCGAGGCGACGTGCTACCACCTCGTGTTCGTCGGCGAGAACGAGGTTCGGTTCCGTCAGTGCGGAGACTCGGTGTGGCAGGAACCGCCGTCCTGAGGCGTCACCGGCGAGGCGTCGTTCGGACGTGAGCGGCGGACCCGACCGCAAACCGGAACGTCCGGGTGGCGATAGCTATCAGTTTCCGATAGGTAGCTATATACTTTTGTCAGGTGACGTACACCCCAGGACATAGGTGAGTGACAGAGATGCCAGAATATCTTTCGCCAGGCGTGTACATCGAGGAGATAGAGACAGGGGCGATGCCGATAGAAGGCGTCGGAACCAGCACAGCAGGGTTCGTCGGCCCGACGGAACGAGGGCCGGTCGAACCCCAACTCGTCACGAGTTTCGCTGACTACCAGCGCACGTTCGGCGGCGTAACGACGGCTTCGTTTCAAGGGAGTGATACCCCGCGAAAGTCGTACCTCGCGTACGCCGTGGACGGCTTCTTCCGCAACGGCGGGTCGCGGGTCTTCGTCGGCCGCGTGACCGCGGGCGAGGCGGAGACTGCGACAGCGACCATCGGCGACGTGACGGTCCGCGCGAACGGCCCGGGCACGTGGGGTACCAACGTCCAAGTTGAGGTCGCCGAATCCGACATCGAAGGCCGATTCACGGTGTTCGTCAGGTACTGGCGCGACGGGATTCCCGACGACGATTCGGTGGAGCCGACCGTCGAGGAACGGTACGACGACCTGGACGCGACGGAAGGAACGCCCGACTACTACGCGAAGAGCGTCAACAACGCCTCGTCGCTGGTCGAAATCGACGAGAACGCCCCGGGGGCGCTTCCCGTCGGGACCACGGCTCTCGAAGCGGGCGCGGACGGCGAGCTCGGCGTCGACGACTTCGAGGGCGTCGAGGACGACGTGGTTCCCACACCCTCCGGCGGCGAGCGAATACGCCGAACGGGGCTGAAGGGGTTCACTCAGGTCGACGAGATAGCCATCGTCTGCATCCCCGACGAGGCGAAACTTTCGGGACTCCGCGGACTCCTCCGCGGCCACTGCCGAGAGACGGAGGACCGCTTCGCCATCCTGCAGACCGACCAGGGGGTGAATCCGGACACGCTCAGCACCGACGGCCTGCCGAACGACGCCGTCTCCGAACGTGGTCTCGCGGCCCTGTACTACCCGTGGGTGAAGGTGCTGGACCCGTTCACGAACGTGGAGACGCTGGTACCGCCGGGGGGTCACGTCGCCGGGGTTTACGCCCGGACGGACACCAACCGAGGCGTCCACAAGGCGCCGGCGAACGAACAGTTGCAGGGCGTACAGGGGTTAGAACACGAGATTCGGAGGGTCGACCAGAACGGACTGAATCCGAAGGGAATCAACTGCATCCGCGCGTTCCGCGGCCGCGGCATCCGTATCTGGGGGGCGCGAACCACCTCGCCGAAGACGATTTGGCGATACGTCAACGTCCGCCGACTGTTCTTGTTCCTCGAAGAGTCGTTGGACGAGGGGACGCAGTGGGCGGTGTTCGAACCGAACGACGAACCGCTGTGGGCGCGGGTTCGACAGTCCGTTACGGACTTCCTGACCGGCGTCTGGCGGGACGGCGCGCTTCAAGGGACGACGCCCGAGGAGGCGTTCTACGTCAAGTGCGACCGAACGACGATGACGCAGGACGACATCGACAAGGGACGACTCATCATCGAAGTCGGCGTCGCCCCGGTCAAGCCGGCGGAGTTCGTCATCTTCAGAATCACCCAGTGGACAGCCGGTGCGGAAGGAGCCTGAGGAGAGAGACAGATGCCAGACAGATACGGTCCATACCGAAATTCGCGATACCTGCTCGAAATCGACGACACCATCCAAGCGGGGTTCAGTGAAGCGACGATTCCGAGCAACACGACCGAAGCGACGGAGTACAGAGAGGGCAACGAAGCGCCCACGGTTCGAAAGCTGTGGAGTCTGAACCAGTTCGAGAACCTCACGCTCCAGTGGGGGACGACCGACGACTCCATCGCCATCTTCGAGTGGCGACAGATGGTCGAACAGGGCAAGGTGGACAAGGCGCGCCGCGACATCGCGGTCATCGTCTTGGACGAGGAGGGCGAACAGGGGCCGCGCTGGGAGTTCGTCAAGGCGTGGCCCATCAACTACGACGCGCCTGATCTGAACGCCAC
This sequence comes from Halogeometricum rufum, assembly GCF_900112175.1. NCBI lineage: Archaea > Methanobacteriati > Methanobacteriota > Halobacteria > Halobacteriales > Haloferacaceae > Halogeometricum > Halogeometricum rufum. The sequence continues at coordinate 115,525 of NZ_FOYT01000004.1, read as the reverse complement.
CGACTCGCAGGTGGCCATCGAGTCCATCGAAATCGTCCACGAAGGGATGGTCCGCCGGTCATGAGCGGAGGTGCCTTACAGACCGAGTTCGAGTTCACGCTCCCGAACGGCTACGTGGACGACGAGGGGACGCTCCACCGCGACGGCGTGATGCGGTTGGCGACGGCGGCCGACGAGATTCTGCCGCTGAAAGACCCGCGCGTCCGGTCGAACGAGGCGTACCTGTCCATCATCCTCCTCGCACGGGTGACGACGAAACTCGGCTCGCTCGACAACGTGAACCCCCACGTCGTGGAGAATCTGTTCGTCTCTGACCTCGCGTACCTGCAGGACCTGTACGAACGGGTGAACCTGCGCGGTGCGGACGCCGTCGAGACGGTGTGCCCGGACTGCGGCGAGGAGTTCGACGTCGAAGTGTCGTCGGGCGCGAGTCTCACGCCGATAACCGGCGACGCGGAGGTGACGAACGGTCTCGGGATGGGAAATCCGTGAGGCTCCTGCCGGACGGCGGCGGCTATCCGCTCGACCGACTGTACGAGGAAGTCGCCTTCGTGGCCTACCACTTCAACTGGAGCCACGACGAGGTACTGAACATGCCGCACTGGGAACGACGGCGGTGGTGCGAAGAGATTAGCGCCATCAACGAGCGGATGAACGAGGAGCGGAGTTAGGTCCGCGGTCCCGTCGGAGAGACCGGTTCGTGGGGGTCGGTTGACACGGGCCGCTCGTCGAACTCCGGCGTCGAGACGAGATATGAGTTCGAAGACCACCGAGAACGACTCTAAGTCGGCCGAATCAGCGAAATCGACCCGCTCTACCGGACGGTCGGAACGCGGCGAGGGGTCCTCGACAGCCTCACACCCACTCGTCGATGCACAGCGTCGCTACGGTAATCGCGCCGTACGGAGGGTAGTGGGCGGCGGTGAGCAACGGCGTTCGGACGGCTCTCCGTCGGAAGCGCGCGACGAACGGGCCGCAGAGCGGACGGCACGACGCGTGGTTACGACGCCGGAGCGATCCCCCGACGGTGTCGGAACCGACGCCGGCCACGGCTCAACCGAGACCACAGACGCCGGAGAGACGGACGCCCGCGAGTCTGATTCCGGGCTTTCGACAGAAGGCGAGTCTGGAGCCGCGGTCGTTCGGCGGGCGAGCGACGCGCCGGCGACTGGGTCGGGCGAAGGGCTATCACCGCGGGGTACCGCCTCGGGCGGCGGTGAGCCGATACCGCCATCGGTGCGAGCGTTCTTCGAACCACGGTTTGGTCGGGATTTCGGTCACGTCAGATTACACACCGGCGGCCGCGCGGCCGCGGCGAGCGAGGCGCTCGACGCCCGTGCGTTCACGTACGGTTCGGACATCTACTTCGGTGCAAACCAGTACGATTCGGAGACGTCGAGCGGTCGGGAGCTCATCGCTCACGAGTTAGCGCACGTCGAGCAGCAGTCGAACGGGGGTGTCCCCGAAGTCCGGCGACAGTCGGAGAGTGACGCCGGCCCGGAGGACGAAGACGCGGGCCAGACCCTCGGCGACGTCGAACAGAGTCAGCTGACGAGTCGCGGCATCCAGTTGGACGCAGCACAGGAATCGACCCTCGCCGCGACGTTCCCGAACGGGTTCATGCTCGGCGAGGAGCGACCGGTGTACGTCCTCGGGATAGGGAACACCGGCACGCAGAGCCTGCGGCTCCCGGCGATTCGCATCCAGCAACCGCCCCCGCTGCGCGCTGGCGTCGAGGTGATCCTGTTCAAGGTCGACAAGGGCCGCTCGATTCTGTTGCGCTCGGTCGGCGGAACGGGTCCCGACGTCGTGTTGGACGCGGGAACGGGAACCGACATCACTGGCCGCTCGGACGACGTGCGGCGGCTCACCGAAACGTTCCGCCGCGCGTCAGCGAGAGGGATGATCGGGAACTTCGTGAACTTCAGGGTGTCACACATCGACACCGACCACTTCAACGCGATAGAGTCGTTTCTGCGCGCGTCGCAGCTACAGCGGGCGACGATAGAGATAACGACACAACAGTTGCGTCAGGTGAGTCACGCCGGGTGGAGCTCGTTGGAGATGAGTCTCAGGACCGGACAGGAGATAGTCGAAATCGACGTGCTCGGGGCAGGGCGGCGCCTCGGTCCGTCCGGCGGTCAGGTCCACGAACGGCGAGCCGTCGTCGGTAACATGGAGATAACCGAATACAGGTCGGTCGAAGCGCATCGACAACTCACCGAAACCGACCGGAGGACGTTCGACAAGAACCGAACGAGTCCAGTGACGATTGTGAAAGACCTCGTGACCGGCGACCGATGGCTCTTCGGTGCAGACGCTCGACAGCGACAGTTCTCCGAGTCGGTCGATGCGGTGGGACAGGCCGCGTTGAGTCGACTGCTCGGCGCTGGCGGATTCCACCTTCGGGGGGTCGAGCAGGAACACCACGGGGGAGCAATCACGACCGGTCCCGACGTGAAAGGGATGATTCGGAAGCTCCGACTGACGTTCGAGGCAAGCGACGGGACGACGAGGTTCTTCACGCAGACGAGCGAGTCGTTCGCGTCGGGGGCGTCCGCCTCCATCCGGTTCCTGGACCTCGCCGGCGTAAACGTCGAACGGGTGACGACCGACCCGTCACCGGAAGGTCGGTCGGAGGTCATCCGCGGCCGGGGGAGGACGATGGAGACGGTACAGTTCGACGCGCGGTCGTTCACCCGGGTGACCGAGTTCGTGAGAACGCACGAGGGCGAACTCATGCGCGCCGCTGCTACCCGTCACGAGACGGTGATGCTGCGACAACGCGCCGAAGCGCTCCACGAAGCGTACTCGCAGGGCGGTGCACCCGCCCGACTCCGTAGCTCGGCCGAACAGATAAAACAGGGCCTAGAGGTAGTAGAACGGCAGACGTGGGCGCGAGTGGACGCGCTGTTCAGCGCGATGGAGTCGGCTGCCGAAGGCAGACAAGGTATGCGTGCCGGTCGTGATATGTCGATAGTTACCAGCGCACTCGCGGCAATACGGCGCCACGTCGAATCGGCGAGGTTGGAGACGTTCCGACGTGATATCGAGATTCACGAGAACAGCCTGAACGCGTACGGTCGAGCGTTCCAGACGATGTTCTCGATGTTCCGTGCGGTGCAGACCGAACAGTGGCGCGAGGTGAACCGACTGCGCGGTGTCTACGAGTCACGCCTCGCGGAAGCGCGTGCAGTACTCGGGCAAGCGGAGGTTCACGAACACGTTCGGTCGGCGTGGAAGGCGACCCGGTCACATTGGACCGGAGAGCAGATTCAGCGCGTCGCCGCCCAACTCGGGCGAGCGACGTTCGCACACCGGCTCATGATGTCTGAGTTCCGAGTCGAACTGCTCCAATCGCTCGGGCGGCAGATGCGTCTGAACGAGATGATGAGCCAAGCGATGCACGGCGGCATCACCGGGGGGCGAGTCTCGGCACCGATGCGAAGTCGCGTCGGCGCCGGCGCCCTCGCGGCGCTGGAAGTCATTCGAATCGGAGTGGAACTCGCAGAGACGGCACACCAGGCCAGTATCGCGAAGGAAGCCGCAGAAGAGCGCGCACGTGCCACCGGCGCACGGACGGCGATGTGGTGGATTCGACAGGGCGTTCGACCGACGCTTGCGCTCGTCAAACGCGGTTTCTGGGGCGGCTACGACGTCGTCTCGGGCGCTCTGACACAGGAACAGATTCTCCGCGTCGCCTCCGGGGAGTCGATAGAGGCGACAGTACCCGAGTACGAGAAAGTCGTCGTCACGGGCGTCGACTCGGCGGAGCTCGAACGCGTCGTCTACTCGCAGTACCTGCAGTCACAGACGCTCGAAGACTGGACGCGGTTCAACGCCGGATACCCGTCCGACGAAGCGTTCAAGAAGTTCGGCGACGACTGGGGTGTCCGCCTCTGGGACCGCGAAGAGGGCGAGTATCGGTACGTGTACGACTCGGCGATTCAGCGGCCGTTGAACGAACTGCACGCACATCTCGAACGGGCGCAGCAGGCGCGGTTCGAACGAGACGTAGAGACGAGTGAGGAGGGTTCAGTTCGGACAGTCGAAGATACCGGCATCGTCCAGGACCTCCGGCGAGTGTACGTGTTCTCTAGCGGCGGCAGCCTGCGAAAGCTCGATTTCGACGATGTCGAACCGCGGTTCCTCCGCGTGGGGACCCAGACGGTCCGCGGGAAACAGTACGCCCTGGTCAGAGCCGTCGATATGCGGACGTTCCGGCGCCTGAGCCGCTACTACTGGCGTGAGTACTCACATTCGGTAATCGGGCAGCACTACTCGGGCCCGGTGTACGACGTCTACCGGAACGCCGAGGGGTACGCACTCGTTCACGAAGACGAACTGACATTGACGGCGGGGTCGAGACGATTCGAGAGCGAAATACGGAGCCGAGCGGGTCAGTCAGAGTGACAGGGGTGTGATGATGAGCGAGTCGGCCCGAGACGAAACCAGTGGAAACGCCGCCACTGTGGGCAGTAAACCCACGAGTAGTTATTTATACGGTTCGAGTGTATACTACCGATGAACAGACATGTGGAGCGTGTATCGTCGGCGAGACGTGCGAACCCGGAATTGGGGGAGCAGCCGGACCCCACCGGGAGACAGGCGGCGGACCGGGTGTGAGTGATGGCCACCACAGAACGGACCGACCCCTACCTCGACTTCCGGTTTCACGTCGAGATGGACGCTCTCACCGTCGGAGGGTTCTCTTCGGTGTCGGGGCTGGAACACCAGATGGAACCCGAGGAGTACGAGGAGGGCGGGAACAACCGCTTCACCCACAAACTGCCCGCGCGATTCACCCAGCCCAACGTCGAACTCCAGCGCGGAATCACCGACTCGACGGACCTCTGGGAGTGGGTGTCGGACGCCCGGGAAGGAGTCGTTCGACGGGACACCGTCTGGCTCCACCTCATGAACACGGTGGGCGAGCAGAAACTCACGTGGCGGTTCATCAGGGCGTACCCGGTTCGGTGGGCCGGTCCGGAGTTCAGCGCCGACCAGGGCTCGGTGGCTATCGAGACGCTCGAACTCGCCCACGAGGGGTTCACGCTCGTGGAGTGAGCGGACATGACCCGGGATAACCGACACGACCGACACGACCGACCGACTGAGAGACGATGATAACGTGGCCGTGGGAACGCGACGACGAACGCCGACGACGGGAGCGACGGCAACGCCGGGCGGACGAGCGGAGTGTCCAGACCGACCAGCCGACCCCGTACCGAGACGACCGCGAACACCTCGTGGACGAACTCGTCCGCCTCGACTACGTGTTGTGGCTCCGCGTCCAGCAGTGGCGTGAATCCAACGGGGGCGGAACCGACGAGTTCGCGGGTTACTACATCTCCGACGAGACGGTCGACAAACTGCTGGAACTCTCCTCGCACGGGTGGGGGACCGACCCGGTGACGGAGGGCGTGCTGACCGAGGCGCACTTCCAGTATCTCCAGGACATCACCGAAACGATAGCGGAACGAAAGGACCTGACACGGCGCGAAGGGACGGAACTCCGACTCGTGAGAGTCGCCGACCGGTTCGGCTTGGAACGCGCTGATCTCGACGTGTTACTGGTCGGCGTCGCCCCCGAAATCGACCCGAAGTACGAGACGATTTTCGCGTACCTGCACGACGACGTGACGCGAAAACGGCCGACAGTTGACCTCGTCCTCCGGACGTTCGCACCGTCCACGGACGAACGGCTGAGGCGCAGAACCGTCTTCGCCCGCACGTCCCCGCTCCGAGAGCACCGCCTCGTCAGGCTGTCGGGCGACGACTCGTCGCCGCTGCCGACGCGGGCGATACAGGTGGACGAACGGGTCGTGGACTATCTGCTCGGAATCGACCTGCTCGGCGGGACGCTCGCCGACGTCGCCACCGTGCGAGAGCCGACGGACGACCTCCACTCGTTGTTGCTCCGGCGACCGGACTCGGACGACGCGAGCGAGGAATCGACGGACGACACGGTGTCCCGGGGAAAGGGCGTCTCACAGGAGACGCCGAGTGCCGCCAGACGAGCGGAGACGGTCGAAGACGGGACGAACTACCTCGAACGGCTGACGTTGGACGACGAGGTGAGTGCCCAACTCGACCGCATCGCGGGCTGGACGCAACCGCCCGACGACGAGGAGCGGAGCCACCTGCTGACTCACCTCTACGGACCCTATGGCTCCGGTCGGTCGGTGACGGTGGCCGCACTCTGTGCAGATTGGGAGCAGACGCTCCTGACCGCCGACGCGCAGGAGATACGTCGGCACGGCATCCGTGAGACGGTCGAGATGTTACTGAGAGAGGCGCGACTCCGAGACGCCGTACTCGCGGTCTCGAATCTCGAAGCTCTCGGCGACGACGATGCGGACGTGACACACCTGCTCCGTTCGCTGGACGACTACGACGGTCGCGTCTTCGTCGTCGGGACGGACACGATAGGGGCGAGCCACCGCCTCGGCGTCACCGACCACGTGTTCGTCTCCGTCGAGTTCCCCGTTCCCTCCTACGACCGCCGACGCGAACTGTGGAAACGGGTCGCCCACCTTCCCGCGGACGTGAACGTCACCGAACTGGCGGGGAAGTTCCGGCTGACCGCCGGACAGATCGTCGATGCCGTGGACGCCGCGCGGTCCCGAACGTACGGCGGCGAACTCACGGCCGACGACATCTACGCCGGCTGTCGGTTACAGTCCAGAGAGAAACTCGGGTCGCTCGGCCGCATCGTCACGCCCGGGTACGGCTGGGACGACATCGTCCTCCCGCCGGACAAGGAGGCGCACCTCAAGGAAGTCGCCGCTCACGTCGAACATCAGGGGCGCGTCTACAGCGACTGGGGCTTCAAAGAGAAGTTCAGCCTCGGAAACGGCGTCGTCGCCCTGTTCACCGGACCCTCGGGGACGGGAAAGACGATGGCCGCCGAGATTATCGCACACGAGGTCGGACTGGACCTCTACAAGATAGACCTCTCCAGCGTCGTCAGCAAGTACATCGGCGAGACGGAGAAGAACCTCGGGCAGGTGTTCGACGAGGCGGCGAACAGCGACGCCATCCTCCTGTTCGACGAGGCCGACGCCCTGTTCGGCAAGCGCTCGGAGGTATCGGACGCTCACGACCGGTACGCGAACATAGAGGTGAACTACCTACTCCAACGCGTGGAGGAACACGACGGCGCGGTCATCCTGACGACGAACTTCAAACAGAACATCGACGACGCCTTCCTGCGGCGCATCCACCTGAGCGTGGACTTCCCGCGACCGCAACGGGACGCGAGAAAGCGCATCTGGGAGGGTATCTTCCCCGTCGATACGACGCCCTGCCGGAATCTCGACTACGACTTCCTCTCGAAGTTCGAGGTGACGGGCGGCCACATCAAGAACGTCGCCCTGACGGCGGCGTTTCTCGCCGCCTCGGGGAAGCGAACCGTCGAGACGGAGAAACTCTACAGCATCGAACGCGAGACGATAGAAGGGCTGATTCCCGAGGCGGACGAGATTTCCGGCCCCCTCGACTTCTGGTTCCTCGACCGAGTGGAGATGGAACATCTCGTCTGGGGCATCCGCCGCGAGTACCAGAAGTCGGGGAAACTCATCGAACCCGAGGAGTTCGGGGAGTACCAGAGACTGCTCGAATCATGACGACCAGACACGCCATCACGTGCGGCGCGACGCGCCGCCGTCGACCCACGAAGACGCGCAGTCGAACGAACCGAGACGACACCCGCCGCAACCGCGACGGGCCACTCGTCCGCGTCCAGCGCACGCTCGGTAACCGAGGCGTCCAGCGACTCCTGAGCGAGCGCACTCGACCGAATCAGACGGTGGGACCGCCGAACGACCGCTTCGAACGTGAGGCCGACCGTGTCGCACGGGACGTGACGCGGGGGAGAGCCGAGACGGGTCAGCGCCCGGCGGTAGCGCGGGCCACTGCCGTCGACAGCACCGTCCAGCGCATGTGCCCGCGGTGTCAGAAGCGGCACGCCGAGGGGAAACCGCTCGACTGTCCGGACTGCGAACGCGAGATTCGGCGGACACCCGCCTCACCGGAACGACCGGATGCCGGAGCCCGAACGGCAAGCCCGGTTCGGGGAGCCGAAACCGGCGGTCGTCCGTTGCCGGACTCCGTCCGGTCGTTCTTCGAACCGCGATTCGGGCGGGGATTCGGTGACGTCCGCGTTCACACCGGGGCGCGAGCGGACGCGGCCGCGAGAGCGGTGAACGCGAGGGCGTTCACGCTGGGACGGGACGTCGTGTTCCGGTCCGGCGAGTACCGACCGGAGACGAGCGACGGCCGGCGATTGCTCGCACACGAACTGACGCACACGATTCAGCAGGACGGCGCGACGGCGGCCGTCGTCCAGCGCGAGTGCGTCGATGGCCGGTGGGAGTTCGAGTACGACGGCTGTAGCGTCCCCGACTGGGTGTCTTCGGTCGCCGGAATCGACCCCGATAATCCGGCGGGCGGGAGCGACACGCAGTTCGCCATCGAAGCACCGACCGCTCGAGGCGGGCGTGCGTGCGACCGGCACGACGAGTGCTACCAGACGTGCGGGTCCGACAGGGCGGCCTGCGACGAGCGGATGCACCGTGATATGCTGGCCATCTGTAACGCCTCCTCGGAGAACCAGTCGGTCGTCGAACGGTGTCGGACGTGGGCGGACCGCTACTTCACGGCGCTCACACACTTCGGCGGAAGCGCCCACGAAGAACGACAGCGGCAGGTGTGCGACTGCCAGCCCGAAGAGCCACCGGCCCCGTCCGAACCGGTCGAGACGCCGGTCGATCCCGAACCCGTTCCGGAACCCGCAGACGACGCGTTCGTCGGCCCACCAGCGCCGAAGACGACGACGTACACGGTGAAGCCGGGCGACACACTCTGGGGCATCGCCCGCCAGTTCGCCGTCCCCGGTGGGTGGCCGACGCTCTACGAGCGTAACCGGGACGTGGTGGGTGACGACCCCGACCTCGTCTTCCCCGGACAGACGTTGGAGATACCGTTACCGTACGAAGAACAACCGGGTGTGTCCTCCCGATGACTGGGGGGACAGGCCACGCACTGATGCAGCACGGCCCCGGACGCGTTCGCGGAAGTGACCAGCGGGGTGGGTCGGCGACCCGTAGCCAGATCTGGTCGTCTGTGAAGCGCACCGCACCGAACGATGCCGGACGGCGGCCCGCCGGTCACCGCACGCGTCGTGGAGGAAGCCTTTACCCACCGTAGCGATGACAGACAATCTTCGAGCCGGAGCGGATTCGACGCGGACTAGTGAAACCGAGACGGCCGACAGGCGACGAGGGCGCGCGGAGGGGTCGAGTGACCGTCGGTTCGAGGAATCACCGGTTTCTGACGAGCGAGCGCATCCGTTCGAGCTGCTGCAACGTGACTGGGGGAACCGAGCGGTCCAGGGACTCGTCGAGCGACAGCTTCAACGGAAACCGCTGGTCGGACGCGAGCGAGGACGGCACGAACTGGAGGCCGAACGGTGGGCCGAAGCGGCGAGACGGGGAGACAGAGTCCAACGAAACGGAGAGCCGTCCCGGACGACCGGGAGCGTTCCCGGTGAGGCACCCGTCGGTTCGGACGTCGCGTCGTACGTCGAGCAGAGCCGGGGCGGGGGGACGCCGATACCGCACTCGATACGAACCACGCTCGAACGGCAGTTCGGTACCGGTCTCGGCGACGTTCGGATTCACGCGGGAACCGACGCCGCCGACGCGTCGCGTCGAGCGGACGCTCGCGCCTTCACCGTGGGGCGAGACGTCCACTTCGGTGCGGGAGAGTACCGACCGTCTTCGACCGGGGGTCGAGAGCTGCTGGCACACGAACTCGCACACGTCGTCCAACAGCGCTCGTCCTCTGACATCGTCCAACGCGTCCCCGAAGGCGAGTCCCCGGTCTCGGGACCGGGCACATCGCCGGAACCGGCCGACGAACGGCGGATGGTGTCCTCCGAGAGTCCACCGCGTGCCGGGATGTCCGTGAGCATGACCGGACTGCTGTTCCTGCCACCGGAGGGCACGCAGTTTCGGCCCGGTTCCCGCGCGAAGCAGGGTTCGGAGATAGCGCTCTACACGCTGGTGGGGGACGAAGGGTACACCGCCGCGTTGGCCGCCGAGTTCTATCAGTGGGGGACCGCGAAGCAGTGGCACGGGGAGGGGACGTTAGCGGGCGACGCGACTGGCGGCGAGACGGTGACACAGTTCTGGATCCCCAGTCACCTCGCCCTGCAGTCGGTGCTCTGGTTAGAACGGACGAAGGGGGTCACCGTGCTGCTCTCGGACAGTCAGCGGGAACTCCTCTACCTCGGCACTGCGAGTTCCGACGCGTGGCGACTACTGAACGTCCCGAAAGTCGCACAGGAGATGGACATCTCGCTGCCCGCGTGGTACAGCGAGCAACTCTTCCGGTCACAACTGGCGCAGAATATCGGCCTCCTTCGCTCGTACATCGACGCCGCTCTGCTCTACCACTCTGAGCGCTCCGAAGCGAACCGTCAGGGCATCGTTCGCGTGTTGACGGACATCGTCTTCGAACTGGAGTTCCACGCGGCGGTTTTGGAGGGAATCAGAGCCGACACCTCGCTGGTCGGCCACTGGGTGTATCAGTTGCTCTGGCCGACGCCGCGACCGGAGGGGTTGGCAGAGGACGAACAGCCCGAACCGCGACAAGCGCCGGAGAACCGCGCTCCCCACCCCTCGATAGCGTCGCAGTTCCTCTCGTTCCTTCACAGCCAACAGTCGCTGGTCGATCGGTCGTGGAACGAGACGGAGGCGAGACGCGAGTTACTCGACCGGTTCGGTCGATTCTTAGAGCGGAGCGTGAGCGGACCGCCCTCGGGCGACCAGCAGGTCCGTGACCAACCCGCAACGGCCAACACGCCGCCCATCCCGGCCAAGATGAGCGTCTCGCCGACACTCTCTGGCCCACCGGGTGGACCCCAGTTCGAGGCGTCCTCGGAAGCCGACTACCGCTTCGTCATGAGCATCCAGTTCCCGGACGTGTTCGCGGCGTTCCAGTCGTACTACTACGAGTGGAACTACGTTCGGGTTCCCGAGGGCGAGCAGACGGCCTCGTTCGACGAACTCGACCCGCAGACCCCGTCGGGATGGGACGTCGCGGGCCAGCGATTCGGTCGCGCGACTCGATACGCGGAGGAGGACTTCGAGACGGTGTTCGAGGAACTCGGCCCGCCGGGCGTCGCGGCGACGTCCCTCGTCGCGGCGAACGCGATACTCCGGTACGTCGGCGAAGGCATCAGACTCGGCATCGAGATACTGACGACGCCGGCGAGCGAGAAGAACATCGCGTTCCCCGGCCCGGGCACCTACCTGGTCCGCTGTAAGGCGATTCCGTACACCGGCGAGAACGCCGAAGTCGTCCGCCCGCCGAGCGTCGCGTACTACCCCATCATCGTCCGCGACCCGGTCCAACTGGTCGAGAGTCGCAATCGAGAGCGGGGAGCGACCACTGCGTGGGAGCACGAGCGGATGGCGGAACTGCGGGACCTGTTGAGTCAACCGGTCAGTCACCTGAACGAGGAACAGTTGCGGCAGGAACTGGACACGCTCGAACGGTCGCTGAGTTCTGTCGGTGGCGCGCTGAGCGTCCAACGCGAGAAGTTGGTCGAGTACCGAAACTCGCTCCCCGTCGGGAGCGCCGACCGGGGCCGGGTCCAGACGCAACTGGAGCGACTCGACGTCATCATCGCGTTGCGCGCGGACCGCGGCGAGGAGCGTGACCTCACGGCCGCCGAACCGCTGGTCGCCACGTTCGTCAGCGACAAGGGAGAGTCGATTCAGCTGACGATGGAAGCGCTCTACCGCGGTACGGAGGACGGTCAGGTCGAGTACTGGGTGTCGGACCTCACGACGGCGAACAGCGGTGAAGACTACGGCACCGGCCGCAACCGCGCCGAGGCTATCATGGACGCGGTGGTGGACATCCTGAGCGGCTACGCGGGGTACGGCCGCGGTTACGTCGCGGTTCAGATAGACGGCGAGACGGTCTCGAAGCGCATCAAAGCGAGCGCCGGGGCGTTGTTCATGGAAGCCGTCGAGAACGTCGCCATGGTCCTCTCGATAGCGGCCGTCGCGGCGGCCCCGTTCACGGCCGGTTCGTCGATCTCGCTGCTTCTTCCCATCGGTGCCGTCGGCGCGATTCCATCGGGCTACCGAGTTATCAACAGAGCGATAGACGACACCCTCCGATTCGACATGGCGACGGCCATGGACGTCGTCAACGTCGTCGGGGGGTTCACTGGCGTCGGACACGCTGTGACGCCGCTTCGGATGGTGAAGACCGGTCGGGCGTTCTACGTGATGGGTCTCGGAGCTGACGGTCTGAGCGGGCTGTTGGTCCCCGCCGAAATCGCCACCCAAATCGCCGCGCTCGAGGGTCTCCCGGAGGGCGAACGCTCGGCACGAATCATGGAGATTCTGGGGCAGGCGATGCTCGAATCGGGCATCTCCGTGGGCCGCGAACTGTCACAGCGTGCCCAGCAGCGTCGCATGGGGACTTCGGAAGCGCCGACCGTCGGGGAAAGCGTCTCCCGGCCGGAGACTAGGGACGTCGGACCACCCGGGGAGGCGGTCCGGCCGGGGGCGCGAGAACCCGACGTCGCCCCGGAACGCCGACCCGACGACGGCGAACCTCGACGGACGCCCGAGGCCACGGGGGGACGCTCACCGAGTCGAAGTCTCGGCGGCGAACCGGTGACCCGAAGGACGCAGGACGGCGACCACACGCTGACGCTCACGAAACGCGGACAGATCATTCGCTGCTCGAAGGTGTGTCAGACGTTAGGCGCACGGTACGCTCACATACTCGACGACCACCCGGAGTTAGTCCGTCGGGTGGCTTCGCTCGAAGAGCGTGCACGGGAGGCGGTCGCGGCGGACGACCGAGGATTGGCCGACCAAGTCGCATCTGACGCGCGAGTGCTCGAAGCCGACCTGCGGGCGGTCGAACGCGCGTGGATGGAGGAACTCGGGTTTGACCCCGACCGGATAGAGTTACTCCAGCAGTTGGCCGAAGAACGCGCGCTACCGGTCGGCTACGACCCCGCTGCGGAGGCGTTCGACGAGTTGGGCCTTCACTACACACGGATGGACCTCGACAAAGTGCCGGAGGTGTACGACAAGGAACTCGGTGCCAACGTTCCGATGGACATCTCCAGCGGCTATCCGGCGAAGCGGGGCAACCTGTTCGACGACCAGGTCGTCGAGAAACACGAAGCGGCTGAGGGGAAGGGCAGCATCCACGCGGAGGTGTACGTCGATACCGGGAGGAAGACCCGGAACGGTCGGCCGCTCTACTGGCGTGCCGATAGCTGGGTTCCGGGCGAGGGGTCGCCCGCGGGAGAGGGGTCGTCGAGACCGCCCGAGATTCGCGAGCACAAGTTCACGCAGTTCTCCGAAATCGGCTACGACAGGGCCGTGGACTACCTCATGCAACTGTGGAGTAAGTATCCCCCGGGAGCCGTTATCGCGGATGTCCCCTCCTCGAGGGCCCGCCAGGTCGAGGGAATGAAGCTCACCGGCCAGCAGGTGCTCATCGTCCCCGAGCAGATAGCGCCGATTCCGAGGGACGTCCTCGACGCCGCGGAGGGATTCGAGATCACGATCAGAGACATCGACGGTCACGTGTACACCTCGAAGTAGTCCGGAACCCCACGCACCCGACCGTCCCGATTCGAGACAGTTGGGAACCGGTGCCCGTCAATCGACTGCGTCCGTGGCCCGAACGACGGTCCGCGGACTCGGGAACCCGAAGTGTATTTGACCGCTCCCCGACAATAGAACTCGTGAGGAAGACGAAGACCGTGGCGGGAGACTGAAGCTACCGAAGCGGTCACGTCGGAACGAACAGATGCCGTCAGATACCACCGACATCGAACTACCGCGGGTCGCACGTCCGATAGCGGTCGGTCGGTGGCACCGCGACGAACGGGACGAACCGGAGGGAGAACCGAGAGCGACCGCTCGGTACGGAGTCGCTCGGTCGACTCCGTTCTTCGGCGTGTTGCAGGGACGGGTACCAACGACCAGTTGGCGACGGTCTGCGCTCTCGTATCTCGTCCACCGTCCGGTGGTCGCCGAGAGCACCGACCGGAGTCGGGACGTCCACCACACCTCGACTCGAGTCGTTCGGGAACGCCGCGAGGTCAGTAACTCGCGGACGAACTCACCCGCCACTCCGACGATAGAGACGCGCGGACCGCTGACGCGCGAACAACAGGCAGGCGAACCGGAGAGGAACCGGCCGCAGACGCACGTCCTGGCGACCCACGAACTGACGAGGCGAACGGTCGGAGCGGGTGCGAGCGACTGGCGTGGGGCCACTCCGCATCCCGCCGGCCCACCGGGAGCGCCGTGGGTCTACCGCGAGCATCGACGCCCTACCGACGACGGAGCGGAGTCTCCCCTCGCCGGCGGTGAACCGACGGCCCGACGGGTCGAACCCCGACCGCGCCGCGACGAGACGGCGGAGAGGGGAGAGCGGCGTCCCCGTCCGGACGACGCGTGGCCGCGCTCGGCGGCGGATTCGAGCAACCGCCTCTCGATTCACAGGGTCGTCGTCCCACGGAGTTCGGCGTTCGCGGATTCCGCTCACCTCGTGACACGCGTCGGAGCACGGATGCACCTCGGAGAGGACACGACTACCGTCGCGTACGGGAGTCGGGAGCGCTCGCCCGCGTCACCACCCGACCGGACATCGACGAGGGTCCGCGGTCCATCCGCGGCCGAATCGTCTCCGACGCAACCCGAACGTTCGCCGGTGACGGGACCGAGGCGCTCGCCGAACGCGGACGACCCGAGTCCAGCGGAAGCCTCACCGGAACCTCCAGAACGGCGGGTCCGGGAGGTGTTGGACAGACCCGACGACGACTCCCTCGGTGCTGGGCAGATGACTCCGCCGCGGTCCCCGGTTCGACGGCGTCTCGTCACGAGAACGACGAGCGCGGAGCGGCGAACCCCATCGACTCGCGAACGGCGTCGGTACACCGTCTTGTCGCGTGCGCCGCGGCTCGCGGTCACCGCCCGAAGCGACCAGCGGACCGGAGCCGTCGAACCCGCGAAGCGAAGGGAGAGCCGGGGTGGTCTACGCTTCGGAGACCGCACGCTCCAGTGGACCGAGGGGGACGTGGGGTCACCTGCGGGTGCCGAACTGACGGCCCAGTCGACACTCGTGCCGCCGGGTGGCGACACTCGACGGTTGACGTACAGACGGTCGGCGGCGTCGCAGTCGGAGTTAGCCAAGGGTACGACCTCCGACGTCGGAGGCAGCGACGTGGAAGCGACTGGGAACGGGGAAGCGACCGACCCGGGAACCGACCGACGTTACAGTTCACCAGAACAACATATATCACCTCTGGAATCGATTGTTAGCCGTCACATGGACGCGGACCCGACACTCGACAGATTGGTTGATACTCTGTTCGACAAGTTCGAACGGAAGCTCCGCATCGAGCGCGAACGACGGGGGCGCTGACGGCGATGCCCGACGGAACGGACTCGAACCTGGTGAAGGCCGTCGTCGTCGCCGGCGGCGAGGAGATTCCCGTCCGGTTCAACCCGACGGAGTACAACCTCGACAAGTCGATTTCGTACGCCGACCAGTCGCTCCCGGGGTTCACCTCGCCCGTAACGCAGTTCACGAGCGGTGAGGCGGAGACACTCTCGATGGAGTTGTTCTTCGACGCCTACGAGGAGGACGAACGGGACGTTCGGACGTACACCGACCGCGTGCGGGGGTTGCTGGAAGTGGACGGCGACCTGCACGCGCCGCCCATCTGCCGGTTCGTCTGGGGCGGACTCGACTTCAAGTCCGTCCTCCAGAGCGCGAACACGCGCTTTACGATGTTCCTGCCGACCGGCGTGCCGGTCCGCGCGCGGATGGATGTGACGTTCAAGGAGTACAGACCGCCCGGCGAACAGGCCGAACAGGTCCGTCGGAGTTCGGCCGACAAGACGAAACTGCGCCGGGTGACCGAAGAGGAGACGCTGTGGTTGCTCGCCGACGCGGAGTACGGCGACCCGACGCGGTGGCGACCCATCGCGGAGGCGAACGACATCGACAACCCGCGCCGCCTCCGACCCGGAGACAGACTCGTGGTGCCGCGGGTGGAGCCGTAGATGAGTCTCGCCGACGTGCGCGAGAAGTACGGCGACTTCTACGTTCCCCGATTCGTCGTCGAAGCGGGGGATACCACGTTCACCGAAGCCAGCGGCGTCGTCTCACAGTTGTCCGTGAGCACGAGCGTCGACAGCGCCGAGCGGTTCTCGTTCTCGTTGAACAACCTGTACGACCAGGAGAGCCGAGAGTTCGAGGGCATCGACTGGGGGCTGATAGACTCGGACAGCCCCGTGACCGTCTCGTTGGGGTACGGCGACACGCTCGTACCGATGGTCGTCGGAACCGTCGAGTCCGCGGAGCCGAAGTTCCCGGCGGACGGCGTGCCCACCGTCGACGTGAGCGGCTACGGCCGCCTGCACGAACTCATGACGGGGACGAACACGGAGACGTGGGACCGTGATACGGTCGAGGACCGTGTGACCGACTCGAACGTCGTGAGGAAGGTGCTCGAACGTGGCGGCTACGGCTTCAGCAAGGTGGTGATAGACGAAACCGACCTGGAGTTCCCCCGCATCGTCCAGGACAACAAGACCGACTACCAGTTCGTCAAACAGCGCGCGAAGCGGTACAACTACGAGGTGTTCGTCACCACCGACGCGTTCCACTTCCGCGAACCCCGCGAGGACAGGTCAGCAGACTTCGAACTCGCGTACGGCGAGTCGTTGCGGTCGTTCTCGCCGCGGCTCAACCGAGCGCGCGACGTGAGCCGAGTGAACGTCCGGTGGAACGACCGGAACGGACGGGAGGTCATCGAAGGGTCGGCCGAGGGGGCGGACCCGAACGGCGACGCCCGGGACCTTCGGATGCCCGTCGAGTCGCCGGCGGAGGCGGAGACCGTTGCGGCGTCCGAAGCCGCGCGCATCCGTCAGGGCCGCCTCACCGGACGGGGCGAGACCATCGGCGTGCCCGAACTCGTCGCCGGAATCACCGTCGAACTCGACGGCGTGACCGAGACGTTCAACGGGCGGTACTACGTCGAGAGCGCAGACCACCAGATCAGTACGAGCGGATACACGACCACGTTCCAGGTCAGAAAGCGGAAGGGAGGAACGACGTGAGCTACAGCGAATTCACCGACGACGTCGACGACGCCATTCGCGGCGTCGCGACAGCTATCGTCACCGACAACGAGGACCCCGAGGGGATGGCGCGGGTGAAAGTGCGGTACCCGTGGCGCAACGAGGACGAACAGAGCTACTGGGCGCGCGTCGCCCGGACGATGGCCGGAGGGGACCGCGGCACGTACTTCCACCCGGAGGTGGACGACGAGGTGCTCGTCGCCTTCGAACAGGGCAACATCCACTACCCGTACGTCATCGGTGCGCTGTGGAGTTCCGCCGAGCGACCGCCCGAGGACAACGCGGACGGCAACAACGACGTGCGGATGATTCGCTCCCGGAGCGGTCACCAGATTACGCTGAACGACAACGGCACGGCCGGCAAAGTCGAGATTACGACGAACGCCGGTCACTCGATACTCCTCGACGACGCCAGCGGAAGCGAGAAAATCGTCGTCGCCGACAAGAGCGGACAGAACACCGTCGAACTCGACTCGACCAGCGGAGCCATCAACGTCTCTAGCGGGGCGACGGTGAGCGTCGAGTCGAAGCTTATCGACATCAAGGGACAGGGCAACGTCACCGTCGAAGCCGGCGGAATTCTGACGTTGAAAGGCTCACTCGTCAAGATAAACTGAACCATCATGCCACCAGCAGCACGCGTACTCGACCAGACCAGTCACGGAACACCGCTCCTCGGCGCGGGGAGTCCGACCGTCCTCATCGGCGGCATGCCCGCGTGGCGGGCCGGGGCGGACATGCACACGTGTCCGCTCGTCCTGCCGAGCACGACGCCGCACGTCGGCGGCGTCGTGGCGATGGGGAGCACGACGGTGCTCATAAACAGCATGCCCGCGGCGCGGCAGGGCGACACGATTCCGGAGGCCGGTCCCCCGAACACCATCGCGATGGGCTGTCCGACCGTCCAGATAGGGTGAGAACCAGATGAATCGCGAGTTCCTCGGCACTGGGTGGACCTTCCCCGTCGAAACCACGGACGCCGCGGACGTGGCCGTCTCGACCGGTGAGACCGACATAGACGAGGCGATCAGAATCATCCTCGGCACGGCGAAGGGAGAGCGCGTCATGCGACCCGACTTCGGGTGCGGCATCCACGACTTCGTGTTCGCAGCCGTCAACACGGCGACGGTGACGATGATTCAGACGAGCGTGGAGGAGGCACTGCGGAAGTGGGAGCCGCGAATCGAGGTCAGAGACGTCTCCGTCGACATCGACGACATCGACCGGGGGCGACTGCTGGTGAGCGTGGAGTACAGGGTGCGGCAGACGAACGCCACCGGGAACCTCGTCTACCCGTTCTACATCAACGAGTGAACTGCGATGGGTGACAGATGACAGATAGTGAGACGCCGACGATAGACGGACGCCGACGCGCGGCACTGCGGGCCGCCGCCGCCGAACGGGCACGAAGTTACACCCCCGCGTGGGACCCCGACGAGGGAGACGTCGGAACCGCGGTCCTCGACCTGTTCGCGGAGATAACCGAGGACGTCCTCGAACGCGTGGACCGCGCGCCCGAGAAGCACCGCTTCGCGTTCTTCGACGCGTTGGCGTTCGACCGCGACCCGCCCCAACCGGCGAAACTCCCCCTCGTCTTCGACGTCGCTCCCGGACTCGACGCGAACGTCGGGATAACGCCCGGGACGCAAGCGCTCGCACCGCCACCCGGCGAGGGGTCCGAGATAACGTTCGAGATACCCGACGGAGCGGGGTTCGAGGCGACCCCAGCGCGACTCGACTCCGTGGTCAGCGTCAGTCCGGCCGACGACGCGATATTCGTGCATCACGACGCACTCGCGGACGAGGCGGAGACGAAGCTGTTCACCGGAGCAAACCGGCAGGAGCATCTGCTGTACGTCGGCCACGCGAACTTCTTCGAACTATCGACCGACACGGAGTTCGAGGTGACCGTCGAGGGTGTCGGGACGGGCGCGTTCGAATCGCTCGGCTGTCAGTTCTTCGGCGTGAAGGAGGTCGGCGGCGAGGAAGTCGAGGGGTGGCACTCGCTCGGGGAAACCGTGGACGGGACGGTGGAGACGGCCGACCTGAGCGATGGTGCCGAGGACGGCGTCCGGATTCGGTTCAAGCTGAGCGAGGCGGAGGCGGAGGCGTTCGCGGCGACGACGCTTCCGACGGACGAGTTGCGACTCGTCGGCGCGGAGGCCGAAGCCGCGGCGGCCGAGGCGGAAGCGGCGGAATCGCCGCCGGTGACGGACGTGGAGACGATGTGGATTCGGTTCGTGGGGCCACCGACCCTCGGCGACGCACTGTTCGAGGCGTCGGTGTCGAAGCTGACCCTGTCGCTCGTCGAATCGGACACCGGTGTGAAACCGCAGATGCTGCTAGCCAACGACGTACCGCTCTCGACGACGGGACCGATACGTCCGTTCGGAGAGATGCCGCTTCCGTTGGACACGTTCTACATCGCGTCCGACGAGGCGTTCTCGAAGACGGAGACGCCCGTCGAACTCGGGTTCGAGACGACGGACAGGCCGTCGCTCGCGGACCTCGCGCCGCCCGACTACTCGTGGGAGTACTGGAACGGGTCGGGGTGGGCGCGGTTGGAACTGAGCGAACGGAAAGAGGAGGTTGGCGAGGGGGCGGTTCGGTTCGTCGTCCCCGAGGACGCGGCGGCGACGTCCGTCTCGGGGCACGAACACCACTGGATTCGCGTTCGCCTCCTCGAGGACAACCCCATCCGGTTCCGACAGAAGAAAGACGATCAGGGCAACCCGGTCGACCCGGAGGAGTGGGAGATGATCCACGATGCGGTCCCGGAGTTCACGGGACTCGCTATCAGCTATCCAGAACCTACCGCCGCCGAGGAGGCGGTGAGTTCGAAGGCGAAAGAACCCGACCACGTGGTGGCCTTCAACAACCGCGGCTACGGCGCGGACGAGGCGAAGGGACTCTCCGCGGAGACGCAGGCGACGGCGATTCGCCCGTTCAGGCGACTCCCCGAGGCGCGGACGGCGGAACCGACGGAGGTACTCTATCTCGGCTTCGACGGACCGCTGGACGACGGACCGATACAACTGCTGTACTCGGCCGCCGACAAGCCGTATCCGGTACCGTTCTACCCGCGGGCGCGGTGGGAGTTCTGCGAGGACCCCGCAAGCGGGACGTGGACGCAACTCGACGCCGAGGACGGAACGGAAGGACTCCTGCAACGCGGTATCGTCTCGCTCGCGTTCCCGGAGGCGACGGAGGCGTTCGAGCGGTTCGGCCGGGTCCGCCACTGGATTCGCGCCCGGTTGGTCGGCGACCCGTTCGACGTGACCGTCACCGAGAACGCCGCCGTTCCGGGAGACGACCCACCGGACGAGGAATCGGCGATACAGATGCTCGTCGACCGGACGGAGAACGTCGTCGTCCTGGAGAACAGGGGAGCAAAGAGGTTCAACCTCGAACGGTTCTCGCTGTCCGTCGGCCCCGACTCGCCGTCGTCCGACCTGGCTGCGTCACTGGGTCCGAACGAATCGATAGCCGTTTCCATCTCGCGACCCACGGGTGCCGTCGAGTTGTACACGCCCGACTGGGAGTCCGTCCCGGTCAGCGTTCGGTACGAAGAGAGGGCGATAGACACGGTGGACACGACCGCGGAACGGAGTCTCCAAGAGGAATCTGCTGTCGACGGGGCCTTCGAGACGCCGAAACCGACGCCGGAACCGACTCCGACGCCGTGCGAGTCCCTCTCACCACGACTGTTGGAGACGGCGACGGAGGCGACGAGAGACCCGCCCTCGCTCCGCGGCATCTACCCCAACGCGGGGTGGGCGTACAACGTGGTGACCGTCACCGGCGAGGTTCTCGGTTCCAGTGACGGGACGCCGAACCAGGCGTTCGCGTTCGCGAACCGTCCGGTGGTCGACGAGTCCGTGTGGGTCGACGAACTGGCGACGCTCTCGGAGGCCGAACGAACGGCGGTAGCAGAGTCCGGGGTCGAAACGGCCGAACAGACCGACGACGAGGGTGCGCCGACGGCCTTCTGGGTTCGGTGGACGCGCGTGGACGACTTCACCGAATCCACAGACGAGGATCGACACTACGTCTTGGATCGAATCGACGGCCGCCTCACGTTCGGAGACGGGACGAACGGCGCGACGCCACCACCGGGCGAAGAGAACGTCAGCACCGACTACCGAACGGGCGGCGGTGCCGCGGGGAACGTCCCCGCCGAAGCGGTCGAAGCGTTGGTGACGGCGATTCCGTACGTGGAGGGCGTGTGGAACCCGGACACCGGTGGCGGAGGGGCCGAGGCAGAGACGACCCCGGAGGCGGCGAACCGTGCCGCCCGGACGCTGGAGGACCGGAACCGTGCGGTCACGGCCGACGACTTCGAGCGCATCGCCGCGTCGGCGTCCAGAGAACTGGCGCGCGTCCGGTGTGTCCCCGGGATGGACCGTTCGAACTCGCCTCGCGCCGGGTGGGTGACCGTACTGCTCGTGCCGCGGTCGACCGAACGCCGCCCCACTCCCAACGCCGAGGTGACATCCGTCGTCGCCGACGCCCTGCGTCGCCACGCCCCCGTACCGACGACGACGGCGGCGGGCGACCCGGACGCGAATCGAATCACCGTCCGCGGACCAAACTACGTGGAAGCCGGCGTCGACGTCACGGTCGCCGTAGACGAGACCGTCGCTAGCAGCATCGCCGCGGTGGAGACAGCAGTTACGACTCGACTGACGGCCTTCTTCCACCCGCTGACCGGAGGTCCCGAGGGCGAGGGGTGGGCGTTCGGAGAACTCCCCTGCCTCTCGGACGTGTACGCCGCCCTCGAACGGGTCGGCGGCGTGGACCACGTCGTCTCGCTGACGGTCACGTACCACGGGAGCGAACGGGGCTACACCGTCGCCGACGACGAGCGACTCCCCACCGTCCCGCCGGACACGTTAGTCTGTAGCACCGCGCACACCGTGCAGGCGACCCGCGAACTGACGACGAACGACGAGAGCGAGGACCAAACGTGAGTCTCGACATCCCCAGCTTAGACGACAGACCGTACGAAACGATACTCAGAGACGCTCGGAACCGAATTCCGGTCTACTCGGAGACGTGGACCGACCACAACGCGTCGGACCCCGGGATAACCGTCCTCGAACTGCTGGCGTGGCTGGCCGAGACGTACACCTACCAACTGGACCGCATCACCGACGCGCACCGGCTGAAGTATCTCGCCCTGTTGGGTGAACGGCCACGGCCGCCGCGCCCGGCGACGACGGCGGTCCGCGTCACGCTTCCGGACCACGCGGGAAGCGCGGCCGTGAACGAGGGAGCCAAACTGCTGGCCACGACGGGAGACGACCGGACGGTGGGGTTCGAGACGACTGTCGCGACGGCGGTGACGAGAGCGACGCTCGAACGCGTGGTCGTCGACGGGGCGCGCGGCCGCCGCGACCAGACGACGGCCAACCGGACGGCGGGGATGCAGTTCACCGCGTTCGGCGACGGCGCTGAGGGGGTGCTCTACCTCGGCTTCGCGGGGAACCCGTTCGGCGGCGAGGGCGAACTCTCCCTCTCCGTGAAACTGGCCGAAGACGACCTGCCGGCCCCCGCGAGGCACGGTGCAGGCGTGGACGCGTGGACCGAGGACGCGACGTTCGAACCGACGGTGGCGGTCGAGTGGGAGCACTGCCCGACGTACGAGTGGTACGACGAGGGTGCGTGGGAGTCGCTGCCGGTAGAGGCGGACGGAACGAACCAGTTCTACGAGAGCGGTCGCGTCGTACTGAAGAAGCCCGATTCGTGGAACGCGGACGGCGGGACGGTGTTCGACCACGCGACGTCGTATCGGTGGATTCGGTGCCGAGTGACCACTCCCGGCCACGAAATCGCGCCGAGGATCGACAGCGTGGCGGTGAACGTGCTCCCCGTCGAACGACGGTGGACCGTCCGTTCGGAGGGCGGCGAACCGCTCCGTGACGGGGAGGGGAACACCGCCTCGACGGGGCTTCCGGACCAGCGTTTCGAGTTCGAGCACGGTCCGTTACTCGACACGGACGTGGCCGTGTGGGTCGGCGACGAGCGATGGCGGCGACGGGACGACTTCGATGCGGCCGGCCCGTACAGTCGGTGTTTCGTCGTGGAGCCGTCGTATCGAGGAATCCGCTTCGGCGACGGTGCTCGAGGGATGATTCCGCCGCTGGACGCCCCGATTACGGCGACGCGATACGTCGGCACGGGGGACGCGGGGAGCGTCTCCGCCGAAGCGGAGTGGTCGTTCGCGGGGGCGGACGTGCGCTTCAGAGACCCCAAGGGGAAGTTCACGACCGCTGACCCGGCGAGTCTCACGGTCGAGCAGGTAGCCGACGTCACCGGCGGTGCGCCCGCCGAACCAATCGGGGACGCGTTCGACCGACTCGTCGCCGACAGGCGGGTCCCGTACCGCGCCGTCACCGCCCCGGACTACGAGTATCTCGCCACCCACACGCCGGGACTTCGGTTCGGTCGCGCCGCGGTGTGGGTCGTGCAAGACGACCCGGTCGAACGACCCCCAAGCGTCTGGTCGAAGGACGCCGCAGATGTGCGCCGCGGAGACGGTGGCTCCGACCGACGCCCCGACGAGGACCGAGTGGTGTCGACCGAGGACGGGCGGCCCGTGAGACAGATCGACGACGAGCGGATGCGGCAGAGGCCGAAAACGAAACAGCGCTCTGCGGCGGCATCTCGACAGGCGTCGGAACTGCCCACCGAGTCGTCCGAACCGACGTCGAGCGCATCGGCGGCGGGAGACGCGAACGCCGACGGGGAGGCCGAACCGTCCGACGAGTCGCCGAGAGAGTGCGAACCGCACCGGTCGGTCAACGTCGTCGTCGTCCCGTACTCGCGGTCCTCGCGGCCGGAACCGAGCACGGGCTTCCTGAACGCGGTGGACGCGCACCTCGACCGACACCGACTCCTCACCGACCGGGTGCGCGTCGAACCGCCGACGTACGTGGAGGTGGGCGTCGACGTGGAGGTCAGACTCGAATCTGAGTACGCCGTCACCGACCGGAGAGACGCTATCGACGCCGCACTCGACGAGTTCCTCGACCCGCTTCGCGGCTTCGAGGGTGACGGGTGGCCGTTCGGCCGCCCCCTCTACCGGTCCGAGTTGTACGAGGAGATAGAGAGCGTGCCGGGCGTCGATTGCGTCACCCGGTTGGACGTGCGAACGGACGGTCGCCTCGACGCGAACGGAGCGGTCGTCGTCGACGCGGACGCCCTCCTCACGCCGACAGACCACACCGTGACGGCCCGCGTCGGGACGAACGGACCGGCCGCAGGAGACTGTGACCGCCCATGACGAGAGACTTCACGGTCGTCGACACGGCGACGCCGGGCGAGTGGGAGGCGTGGACGCGCGAGAACGTCGTCCTGACCGACGAGGGGGTCGAACTCGCGCGTGCGGCGGCACCGACCTTCGTCGCACCGGTTCGAAGATGGACCGAGGCGTTCGCGTCCGCGCGTCCCATCGACATCGACGTGACCGCCACCGGCGACGAGTACGTGCTCACCGCAGACGGACGGTTGTTCCGGGCGGTCTGCGGGAGCGACTCGTTCCGCCCCGTGCGCTGTGAAGACCTGCGGTCCGACGGGAAGTCGCCGACCGGACTCTGCGTCGCCGGTGACAGCCTGTACGTGGTGGGTACCCGCAGGGTAGCGGCGACGGACGACGAATCGACCGACGATGGCGTCGAGCGACTGCGGACGGTCGGGTACGTTCACTCGCTCTCCGTCCACTCGCTGCAGACGCGGTGGGTGCTCTCCGGAGACGAGTGGGCCGCGGACGACGACGCGCCAGGGACGGCCGAGGGGTTCGTCGAGCCGACTCGTGTCGTCAACGGGCCGGACGAAACGGTGTACGTGCTCGACCGCGGGAGCGACACCGACCGCGGCTTCGTCGCTCGGGTGAGCGAACGGGCCGAGGTGAATCACCTCGTGCGGGAACTCCGAGCGCCCGTGGACCTCGCCGTCACCGCCGATGGTGCCATCGCCGTCCTCGTGGGGGGAGACAGCGAGGCCGCACTGTTCGGGTGGTACCCCGACGGGAGCGAACCCGACGGCGACCCCGTCGAACTGCCGGTCGCGAGTGCGACCAGCATCGAGTGGCTCGGCGACGGAGCGTTCGTCCTCGGCGTCGGACCGGACGCGCCGTCCGAGAAGACGCTGTATCGGTACGACCCGGAGACGAACGCGGCCGACCCCCTCACGAGTTACCAGCACAGTTGCGTCCGACTCCGTCGCGGTCCGTGGGGGGCGGTCGACCCGCAGTTGTACGCCATCGACGGGGCCGAGGGGGCCGTCTGGGTCCTCGACCCGGCGGAGACCGTCGAGATAGTCGGCGGAGCGTACGTCGGCCGCCTCACGACCCGCTACGACTTCGGCGCACTCGATGCAGACTGGTACAGGCTCGCTCTGGAACTCGGGACGCAGCCGCCCGGAACGCGGGTCGTCCTCCGCTACGCCGCGACGAACGCCGACGCAGTCCCGAGCGACCCCGAAGGTGGGGGCGACGGAGTCGCGGAAGGTGGCGTCGACGGACCATCCGAAGACGGAGGCGGAGGGAGCGAGGACGCCGACGGGATGGGGGACGCTGACGGCCCCGTGTCCATCTGCGAACCGTCGGACGACGCGGACGACGAACCGGGCCCGGTGTGGGCGACGGCCGACAGCGGGTATCCGAACCACGTACTCGTCGAGCCGAACGGCCGCCGATATCTGTGGGTTCGCCTCGAACTCCACGGCGACCGCTTCCACACGCCCCGAGTCGACCGCCTGAAGCTGTCGGTCACGCACGATTCGTACCTGGACTACCTGCCCGCGATATACGAGACGGACGAAGAGAGCGCCGACTTCTTGGCTCGCTACCTGACGGTGTTCGAGGATACGTACGCCGACATCGACCACCACGTCGCGACGTTGACCGAGTACTTCGACCCCGAGTCGGTGCCGTCGAGTCACCTGTCGTGGTTGGGCAGTTGGCTCAGCGTCGCCGAGGACGACGCGTGGTCGGACTGGTCGAGACGAGAACTCGTCGCACAAGCGCCGAACCTGTTCAGAGAGCGCGGGACGCGGCGAGGACTCCGGAGACTCCTCGACATCTTCCTCGGGGGGATCCCCATCGAATCGGGCGCGGAGCCGCCGACCGGAGCGGGTGAGGAGGCGGGCGTAGCGCGTCCGGCCGAACCACGGGTGAACGGAGGCGAGGGCGACGAGGCGGGGCACGGCCACTTCGTGTGGCTCCTCGAGTACTGGGACGTGGCCGACGTGGCCGACGCCGATTCGGACTGCGACGCCGCCGAAGGGTCGTGTGAGGCGCTGCGAGCAGAGCGCGCGTCCGGCGACGACGCCGAGTCGCCGTTCGACGCGGTGCTCTGTTGTCCGCAGGAGTTCGTCGTCCTCGTGGGGCCGACCGTCGATGCGGACGCCCGAGCGGCGATTCGACGGCTCGTGGAGGCCCAACAGCCGGCACACGCGGTCGGTCGAACCGTCCACCTCAGACCGTGGAGTCGGCTGGGCGGGCACGTCCTCCTCGGCGTCAACAGTCGTCTCCCCGACCCCTCGTTCACCGTCGCGGAGTCGAACCTCGGCTGGGACTCCGTCGTCGGGACCGCCGAATCGGACGCCGAACTCGGCTGGCAGTCCAGACTCGGCAGCGACTTCGAACTCTCCTGACTCGCGAGTCGTTCGCGGTGAAAATCGGGTCGCGTCTCTCGGCCGTCCGGCTACTCTTCTTTGTCGTCGGACGCCGATTGCTGTCGTTCGGACCGTTTCTGTTTCGGGTCGGCCTGCTTTTCGATGACGATGTCGTCGTCGCAGCACTCTTCGAGGACGTGTTCGACCTGTTTTTCGAGTTCCCGGACCCTGCGTTCCAAGCGCTCGTACTCCACGCGTGTGACGTAGTCACCCTTCACGTCGATGTTGACCTGCTTCGCGTTTTGATCGGGGGCGATAGAGAGAGTATCGTTCGGCGAGTTCAGGTCGACGTTGCCGTTGGGATTACTCACCGTGTGGATGGATTTCAGCGCGTCGATCTCGTGGGGGTCGTCGAAATCCGTGACGTGCGAGGCGATGATGGCGTACAGCATGTCGTTCGTGTAGAGGAACGACCGCAGGTCCGGTGTGGGGTCGCGTTCCCACTCGCTCCCGGAGTCCTTCTCGAAGTGACCGAGGTAGACGGAGAACGGCTCTCCGTCGCAGTCTTCCGAGTGCTCGTCGTAGTAGGACCGAGCCATCTGCGTCAGCGCCTCGTGGTGCTCCCGCGCGGACCCCCCGTGTTTCGTCAGTTTCTCTTTGGCGGGAAACGTCACCGACGGTACCGTCTTGTAGTCGGTCGGTGCCTGCTCGCTGTAGACCACGTCGAACGTCTCAACGATTCGGTTGTGACAGCACCGTTCCTCGCACCCGTCGGCGCCGTCGGGAATCGGAACGGACTCCACGTGACACTCTCTGTACTCCAAGAAGACGTAGATATCTTTCCCGTCCGCGTGACACGGTTCCTCGGGGTCGGTGTCCCCGCCATCGCGTTCTTTGAGTCGGTACGGTCCGTTCGAGGGGACGACCATCAACTGCCCCTGCCTATCGACGGCGAGGCCGGGTTCGATAGTCGCTTCCAGTCCCCGCCTATCGGTTTCGCTAATGGTGGTTCCGAGCCCGCAGACGAGGCCACCGCCCAGTACGTGATTCGAGATGGCGTTCGTCCGCTCTCGATGGTACGACTGTTCCGCCTCCATATCGCGAGCGGTCATCAATTTCCCGTGGAAGTACGCGTTCCGCTCGAATCGATTCAACCTGGACCCATCGGTCCCCGCCCGCCGAATTTGTTGACTCATTTCGCACCGTCCCTCTACACTGAGGTCATCGTGTCGACATATAAACTTGTGTTATTTTTCGAATTCATGTTGTTCGGTCATCTTCCATTATATCGCTTTTTTCCTGCCGAACCGAATGATAGTCATCGAACAGAAGATATGTCATACTACGTATGATTATAAGTACGTCGCCGTCCCTTGTTGAGTATGACGGGGAGCGACGACAACCACTGGTGCACGTTCTCGTTTGACATCGACGAGATAGGCGAAAAGTACGTCCCACCGTCCGGGTCCGACGGTTGGGACTGGGACACAGAGGAAGACGAGGTCCACTGCACCAGAGAGAAGTGGCGCGACGACCGCTGTATCTGGCACGCGGAGGTCACGGATAAGCCGGTCGCGGAACTGGCCGAACGGTTGGAGGCCGAAGAGACGCCGGTCATCCTCGACAAACTGTACCTCGGCGGGGCGGACCTCGGCGACCGACTGTCGCTCGCCGACGTGCGGGCGACGAAGGCGGACCTCACCGACGCGAACCTCCGTGGAGCGGACCTGACGAACTTCAGCGCGCCGGACGCGAAGCTATCGGGTGCGAACCTGTTCGAGGCCACGCTCGACGGTGCGGACTTCTCGGAGGCGGAGGTCGAGGGCGGGTCGCTGGACATGCGGTCGACGTCGATGACGGGGGCGCTTCTCACGGGGGCAGTCCTCGACGGCGTCGACCTCGCGGGCGCAGACCTGACCGACACAGACTTCACCGGCGCGTCGCTGAGAGGTGCGGACCTCGCGGGTGCGACGCTCACGAACGCGAACCTCACCGAGACGAAGTTGGGCAAAGCCGACGGGACGGTGCGCTCGAATCTCTCGGAAGCGACGCTGGAAGGCGCTTACCTCGCGAGAGCCGTCCTCTCGGGGGCCAACCTCTCGAGGGCAAAGTTCCCGTCGGCGACGCTGCTGGGCGTGGATTTCACCGACTCCGACCTCCGGTTCGCCGATTTCACCGAGGCGAGAGTCGGCCCGAGTACGGAGGGCGGTCAGACGAAGAACACGAACATGTCGGGCGCGAAACTGTCGGAGGCCATCTTCTCGACGGCAGAGGTTCGTGACGTCGAACTCGGTTCCGCGGAGTCGAACCTGTACGGGTCGAAGTTCGACGGAGCGACGGTACGAGGCGTGAACTTCGCCGACGACGACGTTCGAAACGCCGACTTCACCGACGCCCGGGTCGTGAACGCGACGTTCTCGGGTGCGAAGCTCTCGAAGGCGATGTTCACAGGTGCGACTGTCTACCGCGTCGAAGACGACGACAGCGCCGAGCAATCGAGTGGGAACGCCGCCACCTCGGTGGCGTTCGACGACGCGGAACTGGTCGAAGTGGACTTCTCGAACGCGACGGTGCGGCGGCCGAACTTCTCGGGGGCCAACCTCTCGAAGGCCGTCTTCGAGGGAGCGACCGCACCGGACGCGACGTTCGACGCCGACTCGAACCTCGCGGGCGCGAAGTTGGGCGGCGCGACGTTCACCGACGCGACGTTGGACGGCGCGTCGATGGAGTTCACCGACTGCACGGAGACCGACTTCGCCGGTGCGACGGTCGGCGCCGGAACCGACTTCGCCGGCGCGACGATGCCGAAGGTGAACTTCTGGAGCGTGAACGCGGACCAACGGGGAACCACGGGCGCGAGCATCGACGTGAACTTCGCCGACGTGACCCTCTCGGAGGTGAACTTCTCGCACGCCTTCCTTCCCGGGGCGACGTTCTCGGGTGCGAAGTTGGACGGCGCGACGTTCGACGGCGCAACGCTGGTCGAGGCGGACCTCTCTAAAGCGGACCTCTCGGATGCCACCGCACGCGGCGCGGACCTCTCGTCGGCGTCACTCGACTACGCGACGCTTCCGGGAGCGAACC
Organism: Halogeometricum rufum; assembly: GCF_900112175.1. Lineage (NCBI taxonomy): Archaea > Methanobacteriati > Methanobacteriota > Halobacteria > Halobacteriales > Haloferacaceae > Halogeometricum > Halogeometricum rufum. The sequence goes on along the minus strand of NZ_FOYT01000004.1, from coordinate 85,619 downwards.
TTCGAGGCGCCACTCTCGAAGGGACCGAGATGCTGGAGGCGAAACTCGTGCAAGCCGACCTCGGGTACGCGAAACCCGTCGGTGCAAAACTGGAACGGGGGGACCTCACCGAGGCAGTACTGTTCCACGCCGACCTCACCGACGCCGAACTGCCACACGCGACGCTCTCGGACGCCGACCTCACGGAAGCGGTCGCGACAGGGGCGACGTTCGAGAACGCCACCTGCATCGGCACCGTGTTCAGAGACGCCGACCTCACGAGCGCAGCGTTCCAGAAGGCCGACCTCACCGACGCGGACTTCACCGGGGCGACGCTGACCGAGGCGAAACTGAACGAGGCGACGGCGACGGGCGCACACTTCAGAGCGGCCGACCTCGCCGACGCGGAACTCGACAAGGGAACTGGTTCCGCGGGCGCGGACCTCACCGGTGCGGACCTGCAGTACGCGGTTCTCACGAGGGCGGAGTTCCACGACGCGATTCTCGCCGAAGCGGACCTCAGACACGCTCACGTCTCCTCGAAGGCCGACTTGGCCGAGGCCGACACGACCGACGCGAAGTGTTGGTACATCGTCTGGGACGACGGTGAGACTCCCGACGGCGAGAGTTCACCGTACGAGGCCGCCTCGGAGCCCGCGGCCGATGAACCGCCCGAGGACGAGGAGGACTACACCAGCGCGGAGGGAACCGACGAGGAGACTGGTCAAGCGTAAGCGGTCCTCACAGCGGCGGTATCGCTTCGGTGGGCGGTGTCCGTCGGAAAACGCACAAGCCGCCTCCCGGTCGAACACCGACTCACGCTCTCGTACACGCGGGACGTACGACAGTCGGTTCGAACCGCTCTCGCCGACCACCGGGCTCGGGGGGGGTGCCGTCTGTTTGGAGGCGGGCGCGGGTGTTGGTGACGCGGTCATACGGTTCGGCCGATCCGAACTCGTACGGTAACCGCCCGACTCCGTAGTCTTCGACGAAGACCCGGATGTGAACTCGACTAACCGAACGAGTCTGGTAGCTACATCGACGCCCATCGGGACAGATACGTCGACTGATTTTGACCGTATAATATCCTATTACCCAAAACGTAGCTCTATAAGAGCAAAGTGTATTTCAAATATCCAATATAAAATCATACTTAGAGAATAAAAGTAGAGAAAGCGAGATTCGTAAATATACTCGGCGAGATGATTTCAAAGTCAGTCGAGAGAGGTATAGTTCTGCGATACTGTTAGACAGATCACAGACGAGTACGTTCCGATAGGAGGTGCGACGAGGGAGATGCAGAGTGACTGGTTTCGGTCATTCTGTCGTGTCTGTGACGAAGAGGAAGAACGCACACAGTCGTCGTTGCCGTCGATGCAAGGTCGACGATTCGGTCGAAACCGGAGACGACTCCGAACCGATGCCGTCACTACCCGACCGGACGGACGGTTCCAGTATCTGAAGTCGTTAGTCCGTCATGCCGACGACGGTGACGGGCAGGTCTGCGTTGAGTATCACACGTTGAGTCACGCTCCCGAAGATGGCTTTCCCCGCCGGACTCCGTCGCCGTCCGCCGAGCACGATGTGGTCGACTGCAAGGTCCGAAGCGATGTCGAGTATCCCCTCCGAGACGGGGAGATAAATTTCACGCGACTCGGCCTCAACCCCGGCCTCGGCGAGGCGATCCAACGCCTCGCTGACCGCTTTGCTCTGTTCCGGTGGTAAGTCGTCGTCGGCACCGTCGTCTCGGTAGGCGTGGACAACGGTCACACCGACGTCGCCGGGGACGCCCGGTAAACCGGTGACAAATTCTGCCTGTGCAACTGCTCTGCCGACGTCGTCGTCGACTGGTACCAGTATCTGGTACATGCAGTCACCAACGGAGACCATCTATTTGAATGGTCGCCCGAAACGCTCCCGTGCCCGGACTGTCTCTCCGGTTCCTCCGTCGGCGGACCGACGATGGCCGCGCCGATGGCCGAATTTTATGTGACAGCGCGGACCAGATGTGTTCAATGGACCGCCGCAAGAAGTGGACGTTAGCCATCTTTCTGTTCGTTCTCGGAGACGGCATCGCCGTACAGACCCGCGGAGCCCTCCTCTCCACCTTCGAGCAATCATTTGCCGTGTCCGAGAGCCTCCTCGGACTCGTCGCTCCGGCGGGCACTATCGGACTCGTCCTGACGGTTCTGATAGTCGGAATGTTCTCGGGAAGCCTCGACGTCAAGCGGTTCCTCGCCGTCGGTGTCGGTGTCACCATCGCGAGCCTCCTCCTGTTGGGTACGTCGGTGTCGTACCTCACGTTGCTCGTCGGGTTTCTCGTCCAGGGGGTTGCGTTCGGAGTGTTCAGAGCGTTCGACAGACCCCTCCTCGGTCACCTCTACCCCGACCAACGAGGCAGGATTTTCAACTTGTACGCTGTCTTGTGGGCCCTCGGGGCGACGGCCGGCCCCCTCCTCGTCAACGTCGTTCTCTCCCTGGGCGACTGGCGACTCACGTACCTCGTGTTGATCGTCGTCTTCCTGCCGACGGCGTTCCTCCTGAGGAGACTCGAATTACCCGCAGAGACGTGGACGGAACAGCGACTGACACTCGCCGAGTTACGGTCCGTGCTGCGAAAGCCCTCTGTCGTCGGGATGGTCTGCGCACTCGTTTTGACCGGCGGTATCGAGGGGACGCTCTTCACGTGGTTACCGTTCTACGCGACGCAGTTCGTCCCGCAGTCGACGGCGAACCTCCTGCTCTCGGGGTTTCTCGTGATGTACATCCCGGGTCGACTGGTGTACAGCCGTCTCGTCTCGCACGTCCGGTCGCTCACCCTCATCGCCACGCTCGCCGTCACGTCGCTTCCGCTTCTCTTCGTCGCCTTCGTCTCGCCGTCACCGATAGAGTTGTCCGTCGCTGTACTAGGGTTGGGTCTCCTCGTGTCCGGGTTCTACCCGACGATGTCCGCCTTCGGCGTCGACGCCCTCCCGGAACGGAGCGGTCCGGTGAACGCAGTCGCCGTCGCTGCGAACTACGTCGGTCTCTCCGTCCTCCCCGTCGTCGTCGGGACGCTCTCGGGGCAGTTCGGTATCTCGACCGGAGTTCGGGTGTTGTTCCCGGCGATGGCCGGCGTCGCACTCGTCGTGGTGGTCACTCGATTCCGCGTCGGCGGTATCGAGACGAGGACTCCCGAACGGAGCTGACGGATTCGCACGAGGGGAGGCGCCGTGGGACCGTAACACCTACTATCCGTGCTATGTATCGACAGGACGAATGCAACCAGTTCGCATAGCTGGTGTCGGACTGACACCGCTCGGGAGACATCCGAGTCGAACCGGACGCGACCTCTTCGGGGAAGCCGCGGAGGCGGCGTTCGCCGACGCTGACGTCCCACGTGCGGACGTAGACCGACTGTGTCTGGGCAATTTCGTCGGGGACGTCGCAGAGAACCAGGGCCATCAAGGGCCCCTCATGGCCGACGCAGCGGGGATTACCGCACCCGCCACGCGGTTCGAGAACGCCTGCGCCGCGGGCGGTTCGGCCGTCCGCGGAGCGGTCCGGTCGATCCGCGGCGGCGACGCGGACGTCGTCCTCGTCGGCGGTGTCGAGACGTTGACCGACCTCGGGACGCCGAGAGCCACCGAAGCGCTGGCGATGGCGGCCGACGACCTCTTCGAGAGTCGAATCGGCGTGACGTTCCCGGGAGCGTACGCGCTGATGGCCCGGGCCTACCTCGAAGAACACGGGGGGACGCGTGAGGACTTGGCCGCCATCTCGGTGAAGAACCACGCCAACGCCGTCGACAACGAGTACGCGCAGTTCCGCCGCGAGATAACCGTCGACGACGTCCTCGACGCACCGACCATCGCCGACCCCCTCGGCCTGTACGACTCGTGTCCGGTGACCGACGGTGCGGCCGCGGCCGTCCTCGTCAGTGAGTCGTACGCGGCCGAAAACGACCTCTCGGCACCAGTTAACGTGACGGGGTCCGGACAGGGCGGGGATTCGCTCGCCCTCCAAGACAGGGCGGACCTCACGCGGACGCCCGCGGCGGAACGGGCGGCGGCGGACGCGTACGAGGAAGCCGGTATCACCGCTGGCGACGTGGACGTGGCCGAGGTCCACGACTGCTTCACCATCGCCGAAGTACTCGCCATCGAGTCGCTCGGCTTCTACGATTCGGGAGGTGGAATCCGGGCCGCCGCCGACGGCGAGACCACCGCCGACGGCGCCCGTCCGGTGAACCTCTCCGGCGGGTTGAAAGCCAAAGGGCACCCCGTCGGCGCAACCGGCGTCGCCCAACTCGTCGAACTAACACGGTTGCTCAGGGGCGACCACCCGATGAGTGACGCCGTCGCCGACGCCAGCGTCGGCGTCGCACACAACGCGGGCGGAACCGTCGCCAGCGCCGTCGTCCACGTCGTGGAGGTGGACGCGTGACCGCTGACGCGTCCCGCGAGGCCGGCGGCGCGAAGTCCGTCGACCACGAGACGTGGCTGGACGCCGTCGCGTCGGGCGACGGGTTCTCCCTCGTCTGTCCGGAGGGACACGGCTGGCTCCCGCCGCGACGGGTCTGCAAGACGTGCGGATCGACCACCCTCGAACGGATGCCGTTGCCGGCGTCGGGGACGGTCGAGACGTACACCGAGATAACCGTCCCTGCGCCGCGCTTCTCCCACGAAGACGCCGTCGCCGTCGCCATCGCGGACTTCGGGACGGTGCGCGTCACCGGCCGACTGCGCGGCGTCGAGTACGACGACGTCGAACGCGGAACCGCCGTGGAACCGGGCGTCGAGCGCTCCGGACAGGAGGACGAGCGAATCGTGGTCCTTCGGCCTCGGTGATCATCCGATGAACGACGAGACGGAAACCAACGATACAGAGCCCAAGACGGAGACACAGACGATGCGAGAGAGACTCTACGGAGAAGAACCGTTCGTCGCGGACTCGGCGTTCACGTCGAAGAAGGCGTACCTGATCGGTGACGTGGCTGTCGGCCCGCGAGCGAGTCTGTGGCCGTTCGTCTGCCTGCGGGGAGACGGTGGCCCGGTGACGGTGGGTGAGGAGACGAACGTCCAGGAGTTCTCGATGCTGCACGGGGCGACGTTGGGCGACGAAGTGACCGTCGGTCACAACGTCGTCGTCGACTTCGCTACCGTCGGGGACCACTCCCTCGTCGGGATGCAGAGCGCCGTCCTCAAGGGCGCGACGGTGGAGTCGAACTGCATCGTCGCCGCCGGGTCCGTCGTCCTGCAGGACCAGACGATTCCCGAGGGTCACCTCGCCTACGGCGCGCCCGCGGAGACGAAACCCCTCACCGACGCCCAACGCGACGAGATATCGCGCGTGCACGAACACTACGTCGAACTCGGGCGAGAGTACAAATCGACCGGTCGGTTCGAGTAGTTCTCCGAGCAGGGCCGGAGGGCTGCTCTCCTCGACGAACGTCGCTTTCAGTCCGATAATTTATATTGGATGCTGCGCGAGGTTGTCTCACGCGCAACCATGCCAGCAGAGCCTCCCGAAGAGACATCAGTAGTGCACGAACCGTCCGACGAGTTCGTCGAATCGACGAACGTCTGGCGGTTCATGCAGGAGTACGGCATCGACGACTACGACGACCTACTCGAGACGACGAACGGCGACGTCGAGTGGTTCTGGGACGAACTCGTCGACTACCTCGGCGTCGAGTTCTACGAGGAGTACGACGCGGTCCGAGACGACTCGGAGGGCCCGCAGTTCACCGAGTGGTACCCCGGTGGGAGGATGAACATCGCCCACAACGTCCTCGACAGACACGCCGCCGTCGACAGCGAGACGCGGAACAAAGTCGCCACCATCTGGGAGAGCGAACAGGGAGACGTCCGTGAGGTAACCTACCACGAACTCCACCGGCAGTCGAACAAGGTGGCCAACGCGCTGGAAGAACGGGGAATCGAGACGGGCGACACCGTCGGGTTGTACATGCCGATGGTGCCCGAAGTCGTCTCCATCCTCTACGGCTGTTTCAAAGTCGGAGCCATCGCGGTCCCCATCTTCTCCGGCTTCGGCGTCGACGCCGCGGCCACCCGGATCGCGGACTCGGAGTGTTCGGTCCTCTTCACGGGCGACGGGTTCTCCCGCCGCGGGAGCGAACTGACGCTCAAAGGGACCGCCGACGACGCCATCGAAGCGGCGGGCTACGTCGAACACACCATCGTCTTCGACCGACTCGGGGCCGACGTCCCGTGGGACGAAACCCGCGACGAGTGGTGGGACGACGCCGTGGAGTCGCAGGCCGGCGCGTACGAGACGAAGGAACTCGACGCGAACCGAGAGTCGATGCTGCTGTACTCCTCCGGAACGACTGGCACGCCGAAAGGAATCGTCCACACGCACGCGGGCGTGCAGATGCAGACGGCCAAGGAGATACACTTCGGCTTCGACCACGAGCCCTCGGACCGGTTCTTCTGGGTGTCGGACATCGGCTGGATGATGGGGCCGTGGACGCTCATCGGCAACCACACCTTCGGCGGGACCATCTTCATGTACGAGGGCGCACCGGACTACCCGGACCCGAACCGCTTCTGGGAGATGATCGACCGCCACGGCCTCACCGTGTTCGGTGTCTCGCCGACTGCGATACGCGCGCTCCGAAAGCACGGCGACGAGTACGTAGAGGCACACGACCTCTCGTCGCTCAGACTCCTCGGATCCACCGGGGAACCGTGGGACTCCGAGTCGTGGATGTGGTTCTACGAGAACGTCGGCGGGGGCGAAGCGCCAATCATCAACATCTCCGGAGGGACCGAAATCTGCGGGTGCTTCCTCATGCCGATGCCAATCCAATCGCTCAAGCCGTGCACGCTCGGCGGGCCGGGACTCGGGATGGACGTCGACATCGTCGACGACGACGGGGAGAGCATCGCCGACGCGCACGAACGGGGCCACCTGGTCGCGCGCGACTCCTGCCCGTCGACGACGAAGTCGCTGTGGTCGGGTGACGACCGCTACCTCGAGGAGTACTGGTCGACGTGGGAAGGTCTCTGGGACCACGGCGACTGGGCGCAGAAGGACGAGGACGGCCTCTGGTTCCTCCACGGCCGGGCGGACGACGCTCTCAACGTTGCCGGTCGGAAGGTCGGCCCTGCCGAGATAGAGGGCGTCCTCATCGAACACGACGCGGTGAACCAGGCGGCTGCCGTCGGCGTCGACGACGAGACGACGGGGACGGCCGTCGTCGCCTACGTCGTCCTCGAAGACGGCGTCGAGCCTTCGGACGGACTCCGCGCGGAACTCCGGGAACTCGTCGGCGAGGAACACGGGAAGCCGTTCCGTCCGCGGGAGCTGTTGTTCGTCTCGGAGTTCCCGAAGACGCAGTCGGGGAAGATCATCCGCCGCGCCATCTCCGCCATCTATCAGGGCGAGCAATTCGGCGACATGAGCAGCATCGAGAACCCGGAGGCGCTCGAAGAAGTGGAGGCGGCGCGGTAGATTCCCGCGTTCGGCTCCGGCCCGTCCCTTCCGCTCTCGTTTCGCTACCTGCTCCGCGACTCGCAGCGGTCTCCACTCGACGTATATTCGCCGCGCGCACGAGAGACGGCGATGCCACTACTCCTGAATCGTCGCCGCCGAAGAAGGCCTCGACACGGGAATCGAGGACCGTGAGTTCTCAGTCGTCGGGACAGACGCTGCGACTGAGTCCGTCAGTTGGTTCGTTTCGCGTACGGTTCGATGCCCGCCTCCTCCATGCGCGTCCGGAGTCGTTCGCGGCGCGTCTGTCGTTCGTTCTCCGACATCCGGTCGGGCGTCCACACCTGTCCGCTCGTGTCCTGGTGGACCTCCACGCGCTCGATTCCCTCTAACCCCTCGACGCGCTCTACGATCTCGTCGCTCATGTCGAGGAAGTACGTGCACAGCTGTGAGGTCAAGAGCAAGTCGACGTGGACGACGTCGCTATCTACGTCGATGTTCTCGACGAGTCCGAGGTCGAGGATGCTGATGGGATGGTCGCTCATACAGCTACACGGGTCGAGGACCTTCCCGAGTTCGTCCTTGATTCGCTCCTTGCGTTCGTTCGTGAACTCTTCGTCCGGGGTGACGTGGCTGCTGGAACTCATGCTTGTGGGGCGGGAACGTCGTAGCTAGACCACGGTTCGGCGGGGTACTGGTCGAGTTCCTCGCGCGCCTTCGCCCATCGGTCGTCTTCGATGTCGCGGCGAAGTTGGTCGGGGTCCTTGCCGAGGAGTTCGAGGGCGTTCTTCCCGAGGATGTTCTCTTTGTCCTCTTGGGTGATGTCGGGGTAGTCGTACTGTGCCTGCAGGTCTTCGGACATCTCGAGGTCCCAGATACCCTCGATGGGTGGCTGTGGATGCAGTGCCGTCGCACCGCTGGCGAAGAGGATGCGGTCCGAACCGACCCAGTAGAGCAGTTCTCCCATTATCTTGGCGAACTTCCGCGGACGGGTGTTCACCAGACACGCGGTGTTTTCGAGGTTCGCGTAGACGTTGTCGTTGCTCGCCATCGCCCAGATGGTCTCCTCGAGGAAGGAGAATCCGACGTGGATGACCTCGAAGTTTAGGTCGGGGTACTTGTTCGCGGCTTCCTCCACGTCGTCGATGCGGAAGTACTTGGTCGGGGCCTTCGCGAACGGGATGAACTTGTGGATGCCGACGGTGTCGACGTCGAGTTCGTCGGCCTTGTCGAGTATCGGTTGGACGGAGCGCTCGTTCAGTTGGAGCGAGAGGTCCTGACCGTTCTGGTACCGGGCGGGGTAGAGTTTGATGCCGTCGACGTCTTTCTCGTTGACGTAGTACTCGACCTGGTCGACCGCGTCGTCTTCGAGCGGGTTGATGTCGACGTACATTCCGACTCGCTCGGGGTTCTGGTCGCGGAACTCGAAGCCCTTCTCCCGGGAGACGTAGCCGTCGTGGAAGTAGTCGTCCAGCGGCAGCGAGTGGTACACCGTGTAGTCGATCTGACTCTCGAGGAAGAGCAGACGAGCCAGTTCCTCGGGTTGGTGGTCGCGGTAGAACACCTCCTCGGAAGGGACGTGACTGTCGGGCAGGAGTTTCTCGCCGAGGTCGAACGTCTCGTCGTCCCATCGTTGAGCGTTCGCGTGCTTGTGGTTCTCCGGGGTGTGGTTGAAGCAGTGGGAAACAGAGTCCACTACCAACGTTCCGTTGTCTAACATCGCACTCGAACCATGTATATAATGAATAATAAGGATTTGGGTCGGTACAACACCTCCACTCTCGAACACTCCCCCCAACTCGCTCGGACGAAACCACCCTAAGGTGCCGTCGACTCGGGGCGGGGAGGGGACAAGACGGGAAGGAACGGGCGGAAGCGAGACGCCGTTCGTCGGGTCCTCACAGAGCGGAATCAGCGGGGCGAACGACGTCCGAACGGCCGTAGAACGACGCGTGCTGAGGGACGCCCGCGCGCGTCTCGGCCGAGCAGACACGTCGCTCCCCCGCCGGTGAGGAAGCAACGTTTATGTGACCGCGATAGCCAACGTTTGGTACAGTATGACAGGCAGACTCGACGGGAAAGCGGCGGTAGTGACAGGTGGGTCGTCGGGCAACGGTCGGGCGATCGCTCGGCGGTTCGCCGAAGAAGGAGCGGCGGTGACTGTTGCGGACGTCCGAACCGACCCACGACTCGGCGGGGAGCCGACGCACGAGGCGATTCGCGACGCGGGCGGCGACGCGCAGTTCGTCCAGACTGACGTCACGTCCATCGAGGACCTCCGTGCGGCGGTCGACGCCACCGTCGACGCGTACGGGTCGCTCGACGTGATGGTGAACAACGCCGGCGTCGAACGACAACTCCCCATCACCGAGGCGACGGCCGACGACTTCGAGTGGTTGATGGGTATCAACGTCCGGGGCGTCTACTTCGGCTGTCAGGCCGCCGTCGAGGTGATGCGAGTCCAGGGAAGCGGCTCGATAATCAACATGTCCTCTATCGGGGGAATCAGAGGGTTGGAGAACTCCTCGCTGTACTGCACCTCGAAGGGGGCCGTCACGAACCTGACTCGTCAGGTAGCGGTCGAAACGGGGCCGGACGGCGTCCGCGTGAACGCAGTTAACCCCGGCATCATCGAGACGGCGATGACGAAGGAGGACGGCGACACGGCGGGTGGACTAGTGGCACAGACTCCGCTCGGGCGGGCAGGACAACCAGAAGAAGTCGCGGAGGTCGTACTGTTCCTGGCGAGCGACGAGTCGTCGTACGTGACGGGGCACAATCTCGTCGTAGACGGCGGCGTGACCGCCTGACCGCAGCGAGCGACGTTCCTCCGGGTCCGATTGCTAGGTATTTTTAATACGGAGTGTGTGTGTTGTTCTCGTATGCTACACGTCTCTGGACCGTTGTTGACGGTCGACGTTGGAGCGAGAACGACCGAAGAGACCGACGTCGACGACGTCCTCGAATCGTTCATCGGCGGGCGCGGCGTGGCGACCCGCCTCGCACACGACCGAATTCCGTTCGACGCCGACCCCCTCGGCCCGGAGAACAGCCTGTTCTTCTCGACCGGACCGATGCAGACGTCGAACATGAGCTTCACCGGACGGATGAACTGTACTGCGGTCTCACCGCTCACGGGTGGCCTCTTCTCGTCGAACGCTGGTGGGTTCATGTCGAGAAACTTCGCCGACGCGGGATACGCCGCCGTCGAAGTCACTGGCGAGAGCGACGAGTTGGTCGTCGTCCACGTCACCGACGAGGGTGTCGAGTTCGAGGCCGTCCCGGACCTCGAAGAGGCGACGGTGCCGGAGATCACCGAGTACGTCGAGGAGACGCACGGCCTCTCCGAAGAGCACGTCGCCTGTATCGGACCCGCCGGTGAGAATCTCGTACGGTTCGCGTCCGTCATGACGACCGAGAGCCGCGCATTCGGACGAGGTGGCCTCGGCGCAGTTCTCGGCTCGAAGAACGTGAAGGCGGTCACGTTCGAGGGAGACTCTCGGCGCGAGGCAGAGATACCGCCGATTCAGATGGACGTCCACCGCGAGGCGGCGACGAGCGACCACATCATGAAGCAACAGGGGACGACGAGCGTCACCAGCCTCGCCAACGAGGTGTCGGCGTTGCCGACTCGCTACTTCTCGGAGCTACAGTTCGAGGGCGTCGAGGGAATCAACGGCGACCGAGTGGGCGAGAAGAAGTACAAGCGCGGAACGTGCTCGTCGTGTGCGTTCGCCTGTAAGCTCCCCACCAAGGACGAAGAACGCGGCGTGGAGACGGAAGGCCCGGAGTACGAGACGGTGATGTCGTTCGGATCGAACTGCAGCGTCGACGACGTCGTCGACGTGATGAAGTCGAACGAACTCTGCGACCGCTACGGCGTGGATACCATCTCGTGCGGGAACGCCGTGGCCGCGTACTTGGCGGCCGAAGACGAGTTCGGCAACGTCGACTTGATCCACGAGATGGTCGAGAAGATAGCCTACCGCGAGGGAGACGGCGACGTCCTCGCGGAGGGTATCGCTCGTTTCCACGACGAACTGGGCGTCGATAACTGGACCGTCAAGGGACTCTCGTTCGCCGCGCACGACGGTCGGACCCTGAACGGACAGGGTCTGAGTTACGCCGTCGCGAACCGCGGGGCCGACCACATGTTCACGACGCTGTACGCGTGGGAGTATCCCCTCGTGGACCGCGAGAGCGCGTTGGACCCGACCGGTCTCGACGGCAAAGCACCGCATATCGTCGAACAGGAGAACGCACGCGCGCTGGAGGACTGCGGCATCATCTGTCGCTTCTCACGGAGCTTCATGACCCCCGAACGGTACGAAGGACTGTTCGAGGCGGACTACGACGATCTCCTCGCCGTCGGGTCGAGGGTCGTGGAGCTAGAGCGGCACTTCAACAACCAGCGAGGGTTCGACCGTGCCGACGACACCCTCCCGTACGACCTCCCGGACTTCGAAGCCGCCCTCGACGACTACTACGCACAGCGTGACTGGAACGCGGACGGGACGGTCCCCGACGACCACGTGAACGAGCCACAGTCGGCCGACTGACTCGCTCCGACTCGTACGGGGTGCGGCCGCTCGATTGCGTGCGTCCACCGAGAAGACGGGCTGTGCGTCGGCGAACGTTCGTCCCAACTGAGGAGTAGTGATTCGCCGACCGAACGAATTTTTATACCGATACACCGTGTTGAGTATTGACAATGCGGGTCGCAAACTACTACGGTCGAGAAGACCTTCGTGTAGAGTCCGTCGAAGAACGAGCGCTCGCCGCCGACGAAGTCCGAATCGACGTCGAGGCGTGCGGTATCTGCGGCACAGACATCCACGAGTACACCGCCGGTCCAGACCTCACACCGAGCGCGGACGCCGAACATCCCTTGACGGGCGTCGGTCTCCCAGTGCCACTGGGCCACGAGTTCAGCGGCATCGTTACCGAAGTCGGGACCGACGTCACGTCTGTCACGGAGGGAACAGCGGTGACGGTCAATCCGGCCATCGTCTGCGGAGACTGTCGGTACTGTGCCGAGGGTCGGTACAACCTCTGTGAATCGGTCGCGAACGTCGGCCTGTCGGCGGACAGTGGTGGGTTCTCGGAACGGGCCGTCGTTCCGGCGGCCAACGTCGTCTCGCTCCCCGAGGAGATTCCGGTCGCGTACGGCGCGCTGGTCGAACCGTTCGCCGTCGGCGTGCACGCCACGCGCCGGTCGGGACTCGAGGCCGGCGACGCCGTGGCGGTGTTCGGGTCGGGGCCCATCGGTCTCGCCATCGTCCAGGCGGCGAAGGCGGCGGGCGCGACGGAGATTTTCGTCTCCGAACCCCGGACCACGCGGCGAGAGATCGCCGCCGAAGTCGGCGCGACGACGACGCTCGACCCGACGTCGACGGACGCGGTGAAAGCGATTACCGACGCGACAGACGGCGGCGTCGACGTGGCCTTCGAGGCGGTCGGAATCGAACCGACGTTCACCGCCGCGATAGAGAGCACGAAGCGCGGCGGACAGATCACCGCCGTCGGTATCTCGAACAGTGACGTCGGGTTGACGCCGAACGACCTCGTCGTCGTCGAACGGACCATCAACGGGTCCAACGGCTACCTCAGCGGACCCCTCGCAGACCGCGAGTTTCGAATGGTCACGCGATTCTTGGCGGACGGCAGGTTCGACCCCGAGCCGATGATAACGGCACGCATCGACCTGGAAGACATCGTCGAAGACGGCTTCGAGGACCTCGTCGACCCCGAGAGCGACCACGTGAAGGTCCTCGTCGAACCGTAGCGCGTCGTTGTCGGCGAGTCGACCCTCTCGGCTGCGATACTGTTTTTACGCCCGTTCGAGATAGAGGAGTATGCCTCAGTACGAGCTACCGAGACTCGGCTTCGGGACCGTCGGTGTCACCGACCCCTCGACGATCGTGACTGCGCTAGAGACGGGATATCGACACGTCGATACGGCCCAGTGGTACGAGAACGAAGACGTCGTCGGACGCGGTCTCGAACGGAGCGAGGTCCCCCGAGAAGACGTGACCATCGCCACGAAAGTCCTCCCGCGGAACCTCGGTGCCGAGGACGTGAAACGAACGGCCGCGGAGAGCCTCGACCGACTCGGTGTCGAGACGGTCGACCTGCTCTACGTCCACTGGCCGACGAACGCCTACGACCCCGAAGAGACGCTCGGCGCGTTCGACGAACTCTACGACGAGGGGAAGATTCGAGGCGTTGGTCTGAGCAACTTCACGCCGGCACTCCTCGACGAGGCACGCGAGCGGCTCACAGCGCCGTTCGTTGCCCACCAAGTCGAGATGCATCCGTTCCTCCCGCAGACCGAACTCCGCGCGTACGCCCGGCGCCACGACCATCACCTCGTGGCGTACTCTCCGCTCGCACAGGGGGAGGTGTTCGGCGACCCCGTCCTGCAAGCCGTCGCCGACGACCACGGCGTCAGTGTCGCACAGGTGACGCTGGCGTGGTTGTTCGAGAAAGAGAACGTCTGTGCGATACCGAAGGCCTCCGGCGACCACATCCAAGACAACTACGGGTCGCTGGCGCTGAAACTCTCCGAGGAGGAGTGTCGACGCATCGACGACATCGACGAGGAGTTCAGAACGGTCGACCCGAGCGAGGAAGAGAGGGTGGACGGCGTCCCGTGGGCGGAGTAAGCGCTCTCTGCTGCCACCAGACAGTCCTCGCTCGGCGTCGCCGAACTCGCGACACGCTATTCTCGAACGCCCGTCGAACCGCAGAGAGCGGTAGCGGTGCGCCTCGCTGTCCGTCCCGAGTTACTCGTACGATGGTTCGGTCACGCACACCGCGGCGGAAAGTATATTACGCAGATAGACAGTCGTTCACAAGCATGTCTCGACAGCAGTACCCCCGGGGCCTCGCCCACGTCGGCCTCACGGTGCCGAACATCGACGAAGCGATCGACTGGTACACGACCGTCCTCGGATTCTCCCACGTGAGGGGGCCGGAAACCGTCGTCGCCGACGAGGGATACGCCGGACGTCAGGCGGCGAACCTCCTCGGAGACTTCGAGGAGATGCAACTGGCCCACCTCGCGACGGGGAATCAGATCGGCGTCGAACTCTTCGAGTTCGAGTCGACTGCGGGCAACTCGGACGCGGATCCGACGAACCCGGGTCTGTTCCACCTCTGCGTGATAGACCCCGACGTGGAAGCACTCGCCCGACGAATCGACGAACACGGCGGCGACCACTACTCGGAGGTCTGGGAGATATTCGAGGACGACGACACCTACACGCTCACGTACTGCCGTGACCCCTACGGAAATCTCCTCGAGATATACTCGCACAGTCACGAACGAATATACAGTAACTCTGAAGCGTAGTCGCCCGCCGAGTAGTTCGTCCGTTTTTCATCCGCAAACCGTAGAAAGAGCGGCCCGAGGGCGCGTCGAACTCAGCGCCGGAGGGGAAGTCTCCGACGCGGACCGTCCAGCGACGTCACTTCACGACGTCTATCTTGCGACGGTCTATCGACAGAGCCACCGCCGCGACGACGACGACGCCGAGGATTATCTCCTGGACGAACGGGTCGACGGCGGTGAGATTCATCCCGTTCTGTAGCACGGCGATGACGAGCACCCCGAGGATCGTTCGGTGGGGACCACCGACGCCTCCGGTGAGGGCGGTCCCGCCCATGACGATGGCCGCGATGCTGGGCAGTAGCATCCCTTCGCCCATGCTCGCAGACCCCGACGAGATTCGAGCCGCCAACAGCGCACCGGCAGCGCCACAGAGCAAGCCCGAGAGGACGAACGGATAGATCTTGTACCGGTCGACCTTCGCGCCAGCGAGTTCGACGACACGCTCGTTCTCGCCGAGGGCGAAACAGTAGCGTCCGAACTTCGTCCGCCACGCGAGGAAGACGGTGAACACGTAGAACACCAGTCCCCACAGCACGAGGTTCGGGACGAACGGAATCCACTCCCCGGTGGCGATGTCGCGAACCATGTCGTTGCGGAACGTTATCGAGGACCCGTCGGTGACGATGAGCGAGAGACCGCCCATGATCGAGAGCGTCCCGAGCGTCACCAGGAAGGACGGAACTTTGAGCTTCGTGAAGACGAGGCCGTTGAACGCGCCCGCCATCATCCCGACGACCACCGCGATCGGAAGCGCCAGGACGCCGAAGTCGGGGATGAGCACCGCGGTGACCACGCCCGTCAGCGTGACCAACTGCGCGACCGACAGGTCGATACTCTGCTGTAGGATGGGGAACGTCCCCGCCAACGCGACCAAGAGGAGGAACGCGCTGTTCTTGGCGACGTTGTTGACGAGGTTGCCGTAGGTGAAGAAGTTCTCCGACAGTGCCGTGAAGAGGACTCCCAGAACCAACAGCATCGCGAACGGACCGACGTCGATGATCCAGTCCTGTCTCGTGCGCTTCTCTCGCTGTTCGTCGATCCAGACGGCTATCGGGTTCGTGTTCGTGCCTGAACTCATTGTTAGATCATCTCGGCTATCAGTTCTTCTTCGGTCGGCTTCGCCTCCGGCGACGCGTTCACGACCTTGTCCGACATCTTCCCTTTGCGCATGATTCCGATCCTGTTCGACATTCCGATGACCTCCTGCAGTTCGTCTCCGATGAATACGATCGAGACTCCCTTCTCGGTGAGTTCACGGCAGAGGCGGTACACCTCCTCTTTTGCGCCGACGTCGATTCCGCGGGTCACGTTGTCGACCACCAGCACCGGCGAGTCGCGCGCCAACCACCGCGCGAGGACGACCTTCTGCTGATTGCCGCCACTCAGACCGTGAACGAGTGCGTCCGCGCCCGGCGTCTTGATGTTCAGTTCTTCGATGGCGTCGGCCGTCACCTCGGTCTCGAGGTCGAGGTCGAGTAACGGGAGTCGTCCGTTCATACCCTGAATCAGCGCGAGCGACGTGTTCCTGAGGACCGACTGGTAGAGGAGCAGTCCCTCCGATTTCCGGTCTTTCGGAACGTAGCCGACGCCCGCGTCGACCATCGACTCGACGGAGTTCGCGCTGCACTCCTGACCCGCCACGGTAATCGTGCCTTCGGTCGGTGAGAGGTCCCCGGCGAGGATTCGGCCGAGCCTCTCCTTTCCGGAGCCTTCGACGCCGACGATGCCGAATATCTCGCCTTCGCGCAGGGAGAACGAGACGGGGCCGATCTGGTCTTGATACTGGACCCCGTCGACGGACAAGACGGTCTCGCCGAGCGAATCCTCCGTCCGCTGGTCGGGAATCTTGTAGTACTCCGACGACGACTCTCGTCCGACCATGCTCTGTTGGAGTTCGTCCGGTGTCGTCTCTGACGCAACTCGCTCGTCGACGAGTTCCCCGTCTTTGAGGACGTAGATGCGGTCGGAGATGCTGAGAACCTCGTCGAGTTCGTGCGAGACGAAGACGAACGTCGCCTGGTCCCGCAGTTCGTCGATTCGCTCGAAGAGGATCTCACGACCGGCCTCCTCGAGGCCGGCCGTCGGTTCGTCGAGGAGGATGACCGGGTGGTCGGACTTGCTCGACCGGTGAAACGCCTTCGCAATCTCGAGCATCTGGCGTTCGTTGAAGCTGTAATCTTTGACGAAGGCGTCCACGTCGAGGTCGATACCGAGTCTGTCGATCACGTCTTCGGCGGCCTCGCTCATCGCCGTCCGGTCGAGGACACCGAGTGTCGACCGCTCGTCCCCGAGGAAGAGGTTCTCGTATCCCCGGAGGTTGGGAATCACGTCCTGCTCTTGATGCACTAACGAGACGCCGTGTTCTGCGGCGTCGCTCGGCCCCGAGAGTTCCACCGGACGTCCGTCGATCGATATCTCACCGCGGTCTGGGTCCAAGACGCCCGTCAGGATGTTGAGCAGGGTGCTCTTTCCCGCGCCGTTCTCCCCGACCAAGCCGACGACCTCTCCACGGTCGATGCGTAGCGAGACACCGTCGAGTGCCGTCACGTGGCGAAACGACTTCGAGACGTCGTCTACGAGGAGGCTCGTCTCTCTGTGCTCTGTGGCGTCGGACTGACCCGTTTTTTCGGTGCGTTGTGGCATTTTCTGTGACATGTGTGAACGTCAAGCTCTCGTCTCAAGACTGAGTGAGCGGGTTGTTCTGGAAGTGGTCCGCGTACATCTGCTCGACTTCGTCGAGGGCCGCGGTGTCGGAGTACGCGTCCGGAATCTCGTATCCGCTCGGTTTGTTTTTGTCCTTCCACTCCAAGAGACCGGGTTCGACCATGTCCTCTTTTCGGATGGGCACGAGCGAGTTCTGCGGGTCCCAGTTGTCCTCGCCCGCCTCGGTGACCGACATCTTCTCCCAGTCGTACGGCGTCGAATCGCCCTCGAAGATGAGTTCGTTGAAGTTTCCGGCGTCGAGGACCGGGAGCGTCTCGATCATGTCGAAGTCGCTCGTCTCCTCCACGCAGAGCGGACTCCCGTGGAGCATCATTCGCTCGCCGTCCTTGGGACGCCAGCCATTGGCGAAGTCGTGCGCTTTGACGAGGCACCATCCACCTTGCCACGGACCGAGCGACGAGACTGTCGCCGTGAACCGACCCTCTTCGACCAGGCCGAGCGCCTCCGGAATCCCGTCTATACCCACCACTTCGATGTCTAAGTCGTTCTCCTCGGCGATGGTCAACGCGCCGAGTCCCACGGCGTCGTTCTGTCCGAACACGCCGTCGATGTCGTCGCCGAACTGGGAGACGAAGTCGGACATCACCTTGCGCGATTCGGACTTCACCCATCGGCCCTGCTGCGGCGGGGCGAGGAGTTCGATATCGGGGTACTCCTCCATCGCCTTGTCGAGCCCGATGTTTCGGCCGGTGTTCGCCGCGTTTCCGCGCACACCTTCGATGTGAACGATGTTCCCAGATCCGCCCATCGCCTCGAAGAGCGCTTTCGCCGCCGTGTACCCGTTGTTGATGGCGTTGGGCATGAAGAACTGGACGAACTCGTCGCCCGCGTCCTGCGGCGTGTACCACTTGTCTATCGTCCACAGCATGACGAGGGGGACACCGGCGTCGACACACGCCTCCGCGAGTGGGGGAACGCCCGAGTTCGTGAAGGCCTGTCCCATCACGAGGTCGGTCTGGTTCGCGATGGCGGTGTCCACCTGTTGGATCTGTTTACTGAGCTTCCCTTCGTTCAGTTGGACGTTCGTATCGTAACCGAGTGCTTCGGCGGCCTCCTCGTACCCCTTGACCCAGGACCCCCAGTACGCGTTCGAGAGTCGAGTTATCGTGGCCATCGAGGTTCCGCCGTCCGAGCTATCGCTCCCGCTCGAACCGGTCTCGTCCGAACCGCCGTTCTCTTGGCCGCCGGAGCCCGATCCTCCAGCACCAGTACAACCGGCCAACCCACCGAGGGTCGCTGCCGTACCTGTTGCTGCGGTCGTTTTCAGAAATTTCCGTCTAGACTGATTGTTGCTATCCCGAGCCATATCGCTTCACTTCGTCAATTTCTACCAAGGTATAAATAGATTTGGGTATTCGTCATGGTCTTTTGTATAGTATGGCGCGTATTCGCGACTCGTCGACCCTGAACGTCCGCCGAGAGTCGGAGACGCGGACACGAGCGGTGAGCGATTTCGATTCGTTCCTGTTCAGTACATCACTTTGCCCGCAGAGACGTTGAGGTCTTGGCCAGTGATTCGCTTCGACTCTTCGGAGCAGAGGTACGCGACTGCGTCTGCGATGTCTTCGCGCTGAACGAGTTCGTTCCGCGGACTCTGGCACTCCACTTCGGAGCGGACTTGGTCGTACGTTCGTCCGGTCGCTTCCGCCTGTTTCTCGAACACCCGGTCGATTCGAGGCCCGTCTACCGACCCCGGACAGACGGCGTTCACGTTGATGTCGTGGGTTCCCAATTCGAGTGCGAGTGTTCGAGTGAGGCCGATGAGGCCCATCTTCGCCGCCGCGTACGGCGTCCGGTTCAACAGCGGTTTCTTTCCGGTTACGGAGGCGATGTTGACGATTCGTCCGTACGATTGTTCCTTCATCGTGGGGATGACTTCGCGACAGAGCAAGAACGGTCCACGTAAGTTGACGTTCATCGTCGCATCCCACTCAGACGGTTCGACGTCTTCGCAGGGGTTCGTCGGCCCGGCGATGCCGGCGTTGTTGACGAGTATCTCGATCGAGCCGAACTCGTCGAGAACCGTTTCGACGAGGTCCGATACGTCTTCTTCGTTGCTCACGTCGGTTTCGACGCTGAGCGCGCGTTGGCCTCGCGCCTCTACGAGTTGCTCGGTCTCACCCGTCTCTCCTTCGTCGATGTCGGCGACGACGACGTCTACGCCCTCCGACGCGAGTTTCTCACAGATGGCTTGACCGATACCGCGACCCCCGCCGGTCACGATTGCTGTGCTATCTACGACCATGGACTGAATCACATACTCTCCGTGATAAAACTACTGCTACTCGAACCATCATTCGTGATGGATGTGCGCGGTCTCACGTGAAAACGTCGAGGGAAGAAGACAGTTCGAGACAGCGAAACGATACCCGACGCGAGAGTCGGAAGGACTCGCCGCCGCCGCGACCTACATTTACAAAAATTATAAATACGTGATGGCGGCATTCTCAGACGAATGCCCTACGAAGGATACAGCGACTACTTCGAGAAGAAGCTGATAATCAGCGTCGCGACGACCGGCGGACACCACGGGAAGGAGGCGAATCCGAATCTCCCGGAGCAACCCGAAGAGATAGCGCGGGACCTCAAAGCGTGCGAGGAGGCCGGGGCGTCTATCGCGCACATCCACGCTCGCGACGGCGACGGTAACGGGACGAAAGACGTCGCTCGGTTTCAGGCCATCCGCGACGCAATCGACGAGTACTGCGACGACATCATCGTGAACTTCACGACCGGCGGCGGGGGTATCTGGTCGCGCGAGGAGCGAATCGCGCCGATTCTGGAGACGGAACCGCGCCCGGACATGGCGACGGTCGACCTGGGCCCCATCAACTTCGGGCAGACGCGGACCGCGGTGAACACGCGAGAACAGAACGAGGAGTACGCACGGGCGATGCTCGACGCCGACGTGAAGCCGGAACTCGAACTCTTCAATCCGGGTCACATCCCGGAGATGGAACACCTCGTGGAGAACGACCTCCTCGAACCGCCGTACTGGTGCACGACCATCTTCGGGATGCAGAACGGAACGCCCGCACATCCGAGAAACGTGATCAACTTCGCCGACAATCTCCCCGAAGAAAGCGAGTGGCAGGTGCTCGCACTCGGACGACACCAACTTCCACTCACGACGTCGTCTATCGCCCTCGGGGGACACGTCCGCGTTGGCATGGAAGACAACATCTACTACCGGAAGGGAGAACTCGCAGAGAGCAACGCCCAGTTGGTGCGCCGGACAGCGCGTATCGCCGACGAGATGGAACGACCAGTCGCGACGCCCTCCGAGACGCGAGAGATACTCGGTCTCTAGTTCGCGTCCGTTGCTCGCAGACCGCTCTCGTGGCTGCCATCGGGCGTCTCGGAACGAATCCTGTGATTCGTCATCGCCGAATCGTACACGAACATCCCTTAACGTCGGGCGACAGAACAGGCGGTTTCGAACGGGAATCGCTCACCGGTGTACGTTCAGCAGGTGTTCTCGGAGCTTCTCCTGACGCTTTCGGGGGTATCCGCGGATGCTCGCAGAGAGATTTCGAAGCGAGGGCTCCGCGATGCGAAGTATCGACGTCCACTCAGTCGTCGATAGCGAGAATACCCCTACGTATCCACACTTTCCAACGGTGGTGCTGGAACGAAGTAGCGAAGATACTCGAGAGAATCGACCGAAGTCATCAGTTCGCGAGGGACGGATTTTATATACTTCCCGGCTCGGATTTCGGCCTCGCTTCCGAGCCCACGAGAGAAATTGTCACACAATTCGCGATTATCTTACGTCGTGGTCCGTCGGAAGAATCGACGATTCGGCGAGAGTGAATTTTATATACACACTCGTGGTACCAAGTGCCATGAGCACAGACGGGAGCCGAACGCTGAAGTCGACGAAGACGACCTTGGAGATAATCGACCACCTCCGCGAAGTGGACGGAGCGCGGGTCACGGAACTGGCCGACGACCTGGGGAAAGCAGCGAGCACGGTTCACGGTCACTTGTCTACACTCGTCGAAGAGGAGTACGTCGTCAAGGAGGGGGACGTCTACTCACTTGGCCTCCGCTTCTTGGATCTCGGTGACTACGTGCGCAACCGCAAAGAGTCGTACCGAATCGCGGAGTCGTACACCGAGCAACTCGCCGCCGAAACCGAGTGCCGCGCCGTGTTCGTGGTCGAAGAGAACGGCCGCGGTGTCTACCTCCATACCTTCTCGGGAAAGCACGCGGTGTGGCACTACTCGACGGTCGGGAAGCGGTTCTACCTCCACCAGACGGCTGCCGGCAAGGCCCTGTTGTCCCGTCTCTCTCAACCCGAAGTCGAGGAGATAGTGGACCGATGGGGACTCCCGGCGCGGACCGAGAACACCATTACCGACCCGGAAGAACTGTACGAGGAGTTAGACGTGATCAGAGACCGAGGCTACTCCTTCAACCGCGAAGAGCAACTGCAAGGCGTGAAGGCAGTCGGAGTTCCCGTCACCGGCCCGGACGACCGTGTCATCGGGGCATTCAGCGTCGCCAGCCCGGCGAACCGGATGAGCGACGAGTGGTTCGAAGAGAAACTCCCGAGCATCGCGCTGGGGGTAACGAACGAGTTCGAACTCGAGTACTCGCTCTCGTGACGAGGCGTTAGTATTACAGTTCTAAAAGCGTAAGGAATTAATGATATAGGTCTGACGATGGCGCTCGTTGTCCCACTATGCGGCATAGGCCACCGGTGAACCAGCACTGCGTGATAGTAACCGGGGAAAACGGCGTCTCGTCCGAAACACGGAACCGGAGAGGTGCCTCGAAACCCCGAACGAGCGGTTGTCGCTCGTGCTGAGACGCAGACTGCTACAGGAACGGAGAGGGCCGGACGAGTACGTCACACCCGTCGAACACTCCGGTATCCAGCTACCGTATCCCATACCGAAGAGCAAGTAAACACCTCGTAGCGTTGTCCTGCACTCGCGCTATCGTTACAAATTTAGAGCTGTAACGCTATGTGTGTTGACATAAGCATGATAAACGATGATAATAACAACACAGTTGAAGAAGGCAATCGAAAACGAACGGCCCGAGACTGGCTACGAAATCACACTCGGGTCGTCCTCCCCGATAACGGCCTAATGGGTTTCTCGATGGTCCGTCGAGTAGGTGTGGCGAGACTGCCGTGTCCACGACCGTCCGTCGAGAGAGCACTTTCGAGGCGGGGGTGTCATCGGGGTATTTTGTCGTGCCTGGTCGAGAACGAACGCGAGTCGTCGGAACGAGGGCCTCATCGTGTGATTACGGGTCCCGGTCGTTCTTCGTCGTGTTCGCGGAGTACCTGTACGATACCTGATGACTCGCTGGTTTCCTGCTGAAAGTCGCTGTCGGTGATCAGATAGCTACGCGCCGATACCGACTCCACGAGAATCTGTCGAATTAGCATTTTCGGCACGTTTACCAGCAAACGGAGACTAGATAAGAACCGGATATCTCCATTCGCGGAAATAGCACTGCTACTATCGGTTATTGCACACTATATACAGGGATACTGCGCTATACTGCTTACAAATGGAACCATCTACTAACTATCGATTATCAGTGACTCTGGGCGAACCACGTCACGAGTGCGTCAGCGTCGACAGATGCGTGACACCGACGAAGAAATCGGCCGTAATATGCGGGGTGGAGTGAAGCCCGTTCCACGGTTCTCACGACTCATTGATACGGCACTACCCCCTCGGAGACAGCGTTGGTGAATCGGACACCACACTCGCTTGCTCGGCAACTCTGGTTCGGTTTTTATACCCCGTCGCCGCCCGATCGGTATCGTGCAGGTCCCTCCGATCCCGACCGATTGTAGATACGCTCGAGATGGAGGCGTCGACGGTGCCTCCGGACCGACATCACTCCATAGCCAGTTGCACCCATGAAACTCGACATCGAAGGCGTCGAGAAACGCTACGGCGACGCACGGGCCCTCAGCGACGTGACGCTTCGATTCACTGACGGCGTCGTCGGCTTACTCGGCCCGAACGGTGCGGGGAAGTCCACGCTGTTGCGCATCGTGACTGCGCTTACCGAACCGACCGACGGCACCGTTCGCTGGAACGGTACCGACATCGTCGAGACGCCGCGTGCGATCCGTGAGGCTGTCGGATATCTCCCCCAAAAATTCGGTGTCTATCCGAACCTCACCGCCGAGGAGTTCCTCTCGTACCTCGCGGGCATCCGCGGCGTCCGAAACCCGGACGATCGAATCGAGGACCTCCTCGACCTTGTCAACCTCTCATCCGACCGCAACCGACGGCTCGGGACGTTCTCCGGAGGGATGCGACAGCGAGTCGGTATCGCGCAGGCCCTTCTGTCCGACCCGTCACTACTCGTCGTCGACGAACCGACCGTGGGTCTGGACCCCGAAGAACGAATCCGCTTCCGGAACATCCTCGCCGAACTGGGAGAGGAGCGAATCGTCGTCCTCTCGACGCATATCGTGCCGGACGTAGAGGCCACCGCAAGCGACATCGCCGTTCTCGACGGCGGACGCGTCGTCGCGCACGAACCGCCGAGTGACCTGATCGACCGGAGCCACGGTTCCGTCTGGGAACGAGTCGTTTCGGACGCGGCACTCGACGACGTACGGGCGGCGCACACCGTCTGCAGGACGACCCGATGCCGCGACGGCGTCCGCGTCCGCATCGTCAGCGATGACCGGCCAGCCGACGCCGACCCCGTCGAACCGACCCTCGAAGACGCCTATCTCCACCTCCTCGACGGGAGGCCCCGGCAATGACTCGGGTCGGGGTGATATACAGCGTGGCGCTCGCGGACTTCAGAGCGCGTTCCAGAACGTCGAAACTCCTCGCCGTCCCGGTTCTGATCGCCTATCTGGCAAAGGTACTGACCGTCGACTCGATGCTCGTCTTCGCCGGAGAGTACACGGGCGCGCCGACGGCGGCGTGGTACGGCGGGATGGTCGCGTGCGCCGGAACGACAGTCCTCCTCGTGTTCGGCGGTGTTCTCGTCGACGGAAGCATCGAACACGACCGGACGACCGGCGTCGACCACCTCGTCGCGACGGCACCGATCCCGACGTGGCAGTACATCGTCGGCAAGTGGCTGAGCAACGTCGCCGTTCTCACTGTCGCCACCGGCGTCCTCGCGGCGGCGACCGCCGCGTCTTTCCTCGTCGAGGGCACCGGGGCGTTCGATCTCGTCGCGTTAGCGTCGCCGTTCGTCCTCCTGACGCTCCCGGCGGTGACCGTCGTCGCCGCAGCAGCAGTCTGCTTCGAGACGGTTCGACCCCTCCGTGGGTCGGTCGGGACGGCCGTATACTTCGCCCTTGCACTGGCCGCCGTCGCGGTGAGCGTCGCACCCGACCCGTTGGTCGATATAGCGGGTATCGCACTGCTCCGTGACAGTGTGGCGACGTCTATCGCCGCGCAGTTCCCCTCGTTCGGGGGCGACATCCGCATGCTCGCGTATCAGCCGACACAGTCGGGGCTCCAGTCGTTCCGGTGGGACGGCCTCGAGTGGTCGCTCGACCGACTCGCAGGGCGGGCGCGCGTCCTCGCCGTCGCCGTCGGGTTTCTCGGCGCCGCGACCGTCACCTTCGACCGGTTCGACGACGGGGGCCGTCGGTTCGCGTTCGGCAACCGGTTCGGAGACGGAGACACGGGTGCGACGGACGACACCGAATCGAAACGGCGCGAGCCATTGGTCTCGGTCGAGACCCTCACGCCGGTCGAGAACGGCGGGTTCGCCATCGGTCGGGTACTGGCGGCCGAGTTTCGCATGGCGCTGCGCGGACGACGGTGGTGGTGGTACCTCGCGTTCGTCGGCGGGGTCGCGGCGACGGCCGTCGCACCGCTCGACGCGCTGCGCGCGTTCGTGTTGCCGATTGTGTTGCTACTTCCGCTGCCCGTCTGGTCGCGCCTCGGCGCCCGCGAACGACTCTCTCGAACGACTGAACTCGTGTTCGTCGACGTCGACGTGACGCGACTGTTGGCGTGTACGTACGTCGTCGCGGTCGGTCTCGGTGCCGTACTGATACTCCCCGCACTCGTTCGCTTCGCGGCGGTCGGTAGCTGGGATTCGTTCGTGGGGGGCGTCGCTGCGGTGGCGTTCCTCCCGAGCCTCGCCCTCGCGCTCGGCGTCTGGACCGGCCGTCCGCGCCTCTTCGAACTGCTGTATCTGGTCGCGTGGTATCTCGGCCCCGTGAACGGCGTCGTCCCGCTCGATTACACCGCGACGATGCCGGCGACTACGGCGGCGGGAGTTCCGGCCGTGTATCTGCTCTCGACCGCCGTCGCGTTCGGCGTCGCAGTCGCAGGACGCCGTCGCGAGGCGACGATCGAGTGAGAACACGCCGTGGAGGAACGTCAGTCGGACTCTCTACGGTGTTGTCCGAATACTCACGGGTGAGTTCCTTCTTCGGAACAGCGCGATAGAGGACGGAATCAGTAGTGTTTACAGTCGTCGTGGAGGTGCTGTTCGACTGTCTTTTTCTCGAACTCGAACAGCGTCGAGATCGCTTCCACCGTGTATCCGAGTTCGTCTGCACGATTCATTTCAGTACACTCGTCAGCATCGACGGGCTCGGGACCGTCGTCGAGTTCCGCTTTCGTATACATACCTGTTCATCAGTTCCTGCGGGAATGGAACCTGTGGATAGATACATAGCTACTCACGATTTCCGTTACTATGCACTAACATCATCGTGCTTGCCCGATATTCGTCTACTAGGCACATACTGAGAAAGCGGAAGTTACGGGATGGTGGTATCTGAGCCAAACCGGGCTGTACCACACCCGGTTCTTGTCTCAGCTGACGTTTTCAGCCAGTCTGATGGTGATTTTGGAGGTACTGATCAGCCTAGTCCCGCCAGTTCGTGAGCGAGTCTTCGCGCGCTTCCTAAAGGAGATGATTCGCGGAGTGGGCATGCTCACTCGGCCCTGAAGGTCACCATCACTCGAACGGTGTCCATCTCGGTGCGCTCGCGCTGAACCGGCGGTCAGTAACGCCTGCAACTAGAGAGGCCTGTGAGGGAGAGTGCGACGCGAAGGGGACGTTTCGAACGACGACGTCCCCCGACCGGTGCGAGGACGACAGCGAGCGCTCGGTCACCAGCCTCGAGTCGCCGTGACTGCGCCTGTTCGCCCCAACGGACGAACACCCGATAGTCACTCATTTCCACGGGTTCGGCACGAGGTCGGCCTGTACCTCCGCACCCACCTCGATACGGCAGTCCGAGCGCGGTTCGGCCACACAGAGCAGGACGTAACCGGCCTGTCGGTGTCGGGGTTTCAACCCCCGCGGGCGTTCGACGTGGACGAGGTCACCCTCCAGCAGGCGTCCGGTGCAGGTGGCGCACGCACCGTACAGACAGCCGTAGGGGACGCCGAGGCCTGCACGCTCGGTAGCGTCGGTGACCACCTCGGCTTCCCGGACCTCGATGGTCGCCTCCCGGCCGTCGCGCCACTCCAGAGTGACTGCGTGGGGCATCGGCGGCTACTGCCAGACGTCGCTGGTACAGTCGCCGCCGGGCCAGCGAATCTCGTGGGCGCGGGCCGGGCCACCGGGGGCGTCTCCGAAGTCGACGACGAACTCCTCGTCGAGTTCCATCCGCCCCTCCTCGGGATACACGTCCGCTTTCATCATCAGCGACCCCCGTTCCCCGATTTCGGGGTAGAACTGGTTGTCCCAGGAGGAGAACAGGGAGGTGGTCCAGTAGAGCCGTCGGCCGTCCCGGGAGAGCTGGAGCATCTGGGGCGCACCGCGGACGTCGTGGCCGCCGACGGACTGGCGCTCGGCGAAGTTGCCCCCGACCCAGCACTGGTCGACCAACCGCGGGCTCCCCGTGTCGCTGATGTCGTACATCCGCACGTCGCCGTGGAGCCAGTTCGAGAAGAACATGTACTGGTCGTCGAGCGACAGGAGGATGTCCGTCACCAGTCCCGGCACGGGCATGTCCCAGTCGGGATGTTCGCGGTCCTCGACGTCGATGACTTTTTCCCACTCCCAGCGGCCGTCTTCCGCCTCCCAGAACCGGAGGATGTTCGAAGAGAGGGCGGCACCGACGTAGCCCTCGGTTTCCTCGGGGTTGTGGGGCATCCGAATCTCGAGTGGAATGAGCCCCTCCTCGCCGAACGTCAGCGTCTGCCGGTGTTCTTTCGTCTCCCAGTCCCAGACGTGGATGCTGTCGCCGTACTTACCGTCTTCGACGTCGTCCAAGTCGAATCCCGGATAGTAGGTTTCCGGCGCCGCCCACTCCGTCGACAGCATCACGCCGTGGCGGGGCTGATACCAGTAGTCGTAGTTCATCTCCATGTCGCCGCGGTCGATCTCCCAGTGGCCGTCGATGGAGAAGTCGTCCTGGTCGAGTTGGAGGAAGCCGCCCGGGAGTTCGCCGTCGGCGTTCCCGAGCATACTGATGACGATTTTTCCCTCGGGAACGCAGTGGACCGTGTGCGGCGCCGAGAGGTCGTGCTCGAACACCTCCTCGGGTTCGATGACCTTCTCGATTGCCGGGCTGCGCGGGTCGGAAGCGTCGACGATGTGGATGCGCGAGGAACGCTGGCCGGGGACGATAAGATGGTCCCGGACCAGGCCCTCGGCGTGGCAGGAAGAGGAGCAGGTATTCCAGCCGAAGTGGTGGAGTTCGTCGCCCTTGTTCGGCATCTCGACCGTGTCGATCAGTTCGCCGTACGTCTCGGAGTCCGGGTCGACATCGACGACGCCGACGAAGTCGGGTTCGTCCACGTCCATGCCGACCCGGAGCCCCATGACGAAGGCAGTCTCCTCGTGTTCCGACTCGGTGCGCATCGCCGCTGGCGTCGGATACCCCGGCCCCTCTACTCCGTGATGTTCGTGCCCATGTGTGTCGGTCGACTGATTGGGTTCGTCGGCGCTCATGGTGTGTGTCAACACGGTCAAGTCCAGAATTAATAATAATTATGTTTCCGAAAGAGAATATGCGCCGAGCGGGAATTCTTTCGCGCTCGCCGGCGGAGTTCGATGGTGTGTCGTCGAGTCCCCGTGACGAACCGGAGGATGCGTGATGCGCGAATTCACGTTCGGCATCGACTTACGACACGTCTACGTAGCTAAGTGCGTTCGACAGAGACATTCGCCCCCTGTATTCAGCACGACTGAGGAGATACATCACCGACTGGGGGTTCAACATGGCGTCACAGGGCTATGACTGGGACGTGTGACTGCCGTGTTTCCGGTACCAGACACGCTCGCCGACGGGTGACTCCCCCTCGTCGATATCCAGCCGACTCACGAACAGGTCGCGAACGGCGAGCGTGACGACGAGGTCTATCGTCTCACCCTCCTCAGGAGTGACCGTGACGACACAGTGGCCGTCCCGCTCTGCGACCGACGCGATAGTCCCGACCGACCACCGATCACGGCGGTGAGTGGGCTCCCGTGCGTGAATGCGGTCGTGATTCATGCTGGGGGAGTCAGACGTCACCCGGGGCAGTCCCATCGCCGGTCGAGACGGGCTGTCGGTCGCGTTCCGCCAGTGGCTCCTCGATGTCGAGTAGCGTTGCGCTCTCCGACCAGAGCCGCCGGGAAGCCTCGCTGTCCCGGGCGGCCTTGGAGGGGGTCCGCGGCCGCTGGTTCGTGAAGTACCGCCCGGATACCTCCGCAGCGCGTGGCGAGACGGCGACGAACAAGATCTCTGCGGCCCCGTCGGCGACAGACGTCACCCCAGGGACCGCTTCGAGTCGCTGGAACAGACCTGGGAGCGGGCCAGGGAGGAACCGACTGAACCCGCTCCCCGGAATCGCGCCCGGGTGGATGCTGTTGGAGGTAACCTCGCGACCGGTTGCGTCGAGTCGTCTGGCGAGTTCGGTGGCGAAGAGGACGTTCGCGAGTTTCGAGTGGCTGTATGCGTTGAATCCGGTGTATCGATCGGCGCCCCGCACCCGGTCCAGATTCAGCGAGGCCCCCTTGTGAGCGTCGGATGCGGTCGTGACAATCCGAGCGCCCTCGCGGAGGTGGCTCAGCAACTCGGTCGTCAGCAGGTATGGCGACAGGTGGTTGACGTGGAAGGTGTACTCGACGCCAGCGTCGGTCAGCCCCCCGTTCCGGAACAGCCCGCCAGCATTGTTGACGAGGAGGTCGAGCCCCTCGGTCTCTTCGCGCACAGCGACCGCGAGAGCTCGGACCGCATCGAGATCCGCGAAGTCCGCCTGGACGAACGTCGCGTCGCCACCAGTCCGGGAGAGTTCTTCGACCACCTCCGCGCCGGCTCGTGGGTCCCGGCCGTGGACGACGACGTCCGCGCCGAGTCGGCCGAGCGCCAGCGCGGCGGCGCGGCCGATTCCGCTCGTCGATCCCGTGACGAGAGCCTGTAGTCCGGTACAGTCGACGTCGGACACACCCGCGATGGTTTCTGGGAGTTCACTCATTATGCGTTACAGGAGGGCGACAGACAAAACACCCTGACCTCGCCCCGAAGCACTGCGGGTCGCCAGCGGTTCCCCGCGTTCAGTTCTGGGAGTCTTGTAACATCCGTTTTATGTGCTCCAGCTTGAGGTAGACGGCGAGACCGAGTATCGTCGCCGGCCACAACCCGACGAACTGCCCTCGCTGCTTTTCACCACGGACGTAGTAGTAGTACAGGGCGAGCGCAACGGAGCCCATTGCTGCCATCGCCCCGGGGCCGAGGCCGCTCTCGTCTAGTTCTCGTGCGACTCCCGTCGTTTCGTCAGTTGATTCACTCATAGGTGAGCTAGCACCCGAAAGTGGATTAACGGTTGATATATTCACGACTGACCAATTTTTGATTAAGTGGGTAACTCTTCCTGGCGGTGGTCGAAAGAGACACCTGCTCGGCACTTCGAAGGCGTACCCAAGCGAGAACAAACGCGTAGGGCCACGACATCACAGCGGGGTGTTCCGCCACTGTTCGCCCCTCGCCACGTGGACAGAGTTGCTCTCGACGAGGATGAACGCGAAGGGCGACGTCGACCAAACCGTGCGAACTGCGCCCGTCCCCGTGATTACTGTCGCCCGTGAGACCGAACACGTTCACTGCGGCCGAGTGCATATCCGATCGAGCGACCCGCCGCTTTAATCACCCCGCGTCCGTAGTTGTACCATGATCTCACGGATTCTCGTTCCGATGGACGGCTCGGAGATGGCCCAGCGAGCGCTCGAGTACGCCCTCGAGAACCATCCCGACGCGGAGATCACCGTCTTGCAGGTCGTAGGCGAACCGTCGCCGTGGGGGGGAACAGCCACGTCACTCGCTCTCGAGGAGGACCTTGAAGAGGCCGCCGAGGAACGCGCGAAGGAGGTATTCGACGGCGCCCGGGAGTTGGCCGCCGAGTACGACGTCGAGATCACGACCGAGGTTCAACTGGGCCAACCGGCTCGGGCGATTTTGAACAGGGCCGACGATTTCGATGCGGTCGTCATCGGGAGCCACGGCGGCTCGTTGGTCGATCGACTGGTCGTCGGGAACGTCGCCCAGAAAGTGTTCCGCAACTCGCCCGTCTCTGTAATCGTCGCTCGGTAAGTGGTTTTCACTAAGATCGGCGGAAAGACGGGGTCAGACAGAGGTAACGGTTTAGACTGGTTGGTGAACAGCACCACGAGTCGACGGATATACGACCCAAAACTAGCCTATCCTCCGAACTGCGGAACTTCCAAGAGCGACATTTTGTATAGCCATATATAGTATATGGTGTGGAATCTTCCTTCTGAAACCCCGAATACTGGCGTTTCAGGTGTTCTCTGTATTGAATCGAGTCGAAGCGCTTGCACTTTGTTTTAGATTAGTAAAACCAAGTGGATTGTGCGGGGTCGACGCCGTCCATCCATCTGTAGCCACGACAGCGCCGAATCTCCGCGCTTCGAGAGGGAGAGAAGGCGGGCCTCCCCAATCGGGGGTGGTCGCACCCTACCGTGAACGACGAACGTCCCGAGTTTCGGTACGCGTTCGATAATATCTTATATTCTTATACTGAAATTTATGCCGTGTAGTCGTCATGTCAACGTAGTCGATGTCCCTACAGCAGACCAGACGCGCGTTACTCAAGACGATCGCTGGCACGGCGACTGCGGCCGGGTTGATGGGCACCGCTAGCGGACGACGACAGCAGTCGGGAAGCCGGAATCGTCGTCGCGGGACGCGCTACGCGGCCTTCAACGTGATCGAACTGGAGACGGAGCAGGTCCAACAGCAGGGCGACGAGCAGGCGGAAGCGGCCGCCCGAGTCGTCCAAGAGGTCCAGCCGGATATCCTCGTCGTCAACGAACTCACGAACAACCTCCAGGAAGGCGAACACACCGACACGGCGAACATCGACGCGTTCGTCGAGAACTACCTCAGCGTCCCGCAACGGGACGGTCTCGACGGTATCCACTACGAGCATACCCTCCAGCCGACCAGCAACACGGGCGTCCTTCCCGAGGAGGACTACGACTTCAACAAAGACGGAGACGCCGGCGCACTGCCCGGTGACGCGTTCGGGTTCGGGGAGTTTCCGGGACACTACGCGTTCGCAATCGCGAGCAAGTATCCCATCGCCGAGTCGGAGATCCGGTCCTTTCAGACGTTCCAGTGGGCAGACATGCCCGACAACCGCATTCCGGTCGCGGGCGAGGAGGGCGTCGTCACCGACCCCGCGGAGGACGAGACGGCAATCTACCTCACGGAAGCGGAACTCGACGTCTATCGGCTCTCCTCGAAGACGCACGTCGACGTCCCGTTCCGGGTGAAGGGAGGAACGGTTCACGGCCTGTTCGCGCACCCGACGCCGCCGGGCTTCGACGGCGTGAACAACTTCAATGGGAAGTGGAACCACGACGAGGTCCGGTTCTTCGCGGACTACGTCGCCGGCGAGGAGTACATCTACGACGACGACGGCAACCACGGGGGTCTCAACGACGACGCCTCGTTCGTCCTGATGGGCGATATGAACGCCGGGCCGGGTCGAAATCGGGACGAGCGTCCACTCCAGCCCGCTCAGAAGTTCTTCGTCGACAACGACGACTTCAACACCGACCGTCTCCCGACGAGTCCGGGCGGGTTCCACCGCGATCTCCCCACCGCGACGCGTTTCGGCGGCGACGTGGAGGGCGTCGTCGAACTGATCGACTACGTCCTCCCTTCACCGGACCTCTCGCTGCGGGACTCGGGAGTCGTCTGGCCGAGCGAGGCAACCACGGAGAACGGCCTCTTGGAGGCCGTCGAAACCGCCTCGGACCACCGACTCGTCTGGGCCGACGTCGCGACGAACCCCGGCGACTGAAACGGACGACGAGACCGGTCGGAGCGCCGTTCGCTTACAGGCCCGCGTACGGTCCGCCCTTCGCCTCGGTCAAGCGGTCGACCTGGTCGTCCGAGAGGTCAACCGTCGCCGCCGCGAGGTTCTCTTCGAGTTGGTCGATGGTGCGCGCGCCGACGATGGGTGCCGTGACGCCCTCGCGGTGCATCAACCACGCGAGGGCGGTCTGTGCGGCCGACGCGCCCACTTCGTCGGCGACGGCGTCGAGTTCGTCGTGCACGTCGAAGTTCTCCGCCGTGAGGTAGGCGTCCTCGAACCGACTGGACTCCGCGGCGCGCGACTCGCCGGTGAGTCCCTCTTCGCGCGAGTACTTACCGGTGAGAAAGCCCTGACCGAGCGGACTCCACGGACAGACCGCCATGCCGTACGACCGCGTCATCTCGAGGTAGTCGCCCTCTACCTCGCGGTCGACGAGGTTGTAGCGCGGTTGGGAGACGGTGAACGGTTCCCACCCGTTCTCGCGGGCGATCTCGTTCGCCCGCGCCACCTTCCACGCGTTCGGCCGGTGCGTCGAGGCGCCGAGGTAGTGGACCTTCCCGTCTTCGACGAGTCCGTTCAGCGTCTTCATCATCTCCCGTGTGGGCGTCTGGTCGTCCCAGCGGTGGATGTAGAGCACGTCGACGTAGTCGGTGTCGAGGCGGTCGAGCAGCGCGTCGATGCGGTGGCGGACGTTCTTGCGGTTCGTGCCGCGACTGTTCGGGTCGCCGTCGCGAATCTGCCAGTAGATCTTCGAGGCGATGGTGTACCGTTCACGGTCGCGGTCCGCCAGCCAGTCACCGATCCACCGTTCGCTCGCGCCGCCGCCGTACACGTCGGCGGTGTCGATGTAGCGTCCGCCCGCCGCGTCGTACGCGTCCAACAGTTCGTGCGCGCGCTCTTCGTCTATCTCGACGTTCCCTTCTTCGGTCTCCTTTCCGAACCGCCACGTACCGAACTGGAGTTCGCTGGTCTGGATACCCGTGTCGCCGAGTCGAACGAATTCGAGGTCGACGTCCGTCGTGTCGCTCATACCATCGGCAACTATCCGCGGGTCGATAAACCCGTGTGATGCCCTCGTCGGTCGCCGGTTCTAACCGCGGCCCCGGAGTCTCTGTGGCCTTCCTCCGTCCCGTTCGTCTCGGCGGAGTCTCGGGCGCACTACTCCGTCGGGTCGACCGGTACGAGAGTGCCCGGGAGTGAACCGGAGAGAGCGGCGTCGCGTTCGACCTGTTCGCCGCACACGCGTAGGCGAGCGGTCAGTCTGCAGACGCGGTGGTCGCCAGATACCGCTCGACGGCGGCGTCGACGACGTCGGCCCGGGTCTCGAAGGCGTCGTGGGTCTCGTGGACGGCGCGGAGGAGTGACGCACAGCGCCCGAGGTCGGTCGTCACCGTCGTCTGAAGGTCGTCGGCGATGGCGGCCGCGATGTGGTCACGGACGGCGGCGTCGAGGTCGCCGACGTCTGCCGTTTCGACGGCGTCAGTCAGCGTCTCGTCGAGGAGTCCGTCGACGGTGACGCTCACGGTGGTCGTGGTCGCCGAAGGCGTGAGTTCGTCGCGGAGGACGGCGTCGAGGTATGCTTCGACGGCGTCGGCGACGACGGTTCCGAGCGACCGGTCGTCGTCGGTCGTCGCGCGGTGGCGTTCGAGGAGTGCCGCGAGTATCGGGTCCAGTTCGACGTCGAGCGTCGTAGTCGCTTCGAGGCCGTCGTCGGTGCTCGTGAACGACTCCACCTTGGGCGAGTCGACAGAGTCGGAACTGGTGTCTGCCTCCGCGCCGTCGTCGGTCGTGTCCGGTGCAGTCTCGGTGTCGGTGGTCCTGTCGTCGGGTTCGTCGACCGTGGACTCCTCGTGCTCGTCGACGGGTGTAGCCGTCCCCTCGTCTTCGTCGCCGTCTCCGCCGAGGACCCGTCTCCGTGCGCGCGCGGAGATGATGTTGTTCGGGGACGGGAGCGTCTCCTCGAAGTCTGCCGGAACCTCGATGTCGACGTCGGCCCCCGCCGTGCGATACAGTTCGTGGTCGG
Source organism: Halogeometricum rufum (assembly GCF_900112175.1). NCBI lineage: Archaea > Methanobacteriati > Methanobacteriota > Halobacteria > Halobacteriales > Haloferacaceae > Halogeometricum > Halogeometricum rufum. The sequence continues at coordinate 50,818 of NZ_FOYT01000004.1, read as the reverse complement.
TACCGTCGTCGCTGGTGTCTGCGTCACTCATAGTGTCTGAATCAGACGTACTGGTCGCGGTCTGGTCGTCTCGAGGCGGTTCGGCGTCGGGACTGCCGTCGGTGCTCTCGGAGTGACCGACAGTGGTCGTGTCCGGTCGGCCGGCCAGTCGGTCAGCGAGTCGGTCGGCGTCCACGCCTTCGGCGGCGAGGTTCGGGGTCGAGACCCGGTCGAGACTCGGGAGCGAGAGGTCGGCGAAGGCGTCGCCCGCGAACGCGCCGAGGCGGGTCGTCTCACTGGTATCTCGGCGCCGAACGTTGGACATCCACGGCGGCGGGCACCACGAGTCGTCTCGGTAGAGCGGGTACACCGTATCGTCGCCGGGCGACCAGACGCACGTCGGCAGGTCGTTGTACTCGTCCGTGCCGCGGCAGTGCGTCAGGACCGTCTGGATGGGTTCGAGGTCCGTGACGACCGACCGAAGTCCCGACTCCGTCGGGTGCATCGAGAGTTCGTAGTGCGTGCTGACGCACCCGCCCGTCTGCACGGGCGGCGAACCGCTCGTGACGAGTTGGACGAGTGCGGCGTCGGCGTCGTCTTTGAGTTCGCCGTACAGGCGTTCGCTGCTGTCGTCGACGGGGACTTCGGGACCGGCGATAGTGACCGTCCCGGGCGTCAGACACGTCCGGGGGTCCTCGAACACCGGGACCGTCTCGACGGCGTCGTGGTCGTACCCGAGGGCGTCGTACAGCTTCGCCGTCTGCCCGACGAGTCGGACCGGAACGGAGACGTCGAGTTCCGCGTTCGCGGCGGCCACGAGCGTCGCGACGTGTACGCCCACCAGTGCGCCCGCGGTGACGAGCGTTCGACCGCCCGCAGTCGCGCGTTCGAGCGCGTCGCCGAGTGCGTCTGTCAGCGCGTCGCCGGGGTCGCTGGCGGTCGCGGCGGTGAGGAACAGCAGTTCGACGTCCGTGGCGAGGTCCGTCTGGAAGCCGGGCGCACCCGCGCAGTCGGTGTGCGTGAAGTCACCGGTGACGACGACGTCGTGGTGGTCGTCGCCGTCCTCGAATCTGACGAGGAACCCGACCGCACCCGGGGCGTGCCCCGCCGGGAGGGGGTGGAGGCGGACGCCCGGACAGACGGTCGTCCAGCCGTCGACGCCGACGAGTGCGTCGGCGACGCCGCGGTCGGTCACGTCGTGGCGTTCGCTCGCCACGTCGAGGACGTCGCCGGCCATCGCCGCCGTCGCCGGCGACGCGTAGACGGGGACGTCCTCGTCGATGCACGCCGGGAGTGACCGGTAGTGGTCGAGGTGGGCGTGCGTGAGACACACCCCCACCAGTCGGTCTTCGGGTCCGAGCAGTCGGTCCAGCGAGGCGTCGGCACCCGCGTCGACAAGCAGACAGGCGTCGCCGTCGCGGCCCTCGTAGCCAAACCGCAACAGGACCGACTCGTTCCCGGCCGACGGATTCGCGTGCTGGTACGAGAGTTCGACCGGGTGGTCGTCGAGTCCTGCGAATCCGGGGTCGGTCGCGGGCTCTGTACTCACGCCCGGCCTCCCGTCTGTCGGTCGGTCACGCGGTTAGCGTCGCCCCTGCCGGTGCGGGTCGCCTCGGTCCGCAGGTCCTCGGCGACGAGGACTCGGGCGACGAACTCCGCGGCCACGTTCGTCTCCCCGCATCCATCCGCGTGGACGAACCGATACACCGCCCCGTCGAACGGTCCGTCGAGGCCGAGGCGTTCGACCGAGGAGGCGAATCGGGGCGTGGACGGACCGACCGACAGGTGGAACTCGTAGGCCGCGTCCGGCGCCGTCTCCGAGAGGAACGCGTCTAACTCCTCCGGGGACGACGGCGAGACGGCCAGCGGATTCGACCTCATCGTCTGGCCTCCGCACCGCGCACCGCCGCTTGGAGGACCTCCAAGACGTCCAGTTCCCGCGACAGCGACGGGTCGTCGACGGCGTCTCGCTCCTCGCGGAGGTACGACGCGAGAACCTCGAACGTCGCCGCGTCGTCTGCCGAGACGCGGAGGGGGACGGACCCGCGTTCGTGTCGCGACCGCCGCGACGCTCGTTGGCCCTCCCGACTGCGCCAGTCGTCGACCGGTTCGTCGGCGTCGTGCCCGCGTACTCGGTCGGCCCACGCACGGAGAGTCCGGGCGTACCGGGCGAGTGCGACGGCTTTCCGGACTCCGTCGTCGTCGTGTCCCGCCCCGCGGAGAGGGGCGGTGACTGTCGTCTCGTCCTCGGTCCCGTCGCGTTCGGTCCACGAGGCGTGCAGGCGTACTTCGGCGTCGTCCGCCACCGGGGCGACCGGGTCGAGTCGGACGAGGACGACGCCGCCGCGAGACTCCCCGTCCGCCGTCGGCGAGGGGAACAGCGTCTCGACGTGGATGGCCCGCCCCGCCTCGGGGTCGGCGTTCGGCGACCCGTAGACGCCCGCGACCGCGTGGTCGTCGGCGTCGACGTCCACCGAGAGGTCGAACGCCAGCGGCGAGACGAAGTAGTCGAACTCCTCGCCGAGGCGGCGTTCGAACTCCGCCGACGAGTGGACGAAGTAGTGGTTCGCGCCGCGGACGGCCGAGAGGTCGCTCGTCAACTCGGCGTTCGCGTCGATGCCCATCCCGACGAACGTCGTGTGGACGCCCCCGTCGGCGGCGTCGGCGACGAGGTCGGTGAGCGCCGCCGACCCGGTGAGACCGGTGTTCGGCATCGCGTCCGTCGTGAAGACGATGCGACGTTCGCGGTCCTCGTCGGCGGGTGCGTCGGCGAGGAGGTCTCGGGCGGCGTCGAACCCGGCGCTCATGTCGGTGCCGCCGCCGGCCTGCACGTCGCGGATGTGACCGCGAATCGCGGCGAGGTCGGTCTCGTCGACGCGGCCGAGGGGTTTGGCGACGTGTGCGTCGCCGTTGTAGAGGACGACGCCGAAGCGGTCGTTCGGGGCGAGGTGACCGGTGAGCGCACACAGCGACTCGGCCGCCGCCTCCAACTTCGTCTCCGCCGAGCGTTCCTCCGCCGGGACCTCCCGCCGAGTGCCGGTCTCGTCGTAGTAGTACTCGTCGAACCCGCTCTGCATCGACCCCGAGACGTCGAGGACCGCGACGAGGTCCAGCGGCGGGCGTTCGAACTCGGAGACGGGGAGCGACGAGTCGAGACCGACGGCGACGTATCGTTCCTCGTCGCCGGTCACGGGGTTCGTCGAGACGGACTGCGAAGACGTGGGGACGAACATCCCGGCCGCGTCCGTGTCTCCGCGCGTGGGGAACCGGTAGTCGTGGAACAGGCCCTCGGGGGCGAGCGAATCCGGCCGGGGCGTGTAGCCGTTCGCGACGTTCTCGCGGAAGTTCGACGCGTCGTTCGCGCCCCCTGTCGCGAGGCCGATGGACTCCGGCGCGGCGACCGAGTGGTCCTCCACGGTGTCCGTCGGATGCGCCTCGCCGGTTGGCAGTCGGAACTCCCGCGAGTCGAACTCGCGGTCGCAGTCGAGACAGACGACCCCCGGAGGAGTGGTGGTCCGCCAGGAGCGCCAGTCGTCGACGGGGTACGAGCGCTCGTCGTCGGGTGCGTCGAACGTGGTCGCGGTGTCGACGACGTAGAACTCGTCTTCGACGTCGAACTCCGGGAGTGCGGCACGGACGGCGGGGTAGTCGTCGACGGCGGTCCACTCGCGGAGGTCACCGCCGCACGACGGACAGTCGGCGTCGTCGACGGTTTCGGCCGCTGCCGGCGTACAGACACGCACGCCCGAGAAGGCGTACTCGCGTCCAGTCAGGAGGTCGAACCGGACGTCGCTCCGCGCCGGCGCGAGGAACACGCTTCGGTGTTCGCTCCCCGTGTCTATCGTGAGGTGCCAGACCGTCTCGTCGCCCTGTTCGGTGCTGCGGTGCGTCACGAACGTCCCGGTGACGTCGGTTCGTCGTTCGTCGTTGGTGTCGGTGTTCATCGTTCGAGGGGGTGGTGGTAGTTGCCCGTGACCGTCGTGAGTCGAGAGGTGATATTCTGAATCTCGATGTGTTTTCATCTATCGATACGACGGGGAGGAGTGATAAAGCTTGCGACAAAAAATAATTCGATGTAGATTATTTTCCCAGATTCGAGTCGTCAAACGGGAACAGAACCCGAGGTAGAGGCCCCCCTTCGGCGCTGTTCTGCCACTTTTCTCTTCCCCGCGTCGGCAGTATCGAGATAAGTTTCCGATAGTGAGACCGAGACACAGAGCGGACATCACCGGAAATTGCGAATTTTTTCCTCGAACGGCCCGACGCCGAGTCGGCACGCGTCGCGTCCGGGTTCGGCGTTCCGAACGATACTACGGCCAAACAGGTGAGAAAGGACGCGAACGGGACGAAGAGCGCCAGTCAGACGAGAGGCGGCAGCGGGCCGGACCGACGTCGACTCGGCCGCCCGAGTGTCTGATAAATAACGCATCGACAATAGTTTCCTGCACGATTTAAGTAGCGGGCGCGCCAAGCACGGCTAATGACCACGCGCGAGGACGGTGACCGCTCCGAGAAGGCGCTCGTTCGACGCCTCCCGGACATCAACTACTGGTGGCCAGACTCCAACCGGGAGTACCGCCCGGGGCGCCCGGGGTGCATCCCGACGAAAAGATCCTGGGCCAACTACAAGGCCGACTTCTACAGCGCGATACAGAAACTCGCGTGGGACCCCGAATCAGAGGCCCCGCAGACGCGGTTCTTCGCGATCGCGGGGTCGGAGAACACGGGGAAGACGACGCTCCTCGGTCAACTCGTCAGACTGTTCGTCGACGACCGGTTTCGAGAACTGCTGTGGACGCTCCCGGAGACGGACGACGTCGAGCATCTCGCGCGCGGGCCTCGAGACGTGCGCACCGCCTGGGCCATCGACAGATACCACTACGACCCGAGCGATGCCGACGGAGAGTCGTCCCACTTCGTCAACCAACTCCCGGACCTCGGCCCGAATCGCGTCCTCTACCTCCCGCTCGACGCAGACCCGGCCTTCCAGCTCAGACCCGAACGCCAGATACGGGACGCAGTCGCGTACTACGAAGCGGAGGTACTCGACGGCGACCCCGCAGAGACGCGTCACTTCGTCTTCGTCGACGACGTCGACGTCCTCGACGACGACGCCGGCGACGACGGCTGGGGGGAACTGGTCGCCGAACTCTGCCGCGACGCTCCCGCGCGAACGGTCGTCGGAACCGCCACCTCCGACGACGTGGTCGAACGACAGTTGTACGACGCCGAACGCGACGAGATGCGACTGGACGACTACGAGATAGAGACCATTCTCCCGGCGAAGTTCCGAGACTACCTCCAGCGTCGATACCCGCTGTTCGAGGGGGCGAACGCGGCGGACGGCGTCGAGATGGCGTACCACGCAGCGCTCGACGGCGACGCCTCGCTCGAACGGGACCCGGACACGTACCGTGTCAGTCCGAGTGAGTTCACGACGAAGGTGAGGGCTGCCGTCGACCATCCCGACGAACTGCTCTCGGCGCTGGAGTCGTACGAGTCGCAGTTGGACCGGATGTACCGACTGGTCGGCAGCGGTGGCTCGGACTCGCCGCGGGCGTGGATCAAGCGCGCGTTAGAGGAGTACCTCCTCCTGGGCGGCTACCTCGCACTCGCCCTCGACGACGACCTGTTCGAGCGGTCGGACGAGTGGTTCCGCGCGTACCTGCGAGGCGACGCCGACGGAGAGGGCCACACCTTCGCCGACGACGCCGGCAGCGTCGCAGACGACCTCCTCGGGTCGCTCCACGAACAGGCCCCGTCGCTGCAGTCGATTAAGCCGCGGCGAGTGCGGGACCTGTCGCGACTGTATTCGTGGGTAGCCGACGAGTTAGAGACGAGGCCGTTCGACTACGACGACCTCCTCGGGGAATCCGGCGACCCCGGGGATTGGATTCTCGACGTCGACAGGCGCACGCTCCGCGAGAAGTACTTCGCGACGCTCGAAGAACTCGTCCTCGTGGCGTTCAGCGACGGCTACGGCCAGAAGAAACCGCGCCACCTCCGCGTCGGGCTTCGCGACGTCGGCCTCGGGAACGTCCTCCAGTGGCGCGACCTCGACGACGTGACGAGCGACCGCGACGGCGTCCGCTCGAAACTCGAGTACATGGTGGCGTTCGACCACGTCATCCGGTTCAGCTACAACGTCAACCATCCGCTCGACCCGAACTGCGGCGTCGTCCGATACTGGCGCGACGGCGACGACTTCGTCGAGTTCGTCCCGAAGGTCAGGGGAGCGCCGGTCCCCATCGGCATCGACACCGCCTCCGACACGCCCGTCGAGAAGATAGACGCGGTCGGACGGTTCCTCGACCGACAGAGCGCCGACCCCGACGCCGGCTTACACGACTTCGTGCGGTACGAACCGACGGTCGGGTCTCCCCGAACCGGACCGTCCGGTGGGCTGTCGAAACTGTCGGAGTGGCTCGAGCGTCGCGTGCTGGACGCACTCGAAGACGCCGGCGAAGTGGACGGACTGAGCGACCTGTGGAACGCGTCGGTCGAGGCGTTGGCGGCTATCGACGGCCTCAGTCGAGCGGACGCCGAGACGGTCGCGGACGCGATAGCGCTGTACGACGCCGTCAGCGACGTACGCGGCGTCGGCCCGGCCAAGCAGGAGACGCTGTGGAACCCGGGGACCGACGACCCGACCCACTGGACCGTCGAGCGACTGGGTGCGGCGACGGTCGCGGAGGTGGCGGCGCTCGACGGGTTCACCGAGACGACCGCCGAACGGGTTATCGAAGCCGCGAAACATCGGACTGAGCGCGGCGAAGACGGCGAGTACGAGCGCCGCATCGACCGTCTGCGCCGCGGCGACGACGGCTGGTGGAACGGGCTGCGCGAGGAACCGGACAGCGAGTACCGGGGTTCCTACGAGGCGTTCAGGTGGGGCGAGAACGACGACGACCCGACGGGGGGGTCGTCCGGCGCGACCACGCACCACCGCATCCACGACGGCGAGGCGCAGTTCGGACTGGTGCTCACCGGCGGGAACAGCGTCGAGCGATACGAGAGTCCCGAAGACGAGAAACCGGTCTACGCCGTCCCGCTCTGGCTGTTCCTGACGCTCGCCTGAGAGGGACCGGGCGGTTCGAGGGAGAGACTCCCCTCTCCCGTGACGCAGATGCACCATCCTGCGGACGGCTCTCGACGACCGGACGCGCGGCGGCGATCACACGGGCCAGCCGTCGAGTGAGACCGGTCGACTCCGAGAGGAGACACCCGACCGGTAGGAGTGACGGACGGAACGTAGCCGCGTCTAGGTAGCTGTAGATTGATTGAGGATAGATAGCAGATTCGAGAGGGTTTGGTGACTGTGCAGTCAGATTCTGAGAATAGATAACGTTCGAGTGAGTATCAATGAGCCAATATATTTTGAATCTAGAATTGATATTTTCGTATTCCGATTTACAAACACGAATCGGGACTATACGTCCGTACTGTGGGGAGAACTCTCAGCGAACGAGGTTCGTTTGTGGGTGAAGCGGAGAGGGGGCGGCGCTGAACTGTTCGGGACCGCGATTCGTCACCGTCCGGTGGCGACCAGTTCGAGGTCGCTCCCAGCGTCGTCGAGGGAGTGATAGACGACGCGGGCGGCGGCGAGGTCCTGGATGGCCAATCCGGTCGAATCGAAGACGGTAACGCCGGCGCGGACGTCGCCGCCGAATGGGTCGTGGTCGACGACTTCGCCGAGTTCGGCGTCGATGTCCCGTCTGTCGAGTCTCTCCGTGCGCCAGGGGACGTTGATTTCGCCGGAGTGGGTCGTCTGCTCGAAATCGTCGATGACGAGAGTGGCCTCGCGCACGACCTCCGTCTGTAGCTCCTGTTTCCCCTCGGCGTCGGCCCCCATCGCGTTGACGTGGGTGTGGTCGCCGAGGTCGTCCACCGACACGATCGGTGATTCGACCGGGGTGACCGTCGAGAGCACGTCGCACGACGCCGCCTCCGCCACCGTGCCGGTCCGTACGTCGAAGTCGTTCTCGAACGCCTCGACGAACCGGGCGAGTCGGTCGTCGTCGGGGTCGCTGACGACCACCGTGTCGATGGGCCGGACCTCGGCGATCGCTTCGAGTTGCGAGTACGACTGGACGCCGGCACCGACGATGCCGAGCGTCGAGGCGTCCGGGACGGCGAGGTGGTCGGTGGCGACTGCGGCCGCCGCCCCCGTCCGCTTCATCGTCAACGTCGTCGCGTCCATCACCGCGAGGGGAAAGCCGCTCCGTGGGTCGGTGTACACGAGCGTCCCCATGACCGTCGGCAAGTCGAACTGGCTCGGATTGTCCGGGTGGACGTTCACCCACTTGATACCCGCCGCCTGCCAGTCGTCCGTTTCGAGGTACGCGGGCATCGAGCGGAAGTCGCCGTCGTACTGGGGGAGGTCGACGTACGATTTCGGAGGCATCTGCGCCGTCCCGTTCTCGTATGCGGCGAACGCGGCTTCGACCGCGGGGACGAGGTCCCCCATGTCGAGATGCGCTTCGACGTCGCGGCTCGAAACGATAGTCGTCCGGGTGGTACTGCGTTCGGTCGTGTCGTCTGTCGTGCTCATAGTGTGCTGTTAGTGTGGTGGGGTCCGGAATGGTCGGACTCGGCTCGATTCGAGATTCGGGGCGAACGGTGTCCGTCGCCGGCCGGAACCCGCTTCGCACGGCCGGGACTCCGTCGACGCTCACCGTGTCCCGCCTACTGGCGTCCGCGTCCGCGATAGTGACGCCTTCGACCGCGGGAAGACGGCTCTCGCCCCGTTCGCGTTCCCTCGAACACGCGTCGGGAGAGCGACGCCCGCCGGGTTCCGGGCCGTTTCCGCGCCACAGGTCTTTCCGCCGCCGCCGACGAACGCTATCGACATGCTTCGGCGAAGCTAGACGCGGGCGTTGCTCCGAGTCGCGACCCGGAGGAGTGCGTCTCTGTCGGTGGCGTCGATGCCGCAGTCGTCGAGCGTTCGTCCGTCGGCGCGGAAGTCCGTGTGGTGGACGTCCTCGGCGAGTTGGATGAGCGAGTCGATGGTCGGCGTCTCGACGCCGCAGGCCGCGGCCATCTCCGAGAGAGGAACGAGACCGTACGGGACGTCCTCGGTGACGTAGCGGTGGTCGAGCGAGTCCGGCCCCTGAATCGGCCCGTGGATCGAACTCGTACGCAGGGAGTTCGTCGTCGTCGCGTAGTACTCGTTCTCCCCGATACCGTACCAGTCGTGGAAGAGTTCGCCGACCGTCTTCACCTCCAATCCCAGCGCCTCGCCGATCTCCGCTCGTTCCTCGTCGACCCTCGACATCACCCGTCCGATCGAGTCCGTGACGTTCTGGTACAGGTAGTACTCGTCGTCCGGCGACTCGATTTCGCCCGCGTTCAGCAGGGCCCCGACGGGATGAATCACGGGGTTCGCGTTGAACAGACTCGTCTCGAGAACGTTCTCCGCCGCACTGACGGAGAAGGGGAACACGTCGTCCATCTGCTCCGCGAGCACCGACGAGTGTTCCGCCGGGAGGCCGGCGACGGAGAGTTCGCGCTTGATTCCCAGGACGTGGACGCTGCTCGGACTGGTCTTCCGGACCGCGTACGCGAGCGAGGGCGTCTCGCCGAGACGAATCTCCGGGGCACCCACGTCGTCGAGAATCTGACGATACTCGAGTGCGCTCATGGTGTTCGCCGAGAGCAGGACGAACGGTTGTCCCTCGGAGAGGTGCGGACCGACGGCTTCGGCGAACGGTTCGAACGCGAAGTTCGGGACGACCTGGATGACGAGGTCGGCGTCTTCGACCGCTTCTGCCGGATCGGAGGTGACGGTCGCCGGTCGCGCGTGGCCCTCGTTCGCCGCGCCCGTGATGTCGATTCCCTCGTTGCTCCGAATCGCTTCCAGGTTCGACTCGAACTTCGGAAGTTCGAACAGCGTCACGTCGTGGCCCTGAATCGTCAGGTCGGCGGTCGTGGTGAGACCGCCCGCGCCCGCGCCGAGGACCGTGATCTGTTGTCCCATGACTCACGCATCGACGTGTACCGCCTTAATTTTTTCGTGGATGATTTTATGAAATAAAATTCTATATTTGCAAATAGCCGTCAAAAGATGGTCTCGTCGGGTCTGTGTGGGGAGGTGTTATCTGTGGTCTACATAGGCGTCGAAGCGACTGACCGAGAGTCCCTCGTAGAACTGGGACGGTTCGTCGTCGAGGAGTTGCTCTGCGATTACGCTCCCCGTCGCCGGGGCGAGTTGGATGCCCGACGTGCTGAACGCCGCCACGGAGAAGCCGTCGACGCGCGTCCAGCCCACGACCGGATTACCGTCCGGCGTCGAGGAGCGGATTCCGACCCGTTCGTCGACGACTTCGAACGTCTCGACGGTCGGGAGGAGCGATTCGAGCAGTTCGAGACCCCGCTGTCGGAGGTCCGAGGGGACGGCGTCGCCGACCTCATCGGGATCGTACTCTGTGGCCTCCTCGTGTCCGCCGGGGGGGTGGTTCGTCATCAACACGCGTCCGTCGGCGTTCCGTCGGATGGAGAATCCGGACTCGTGGTGGGTTATCCACGGTAGCGTGTACGGAATCTCTTCGTCGGGTTCGAGTTCCAAGACCGGAGCGAGCGTGTGTTTGACGGGGAGTTCGACGCCCGCCATCTCGGCGACGCGGGGGTTCCACGGTCCGGCGGCCGAGACGACCGCCGCCGCCGGTCGTTCCTCGCCGTCGACGGAGAGGCCGGAGAGGACGCCGTCGTCGACCGAGAGGTCCGTTACGGTGGCGTTCTCGTGGAAGACGGCACCCTCGTCCCGCGCCCGGTCGACGAATTCGAGCGCCATCTCTCGCGGTCGGAGATAGCCGACCTGCGGCCGGAACACGCCGCCGGTAACGACGTCGGTGTCGAGGAACGGCAGCACGGCCGTCCGCTTCAGTTCGTCCGGTTGGACGAAGTCGACCGGGGACGTGTCGACCCGGTCAGCGTCGGCGTGGGCGAGTCGCTCGCCTCGCTCTTCGACCGCTCGCCGGAGCGATTCCGCGCCGTCGTCCGACGTCGCGACGTCGAGTAACCCGGTCGTGACGTATCCGGGGTCGGCGCGCGGCGACGACAGGAACTCGTTGTACAGTTCCATCCCGTACCGCTTCATGCGGTACTGCGTCTCGTCGCCGTAGAACCCGAAGAACGCGAGCGACTTCTTCGTCGTCTCGTTCGCCAGCGTCCCCTTCTCGTAGACGTGGACCGGTTCGTCGGTTCGCCGAGCGAGGTGGTACGCGATGCTGGCACCGACGATACCCCCGCCGACGACGTGATACCCGCCTTCGGCGGTCATCAGGTCGCCGCCTCCGCTGTTCCGAGCGTGGAGCGATAGGCCGCCTCGGGGTCGTCGCGTCTCACCGGTGAGGTCCGGTTCGGAGACTCGCTGTCGTTCGGTCCCGGGAGCCGGTCTCGTACGTCGTCGGTCTCCTGAGAGACCGACTCACCGGGGCCTGTCCAGCCGTCCGCTGAGGAGTTGCGTCGTGCCATGCTATCAGGCTACATGCAAAACGACTGGCTCACTAGGGAATAAATCTTTGGTGGCGAGGGAGGCGTCCGGGGCCGTATTCCACTGCTGGACGGAGTTTGCCGTCTTCGACCAGCCCTCGCCGCGGCGTTCGGCCAGTCGACGCCCGCCGTCCGCCCCACTCGGTCGTCGTCGCCGTCGCTTCCCCCGCCCGGAGGAGATTTTTTATATCTGCTCTCGTATTCGAGTTCATGGCCGTGTTAGCTGCAATCGGAGAAGAAGAGGCATCGAAGCGGGTTATCGAGGTGGCCGCGGACCTCGCGACGGCGTACGACGATACGCTCGTCGTGGTACACGTGATTCCGGAACAGGAGGTGGACGAACACATCCGAACCATGCGGGAGTTGCCGGGGTACTCCGATACCGGCGTCTCGGACGAGAGTGACCGGGCCGCGGACTTCGTCAGGCGGATGGTCGAGCAGACGCTGGACCGAGAACAGCGAGAGCGAGTGGACGTCGCGGGGCGCGTCGGCCGGCCGGAGACGCAGGTCCGTTCCGTCGCCGAGGAAGTCGACGCGAGGTACGTCGTCATCGGTGGGCGGAACCAATCGCCGGTCGGAAAGGCCATGTTCGGCAGCACGACGCAGTCGATTCTACTGAACTCCGACCGTCCGGTGCTCACGGTCAGGACGCCCGACTCCTCCTGACGACGCCTCGGCGACCGAGCGACTTCTGGCGAGAACTGTCACCGCAATCGGTAGTTTTAGTCACCGCCCCGGCGAACCTCCGACACCGAAGGCCCAGGGTACTTCCGGAGTCATTCCGGAGTTCGCCCCCCTACAGACATGAAACACGACACGCACGCTTCCGAGTCGGAGGACGCGCCACTCCTCGAGACGGAGAGACTGACGAGACTGGTCGACGGAACCGCCGTCGTCGACACTGTCTCTGTGACCGTCTCCAGAGGTGAGGTACTGGCCGTCGTGGGGCCGTCGGGAGCGGGGAAGTCGTCGTTCCTGCGGCTACTGAATCGACTGGACGAGCCGTCTTCGGGGTCGGTGTACGTCGAGGGCGTCGACTACCGCGAACTCTCCCCGCGAACGCTCCGACAGCGCATCGGCCTCGTCCCGCAGCAACCCTCGCTGGTCCCGGGGACGGTCTGGGAGAACGTCGTTCGGGGCCCGACGCTCAGAGACGAACCCGTCCCCGAGGAACGCACGCGCGAGTTGCTCGAACGTCTGGACATCGCCGACTACGAGGCGAAGGACGTGGGCGACCTCTCCGGCGGCGAAGCCCAGCGAGTGGCGTTGACGAGGACGCTGGTGAACGACCCGGACGCGTTCCTGCTCGACGAACCGACTTCGAACCTCGACGCCGGCACCGAAGCGTACGTGGAAGCGCTGATACGGGAAGTCGTCGCCGACTTCGGAATCGCGTGCGTCATCGTCACGCACGACCCGGACCAAGCGCGACGGCTGGCCGATAGAGTGCTCTCGCTGGAGGACGGCGCCGTCAGCGACCTCGGACCCGCTCGCGAGGTGCTGTCGCCGTGACGGGTGGTTTCCCGCTCGCGGACCTGTTCGCCCGTCTCGACCCGACGGTCGTGAAAGGGCTGCTCCAGGTCGCCGCCGCCGTCGCAATCGCGCTCGTGGTAGTGGGCGTCTCTCGGGTCCGCGGTCTCGCACTCGAACGGGAGTTCAGCGTCGCACTCGTCCGAGGGTTCGTTCAGGTCCTCGTCATGGGGTCGCTCATCGGCGTCCTCCTCAGCGTGCAGTACTTCTGGAGTTGGCTCATCCTCCTCGGGATGGTCGGGGGTGCGACGTGGATATCAAAGAACCGCGGTGACGGCCTCCCGGCGGTTACTCGCGTCTCGTTCCTCTCGATATCGTTCGGTGCGGGGACGGTAATCGTGGCGATGACGCTGACGGGCGCCATCGAATCGACCGTGCGGGACCTCGTTCCCGTCGGGAGCATGGTCATCGCCAACGCGATGAAGATCAACTCGCTCGCACTCGACCGCGTGCGTGGCGAAGTTCTCTCGAACCGCGACGAGATAGAAGCGGGGTTGGCGCTCGGGGCGCCGCCGTCGGCCGTCGTCACACGGCACATCCAGACCGGCGTCAGAGCGGCGCTCATCCCGACGATAGATTCGCTCAAGAGCCTCGGGTGGGTCTGGATTCCGGGTATCATGACCGGGATGATACTCTCCGGCGAGAACCCGCTGTACGCCGCGCTCTACCAGTTCGTCATCATGGCGATGATATTCGCCGCGGGCGGACTGACGAGCATGAGCAGCAGCCTCCTCGTCGCCGAGCACCTGTTCACCGACGCGGAGCAACTCGAGCGGCTCCAACCGAAGGACTCGACCACCGACGCCGTCGAGTAACTGCCGTCTCTCCGGCCCTCCGGAGGTTCTCGTCTCACCCCAACACTTCTATACGATCAGCGGGAATCTCACCGTCGTGATGGACGAGAACGAACTCTTCGAGACGCTGATCGAATCCGGCGTGCTGTCGGCACAGGACGACGGCGAAGTCCGACCGTCGAGCGACTTCGAGTCGGTCGTCTCCCGATACGACGAGCGGATACGCGACGAGACGGACCTCGGGGAGGAACTGAGAGCGGTCGACACCCCGTCCGGACGCGTGGCCGACTTCGTCGCCGTCGCCGACGAGGCGCCCGACTTCGTCGCCCGGTATCTCGCAGTTCGGGACGTGGCGGAGGCGCTGGGGTTCGTCGAGAGCGTTCGGGTCGTGATACTGCTCGACCGGTTCACCGGATCCGTGCCGCCGACGGACGGGTCTCCCGAGCCGTTTCTTCCGGTCGCGGGGGAGCGACTCCCCGCGATGCTCGGCGTCTTCCCGGTGGCCGTCGTGTACGTCTGGCGCGAGCGGTGTCCCGACTGTGACGAGATGCGTGACGCCCTCGAGTCGGTCTTCGAACGCGGTCACGACTCGGTCACGCTGTTGTCGGTGTACGGCCCGGACTGTGCCGAGATGCTGGAAGACCGGTACGACGTCGTCGGCGGTCCGACCACACTGTTCGTCGTCGACGGGACGATAGACAGTCGACTCCAAGGCGCGCACGTCGAAGAAGTAGTGGAGAGAGAGGTCGACAACTCGCTGACGACCGCCGAGATGCGAGGCGTCCGCTGAGCTAGTCTTCGGGGAGTTCCGAGAGGCAGGGGAAGTCTTCCTCGGACGGCGTTCCCTCTTTGGGCCAGAGCGGACTCAGGTCCGCGTCGGGCGGGTAATGGAGTCGCCCCTGGTCGTCCCAACCCCACCCGTTCTCTTCGAGTAACTGCTTTGCCGCCTCGGGTTCGCCCGTGGGTTCGGTGGTGTACTTGTAGACGTCGCTGTCGTCGTCGGGATAGGAGGGGTGCGTGGTGATGAAGTGGCTGCCGTGGTACTGCGGTTCGCCCTGTCCGGACTGAGAGACCTGATTGATCTCCTTTCGGTTGAGCGCCTTACCCCACGCGCGGCGGAACTCGAGGAACTTGGTCGGCGCGACGCCGTGGTGCGGGTGGAAGTGGTAGCCCATGAAGCCGCTGAACACGTTCGTCTGAATGCCGTCCGCCTGCTTCATCTGGTCGAAGAGTCCCGTCGGAAGTTGTGACACGACGTCGACCTCGCCGGCCTGCAACCCTTGGGCCGCGCCCTGCTTGCTGTCGAACGCGAGGAACACCTTTCGCTGGTTCGGCGGGTCGTGCGCGGCGCAGTCCGGGAACGGGTCGAGTGTGACCGACTGTCCGGGCTGGAAGTTGACGACCTGATAGGGGCCGCAGCCGATGATCTCGTTCAGCGTGAAGTTCGAGGGGTTCTCGTCGGCACCGGATTCGACGAACGACTGCTTGTGGTAGATGCCGCGCTTCTGGAGCTTCTTGTTGATGAACGGCCAGTACGCCTGCTTCAGGTTGAACTCGACCGTCTTGTCGTCGACGATCTTGATGCCGTCGGCGCCGCCCTCGTAGGGGATGGCCGTGTGGTCGGGCACCACGCTGCCGTTCTCGTGGTTCCACTGGAACGTGTACTGGACGTCCTCCGCGGTGACCGGGTCGCCGTTGTGGAACGTCGCGTCCTTGATTTCGACGATGATGCGCTTGCCTTCGCGGGCCGTTTCGAGGCTGGCGGCCATGTTCTGCTGGAGTTCGAAGTTCTCGTCGTACTCCATCAGCGTCGACGTCACGATGTGGTTCCACAGGGAGTCCGAGTCCATCCGCGGGAACGCGGACGTGGCCATCGTGTTCCCGTCGGCGTTGAACACCATCTGGTCTTTGTCTTCGACCGACGAGTAGATGTGGAACCGGGGGTTGTTCTTCGCGTAGCCGGCCTGACCGACTCGCTCCGTGTTCACGGCCGACCTTGCGGCGTTGAAGTTGAGCGTGTTCGTCGTCGGGATGTGGGCGGCGTCCTCGCTCATTATCTTGATCCCCTCCCGAACCATCTCGTTCCGCTTGTCGAGCGACGGTGCGGAGACTTGGTCGTGCGCGAGTTTCGAGAACTCACACGAGGGGTAGTGCGAGGAGTTCAACAGTCCGTCGCCGCCCGCCCGAGTGATCATGTTACGGACCATGATCGGGTTCGGGTCGAGTCGCCCGCCGGTGTTCCCCATGTACCAGTACGCGATGGGGAACTTCCGAACGTCGTTGTTCCACTCGGAGATGGTCGTCGCGATGTCTTTCGGCTGCAGTTCGACCTGAACCCCCAGCGCGTTTTCCACGTTGGGCTTGGCGACGGAGAGTTGCTCCTCACAGGTCGGGGCGCGCCCGACGTCCGACCAGTACGGGCACGCCAGCGACGGAACCCGCTCGCCGAGTTCACCGTCGCTGGCCGTTCCACCGCTGCCGTCACCCGTTCCGTCACCCGAGTCGTCGCCGCTGCAACCGGCGACGGCCGTCGCTCCGGCGATAGTACCCATCGTCTTCACAAACTGCCGTCTGTCTATGGCATGCTCACCCATGGCTGTGTTTCACCGTGCCACACTCAACAGTATCTATCTATTAAATATTTGCGTTTGTCATCGTGACTCACAGGACGGAATATAGTTCGGAGGCAGGGGGCAGTCGCGAACGAGGCCGCACGTCCGCCTCGGACCGCGTCGTAGCCCCGCGTGAAAAATCGTGTTAGCGTCGGACCGACCCCGAGGCGGCGTCCGAGGTACTCTCGAACCCGAGGGCGGGGAGGACGGCGGCCTAAGCGTCGTCCGTCACGCTGACCCGCGGGTCGATGACGCCGTACAGGATGTCGACGGCGTAGTTGCCGAGCACGACGCTCACGGCGGCGGCGAAGAAGACGAACTGAACGACCGGGTAGTCCCGTCCCAGAATGGAGTGCACCAGCAGGTTGCCGATTCCCGGCCAGTTGAACACCACTTCGATCAGCACGAGACCGCTGACCGCCTGCAGCATCGACGTGGGGAAGAGCGTGATGACCGGCAGACTCGCGTGCTTCGAGACGTGCTTGAGCCGCTTCTTCGAGGGGAGACCGGTGATGCGGTGGTAGTAGGTGAAGTCCTGCCCCATCACCTCGGTCACGCTCGTCCGCATCACCAGCAGCGGCGAGTACACGTACCGGAGTATCACCGCCGTGAACGGCAGGATGTAGTGGTGAAGGAAGTCCTGGGTGAAGTACGGCCGCCACCACGGCCACTCCGGGTGAAGGGCGAGAAAGCCCGCCGAGAACATCCCGGACGTCGGGAACAGGTCGAGGTACATCGCGAACACCACCACGAGGATGATGCTCAGGAAGAACGAGGGCATCGTCCCCATGACGAAGAACGGGATGATGCCGTAGCTCTCCAGTTTGGTCCCGCGCTTGGACCCGAGGACGGCGCCGACTATCGACCCGATGATGTAGAACGCCACCGTCGCCGGTCCGACGAGGATGAACGTGTTGAATATCTTCATCCGGACGAGTTCCCACACCGGGACCCCGCTCGTCAGCGAGTTCCCGAGGTTGAACGTCGCCAGACTCCGCACGTACTGCAGGTACTGGATGTGTATCGGTTCGTCGAGGCCCCATCGCGCACGCGCCGCGGCGACGGCTTCCGGACTCGCTCCCGAGTTCAGCATGAGCGTCCCCGGGTCGCCGGGCATCGCGCGGAACAGGAGGAACAGGAACGTCAGTATCCCCCACAGCAACAGGACCGTCTGGAGCGTCCGGTTGACGAAGTATCGTGCGGTCGACATCAGTCGTCACCCTCCGTGCCCGTGGCTCGCTGATTCGCGGACGCCCCGTCCGCTCCGGTCTGTACGCGTCGTTCGTGGTCGTAGTGGAGGTGACACGCCACCTCTCGTTCCGCTCCGTGTTCGACGTTCATCGGGGTTTTCTCGCAGATGTCCATCCGGTCCGGACACCGGTCGCGGAACCGGCATCCGCTTCCCAAGCCTATCGGGTCCGCGACGGCACCCTCTATCGACGTTCGGTCCCGTTGGTGATGGGGGTCCGGTATCGGTACGGCCGACACCAGTTCCTGGGTGTACGGGTGTTTGGGGTCGTCCAGCAGCGTCTGCGTCGGTGCCGACTCCACGATTCGTCCGAGGTACATCACCTTGATCTGGTCGCACACGTATCCGACCGTCGAGAGGTCGTGCGAGATGTATATCATGCTCACCCCGAGTTCGGTCGTCAGGTCCGAGAGCAGGTTGAGTACGGACGCCTGCGTGGACACGTCCAGCATGGAGACGGGCTCGTCGGCCAGAATCACGTCCGGTTCGGTCACGAGCGCTCGAGCGATCGAGACGCGTTGTTTCTCCCCGCCGCTCAACTGCTGCGGGAGGCGGTTGAGGTAGTTCCTGGCCGGGTTCAGCTCCACCTGTTCGAGGACGTCCAGAATCCGCTCCTCGCTCGCCTCCATGTCGTGGATCTTGAGCGGTTCCTTCAGCGTCTCCTGGACGGACATCTTCGGATCGATCGAGTTGAACGGGTCCTGGAAGATGATCTGCACGTTTCGACGGAACGCTTTCCACTCGCTGCGGTCGAACGACGAGAGCGGCGTCCCGTCGTACCTGATTTCACCGCCCGTGGGGTCGTGGAGGCCCATCAGCGTCTTGAGCAGGGTCGTCTTCCCGCACCCGCTCTCGCCGATGACGCCGACGACCTCGTTCTCGTCGAGCGTGAACGAGACGCCGTCGACGGCCTTCACGTACTCGTCGCTGCCGAAGAGCGAATCGAGGAACCCCGAGCTCCGGCTGAAATACTTCTCCATCTCGTCCAGTTCCATCAGTGGGTCGTTCACGATTGGTCACCTCGTATCGCCGCCAGACTCTCCGCCGGGTCCTCTTGCTCGAATATCTCGTTCGTTCTGAAGCACGCCGCACGGTGGCCATCGGCCGACGTGTCGCTGGCTTCGAGTGGGGGCGCTGCCTCGCGACAGCCCTCCTCGGCCCACGGGCACCGGTTCGCGAACGTGCAGTAGTCCACGTCGCCGAACTGCTGCGGGGGCGTCCCCTCGATGGTCTCCAGTTCCCGGTCGGGGAATCGGATGTCCGGGAACGCCCGCTGGAGCAGGTACGAGTACGGGTGTTTCGGGTCGTCGTACACGTCGGTTATCGGACCGGTCTCGGCTATCTGCCCGCCGTGCATCACCGCCAGTTCGTCGCACGACTCGAAGACCAGGCTGATGTCGTGCGTGATGAGGATCATGCTGGTCTCCGTCGAGTCGCGGATCTCGTCCAGATACTTGAATATCTGGTCCTGCATGATGACGTCCAGCGCCGTCGTCGGCTCGTCGGCGATGACGATAGACGGCTGGAGGAACAGCGCGAGGGCGATGATAGCGCGCTGTTGCATCCCCCCGGAGAACTGGTGGGGGTAGTCGCGGATGCGGTTCTCCGGCAGTCCGACCACCTCGAACATCTCCTCGAACTGCGCGAGTGCCTCCTCCTCGGAGAGGTCCGTGTGAACGTTGGCTATCTCGAGCGCCTGTTCGCTGAGTCGCTGCATCGGGTCCAGACTGTTCATCGACGCCTGCGGGATGTACGCGATCTCCTTCCAGCGAACCTTCTCGTTGAGTTCGGCGTCGCCGAGGTCCTGTAGTTCCTCGCCCCTGTACTTCAGTTTCCCCGACGCGATGCGACCGTTGTCGTCCAGACCGCCGATGATGGACTTCGCGAGCGTGCTCTTCCCGCATCCGGACTCGCCGACGAGGCCGAAGTACTCCCCGTCTTCGACCGTGAAGTCGGCGTTCGAGACGGCCGTGAGCGGCCCCTGACGGGTGTCGTACTCGATAGTCAGATTCTCGACTTCGAGCAGCGGTTCGCTCGACATTACGGACCAGCCCCCGTGACGGACCGCTCGTCTTCGTCGCTGTCTTCGAGTTGCCGACCGATCATGAACGCCGACATCACGGTCAGTGAGATGAGGATTCCCGGTGGGAGCGACCACCACGGCGCCTGAACCATCGTCCCCGACTGGTAGGCGTTCCGAATCATCACGCCCCAGGAGGGGATGAACGGACTCGAGACCCCGATGAACGCGAGTCCGGCGTTGACGAGTATCGCGTATCCGACGCCCAGCGAGAAGAACAGCGCCGCCATCGGAGCGATGTTGGGGAGGATGTGCTTGACGATGATGCGGATGCGACTGGACCCGGTGGCTTTCGCGGCGAGGATGAACGGTCGCTCCTTGATTTGAATCACCTGCGACCGCAGCACGCGAGCGTTGCCGCGCCAGAGGATGAGGCCGATGACGATGATAGAGGCGAAGAATCCGACCTCGAGGAAACTGACCAGGACGATGGCGAACGGAATCGTGGGCACCGAGTACGCGAAGTCGGTGATTCGCATGAGCGTCGACTCCACCCATCCGCCGACGTACCCGGCGAGGACGCCGACCGTCATCCCGATTCCGATGATGATAGCTCCGCCTACGAAGCCCGTGATCACCGTCGGCTGGACGCCGTAGACGAGTCGCGAGAGGACGTCACGCCCGCTCGAGGTGGTCCCCAGGGGGTGGGCTATCGACGGCGGCTGCGAACGGAGGATTCCGCCTTCGCTCGCGTAGAAGACGCGATCGTAACTGTACGGCGTGATCTCCTGACCCACCACCGCGAGAACCAAGAGCGCAGAGAGGTACAGGAACGCGAATCTCGACGTCGGGTCCCGCCAGATGACCTTGAATCCGCGGCTCAGGTTCCGGATAAGGTATGATTGGTCACGACCGATCTCTTTTCCGAGGACATTCATTGGTATAGTATTCCATGCCATTGTGGTCCACAGTCACTCTTAATTTTTACGGTAAGAACGGTTCTCGGCGCAGCAAGGTCGCCGAACCGGCTGGGGGCGTCGCTACTCGGAACGGTGCCTCGTTCGAACGGCGCGAAGAGCAAGGTAAGCAGTCGTAATTCGGAGTGACTCGCCCACACCAGTCGGTTCTGCGGCCGGTCTATCGTGGCGACGGCCGTCTCACGAGCGGTGGTCGGTGTATCCTTCGAACCGGGTTATCGAGAGGTCGTCGTAGTAGTCCGTCGGGTCGTCGTCGAGCACCTGCTGTGCGATCATCTTTCCGACCGCCGGAGCGAGTTGGATTCCGGACGTGTGGAAGGCCGCGATGGAGAAGCCTTCGAGGTCGGTCCAGCCGACGACCGGGTTCTTGTCCGGCGTGATGGACCGAATCCCGACCCACTCTTCGACCACCTTCGCGTCGATGAGGTCGGGGACCAGCCGTTGGAGGAGGTCGATTCCCCGGTCCCGGATGTCCTCGGGTACCGTCTCGCCCATCGCCCTCGGGTCGTACTCCGTCGCGTCCTCGTACACGTCGCCCGGATTGTACCCGATGAGGAACTCGTCCTCACTCCGACGGTGGAACGTGTAGGGTGACTCGAAGTGATTGATGGCCGGGAGCGTGTAGTCGGACTGGTCGTCGGGCCGTAACACGAGTATCGGAGCGATAGTGTGTTTGACCGGCAGTTCGATCCCGACCGATTCGGCGAGTTCGATGTTCCAAGGCCCCGCGGCGCAGATGACCTCGTCCAGTTCGACCTCCTCGCCGCCTTCCGTTACCAGACCCGTCGCCCGGCCCCCGTCCGTCGTTATCTCCTCGACGGCGGTGTTCGCACGCACGTCGACGCCGTTGTCCTTCGCGCGTTCGAGGAACTCGTACGCCAGTTCCTGCGGCCGGTCCATGTAGCCGACCTTCGGTCGGAACAGCGCTCCCTCGATCGGTTCCTCGTCGACCGGCGGCAGGAGCAGTTTCTCCTTGATCGCGTCGCCGTCGATGTACTCGACCAAGTCCCTGTCGAACCCCATGCCCATCTTTCCGAAGTAGGTGTCCCCGTCCGTCCGAACCGCCTCTTCCATCCTGTCGGCGTTGTCCGCTTCGGTCGCCGCCGTCAGGATTCCCATCGACGTGTATCGGGGGTTCACGCGAGACTCTCTGAAGAAGCGGTTGTAGAGCTTCATGCCGTAGCGCTTCATCCTGTACTGGGTCTCGTCTCCGTAGAATCCGTACTGGGCGACGGACTTGTAGGTCGTCTCCGACGCCGGCGACTGGCGCTCGAAGACGACGACGGAGTCGTCGGTCCGCTGGCTGAGGTGATACGCGATACTCGCACCCGCTATACCGCCACCTATGATTCCGTATGTCGAACTCACAACAGTGGCTCACCGCGAGCGTTCGTAAAACTTTGGGAGGGAGTCGCCCGCCTGCCGCCAACGGACGAGGGGTCACTCGTCGCGGTACCGGACTTCGTCGGGTCCCCGCGAATCCGGCCCGTCCGACGCTATCCGACGGATGCAACGGGCGTACGCAGAACCGGCAGCGCGGAGCGTTTGATATGTTCATACAAATTTATGGAGGACAAGCTCGTCGGTCCCGAGTATGAACGAGAACCGCCGAACGATACAGTCGGTCGAGAACGCGCGGGAGATAATGGCCGTTCTCGAAGAGCGAGGCGGGGCGTCGGTCGCCGAAGTGACCGAGCAGGTGGAGTTGACGAGGGGCACCGTCCACACGTACCTGGTCACGCTCAACGAGGAGGGCTTCATCCGGAAGTCCAGCGACGGCGAGTACGACCTCAACCTGAAGATACTCGACCTGGCATCCTCCATCAGAGAACGCCAGCCGATATACAGACACGGGCGGAACGAAGCCAACGAACTGGCGATAGCGACGGGTGACGTGACGCATCTCGCCGTCGAGTCCGACGGCGTCGTCTACATGCTGTACTCCTCGCGAGGGTCGCTCAAGCAGGAAACCCCGAGCAACGGGCGGTTACCGATGCACGCCTCGGCCACCGGAAAGGCGCTCCTCGCGAAGATGTCCGACGACCGCGTCGAGGAGATCATCGACCAACACGGGCTCGAATCGCTCACCACGCACACGATAACCGACCGCGAACAACTCTACGAGGAGTTGGAGACGGTCCGAGAACGTGGGTACGCCAACAACTATCAGGAACAAACGGTGGGAGCGCAGACGTACGCGACCGACGTGCAACTCCCCGACGGCTCTCTCGCCGGGTCCATCGGAATCAGCGGGACGATAGGACGGTTCGAGACGAAGGACACCGACGAGCTAGTCCAGACGATGATCGAAGCCGCCAACCAGATCGAGATCAACATCCAGCGGGCACGGTCGTGAAGCGGTGACGACGACCGCTGCGACGCCCGAGCGGGAACGTCGCGCACCAGCCGATTCACCCCAGTTCTACCCGGCCTCTCGTCCGGTCGCTACGTTCTTTACTCCGGTATAGACTCGAGTTGTCGATATGCTCAAACGAATGTCCGACGAAAAGGGTCTTTCGTCGAATGCAGTTCAGTAAGAATATATATGATAGAGACGGAACATTCCCGAAAGGAGGGACGACAGGATGACGTTCGATGCCGCCCCACCGTATCGGTGCGTTCGATTCCCTCGACTCGCTCGAAACACCGGACACCGAACTACGTGCGAGGGATGTTTCGAACGATCACAGACTGGTACCGACGTTGGCGAGAGCGAGCGAACTGGTCGCGATGGGTCCGCGAACGGCACCACGACCCCGACGTGAGAGCCTCACTCGCCGCCGCCGTCCCTCTCGGTGTGGATTCGTTTGATATGCTCAACACGCACGTCTCCGACGAATCCGGGGCTGCTGACGTTCCGTGAGGCCGGTTTCGAGCTACCATTACAACCATAGCTTCGTAATTCCGATTCGACACCCGAACCGACACGTGACGAGGTTTGACTCCGGACCTCCGAGTTATCCGTTACAACAATAGCACTGCAATGGGAGACGACAGACGAGTGGCGAACGCACGCTCTCGGACCGACTGGCGACGAACCGGACGTCGTCGGATGCTGCGCCGATACCGCCGTCGTGGTCTGACGCTGACACTCGGACGAAGCCGGTCGGTTCCGGACGGAGACGTCTGCAGAGCGGTGCAGTCACCGAGACGAGAGACGCCGGCGTGTCGTTTCCGTCGGTCGAACGTCGAAAGGGGCCAATCGACGGCCGTGTTTCTGTCGGAGGCGACGCGGCCGACGCCGAGTCCGACGTTCGACTTCGACCACGGTACGACCCGGGCCGCGACAGAGTCCCCGGACGGTCGGTCGAGCTCCGTCCGCGTTCTGCGAGTCGATTAGCGAATTCTGCCTCCGTTTCCGGAGCTGATACTCCATTTGTCCCCGATAGCGAGCATGAACAGCCACATACAGTATTCATTCGATATATTCGTTAGTACATAGCCTCGTTCTGTAGTTCTCTGTGTTGTTTCTTCGGACAGCGCTTACACTCGGAAGCTCGACTTCCAACGAGCGAGCCACTACCGGGTGAGAGAGCCGTCGACGCGCCGCCACTCGACGGTCCGTGGACGTCCTCGGTGCCGACTCCGAGGCCCGTGAGGTAGTCGTCGCGGCCGCCGGTGGGTTCGATGTCGAGCGCCGAGGAGCAGCAGTCCGCACGCATCCAGACCGTTCCCGCACGTCGCAGGAACACCGCGTACTCGACGAACGGCACCGACCGAAACGCTCGGCACGCCTACACGCTACCGCGATGCGGCTCCGACTCGTGGGAACTGTCCGTCTGCTTCGCGTTATCCGTCAGTGCGGACGACAGCAGCGTCCGCTCGGCCTTTCGGAGGTGTTCGTGCAGCGTCGCTCGGCTGATTCCCAGTTCCGCGGCGAGTTCCTCGTTCGTTATCTTCCGCGGCCAGTCGTAGTACCCCCGCGCGAGGGCTTCGGTCGCGACTTCGCGCTGCCGTTCGGTCAGGGGGGAGTCGGAGCCGGCTCTGAACTCCGTGAGTTTCCCGAGCGTGACGGTGCCGAACGACGCCAAATCGTCGAGAATGTCCTTCAGGTCTTCCCGCCGGAAGACGAGGACGTGGTACTCTCGCTGACGACCCGACACGGTGTTCGACCGCCGGAGCGTACCGTGGTTCTGGTAGATGGCCGAGTACGCCCCGCAGGAGGGCTTCGTCACGAGGAGGTTGTCGTCGTCGAGGCGCTTGACGTGTTCGACGTGGTCCGTCGCTTCGAGTTCTCGCTGGAACTCGTCGGCGTGCGGACCGGCCCGGAGGACGAACGTCACGAACCCGTTCTGTATCTCCTCGATTTCGATGGGAATCGGCGTCTCGACGTCGGCCGTGAGTCGGCGGAGCACGCACTCTCGGTGCTGGGTGAAGTGAACTGTCGCGATGAACATCTGTGGGTTCCCGTGCCAACACTCCCCACGGACAAAAAGCTACGCGACGAGGGGGGACGCGCCGACGCGGCCGATCCGGCCATATAAGCAGCCAACAGCTGTTGGGGAAATCCTTACTCCCCAATCTGCCGATAGATACGATGAACGATACCATATGACATACAATCTCGGCGTGGACGTGGGCGGGACGTTTACGGACGTCATCGTCTTCGACGAATCGACCCACGAACTCACGATAGACAAAGTGCTCTCGACACCCGCGAATCCGTCGGAGGGGGTGCTACGCGGTGTCGAGGAGGCGACGGAGAAGGCGGGCACGTCCGTCTCGGAACTCGACCTCCTGTTTCACGGCACGACGGTCGTGACGAACATGCTCTTGGAGGAGACGGGCTCCCGCGTCGGACTCGTCACGACGACGGGGCACGAGGACATCCTCCACCTGGCCCGGGCGTGGACGCCCGGTCCGCTGTACGGGTGGATGGGCATGGAGAAACCGAACCCGCTGGCGGACCTCGTGGACACGCGCGGCGTCGGCGGGCGGATAACCTCACCCTCGGGCGAGGAGACCGAACCGCTCGACGAGGCGGCGGTCAGGGAGGCCGTTCGAGAACTCGACGACGCCGGCGTCGAGTCGCTGACCGTCGCGCTGTTGAACTCCTACCTCAACCCCGCACACGAGGAGCGAGTCCGCGAAATCGTCGCCGAAGAGGCCCCGGAGCTTCCGGTGTCCATCTCCTCGGACATCGTCCCCGAGTACGGCGAGTACGAGCGGACGCTGACGACGGTCATCAACGACTACGCGCGGCCGACGGTCATCGACTACCTCGACGACCTGGACGACTCGCTGGCGGCGGCCGGGTCGTCGGCGACGATGAACGTGGTCCGCTCCGACGGCGGACTGATGAGCACGGCGGCCGCCAAGGAGCGACCGGTCGAACTCGCGCTGTCGGGTCCGAGCGGCGGCGTCGTCGGCGCGGCGACCATCGCCGAGAAGAAGGGGGTCCCGGACGTGCTGACGCTCGACATGGGTGGCACCTCGACCGACGTGTCGCTCGTCGAGGCCGGCACGCCGGAGACGACGCGGCAGACGAAGGTCGGCTACCGGGAGTTCACGTCCCGGTCCGTGGACGTCAACACGGTGGGTGCCGGCGGCGGGTCCATCGCCCGGGTCCAGTTGAACGGGTCGCTCCAGGTCGGCCCGGAGAGCGCCGGTGCCGACCCGGGACCGGCGTGTTACGGGCAGGGCGGCGAGGAACCGACGGTGACGGACGCGAACGTCGTCCTCGGCCGCATCCCGGAGTCGGTCCAACTCGGCGGCCGGATGGCACTCGACCGAGAGGCGGCCCACGAGGCCGTCGCGACGATCGCCGAGGAGCGAGATACGAGCGTCGAGGAGGCCGCACAGGCCATCCTCGACATCGTCAACGAGAACATGCACAGCGCGCTCCGGGTCGTCTCGGTCGAACGCGGCTACGACCCGCGGGAGTTCGGCCTCGTCGCGTTCGGCGGCGCCGGGCCGATGCACGCCAACGCGCTGGCGGACGTGATGGGCGCGTACCCCCTCGTCGTCCCGCCGGGACCGGGCGTCATGTCCGCGTTCGGCTTCCTCACGTCCGACATCCAGAACGAGTTCGCGGAGACCTATCTGGAGACGGAGGAGGACGTCGACGGCGGGGACATCCACGACGAACTCCGAGCGCTCGAAGCCGAGGCGAGCGAGTGGCTCACCTCCGAGGGCGTCCCCGAGGGAGACCACGCGTTCGACTACTTCGCCGACTGCCGGTACTTCCGGCAGGACATCCAGATGTCGATTCCGGTGACCGTCGAGAACCTCCGCGGCGAGAGCGGACTCGCGGAGATAAAGGACGACTTCGAGGCCCGGCACGACCGCCAGTTCGGGTTCTCGCTCGACGCGCCCCTCGAAATCGCGAACCTCCGCGTCGTCGGCAAGGGGACCCTGCAGGGCGTCACCATCGAGGAACACGCGCTCACCGGTGCCGACCCGAGCGACGCCGAACTCGGCACGAGCGAGGTGTACTTCGACGACGAGTACCGCGAGACGACCATCTACGACCGCGGCGAACTCCGACCGGGCAACGAACTCGTCGGCCCGGCCATCGTCACCGACGACGACTCGACCGTCGTCCTGCAACCGGACCACGTCGCGACCATCGACCGCTACGCCAACATCGAAATCACCAGAGGAGAGAGCCAATGAGCGACGCACCACCAGAGTTCGTCGGCGACCACGACGTCGACCAGACCACCCTCGACATCATCGAGAGCACGCTCTCGAACGTCCGCTACGAGATGGACCGCGTGCTGGAGACGACGGCCATCAGCCCCGTCATCCGCGAACAGTCCGACCAGTTCCCACTCATCGCGGACGCGCAGGGGCGGATGGTGATGGGCCAGTTCGGGTCCGCCATCGACACCATCCTCACGAACTCGCCGTTCGACCGCGAGGACCTCGAAGACGGCGACGTGATAGCCACCAACGACCCCTACATGTGCGCCGGCGCCGTCTCGCACACGCCGGACATGCTCCTGTTGCGGCCCATCTTCTACGACGGCGACCTCGTCGGGTTCTCCAGCCAGTGGGGGAACCTGATGGACGTCGGCGGGAAGACGCCCGGCAGCATGCCCGTACAGGCTACCACCATCTTCGAGGAGGGGATGCGCCTCCCGCCGGTCAAACTCTACAAGCGCGGCGAAATCGACAGCGAACTGCTCGAATCGTTCGCTCACAACACGCGCCTGCCCGAACACGCGGAGGCCGACATCAAGGCGCTCGCGGCGGGGACGAAGGCCGCCGAGACGCGGATACAGGAACTCTGCGACCGGTTCGGTAAGGAGACCTATCTCGAAGCCTGCGACGCCATCCTCGACCGCACCCGCGACGGGATGATAGACCTCATCCACGAGTTCGTTCCCGAGGGCGAGCGGTACACGTTCGAGGACCACGTGGACGACGACGGCATGGGGAACGGGCCCATCAAACTCCACCTCGAAATCTACCGCGAGGGCGACACGGTCTACCTCGACTGGACCGGCACGGACGCGCAGGTGCCGGGGACGGTGAACTTCCTCCTGAACGAGAAGATGTTCAAGATGTTCACCGGCGTGTTCCTCATCATGGCGTTCGACCCGCTGTTGACGTTCAACGACGGCTACTACGACCTGTTCGAGGTCACGCTCCCGGAGGGGTCGGTGCTGCAACCGGAGTTCCCGGCACCGCTCGGCAACCGACTGCCGACGATGGCCCGGCAGTTCGACGTGCTGCAGGCGACGTTCTCGAAACTCATCGACGGCTTCTCGGTCGCCGGCAGTTACGGCACGTCGCCGAACCTCGTGTACGCGGGGACGGACTCCGACGGCAACGACTTCCAGATGCTGGAGATCCTCTACGGGGGGATTCCAGCCCGTCCCGGCGGCGACGGCCTCGACGGTCACTCGTGGTGGCCGCTGTTCCGCACGGTGCCGGCGGAGTACCAGGAGGCGTACTACCCGCTGACGATAGACGAGTACAGCACGCGCGCCGACACCGGCGGCGCGGGCGAGTTCCGCGGCGGCCACGGCATCACGAAGGTCTACACGTTCGAGGAGGACGGTGCCATCACGTTCCAGGACGACCGCGCGCACACGTACCCGTGGGGCGTGGACGGGGGCACGCACGCGCAGACGAGCGAGAAGACGCTGATTCGGACCGACGGCACCGAAGAAGACCTCCCCTCGAAGGTCGAGAACGTCGCCGTGTCGGCCGGTGACAAACTCGTCTTCAGCACCGCGGGCGGCGGCGGACTGGGCGACCCCCTCGACCGCGACCCGGACGTCGTCGCCGGAGAGGTCGAACGCGGACTCGTCTCCGAGTCGGCCGCTCGCACCGAGTACGGCGTCGTCCTCGCCGACGACGGCACCGTGGACGAGGCCGCGACCGAGGACCGGCGCGCGGAGATTCGCTCGACCCGCGGCGACCCACAGCAGTTCGACTACGGCCCGTTACCGGACGAAGAGACGCTCTCGGAACGCATCGCCGAGGAACGCCGGACGTTCGAGAACCGGCACAGCTGAACGACCCGAGCCCACCACACAATGGACAGTCCACACGACGTCAACGCCGGCGACGGTGACGCCGAGTACGAAGCCGCCGACTACGACGACGCGGCCTTCGGCGCGAGCGTCGGCCTCGGCGACCGGCCCGCACTGCTCGTCGTCGACCTGATAAACGCCTTCACCGACCCGGAGACGGACCTCGGCTCGGACGTCACCGACGTGCTGGAGCAGACGGCTCGTCTGCTCGCGGCGTTCCGCGAACACGACCTGCCGCGGTACTTCACCACCGTCGCCTTCGAGGAGTCCTACGGCGACGCCGGACGCTTCATCGAGAAGGTGCCGGCGCTCCGCGAACTGAAACTCGGCACCGAGGCGGTCGAAGTCGACGACCGGGTCGCGCCCGAAGGCGACGAGCGAGTCGTCCTGAAGAAGTACGCGAGCGCCTTCTTCGGCACGGACCTGCAGACCGAACTGACGACGAACGGGGTGGACACGCTCGTCATCACGGGCGTGACGACGAGCGGATGCGTCCGCGCGACGGCGGTCGACAGCCTCCAGCACGGCTACCGCACCGTCGTCCCCGCAGACGCGGTCGGTGACCGCGCCGAGGGACCGCACCGCGCCAACCTGTTCGACATCGACGCGAAGTACGGCGACGTCGTCGCGACCGACGCCGTCCTCGAACACCTCTCTACCAATGACTGACGAACCCGCAGACCCGACCGTATCGAAACCGACTAGCCCGCGTCTCCCCTGTGAGCGGCCATGACCGAGTACGGTGCCGCACTCCGCGACCACCTCGACAGCGACGGGATGCTGGTCTGCCCCGGCGTCCACGACCCGCTCACGGCCGCCGTCGCCGACGCCGTCGGCTTCGAGACCATCTACATGACCGGCTACGGCACGTCGCTGTCGAAGATCGGCTACCCCGACGCCGGTTTCATCACGATGCCGGAGATGATAGACAACGCCGCGAACATCCAGGAACGCATCGGCGTCCCGTTGATCGCCGACGCCGACAACGGCTACGGTAACGCGACGAACGTCGTCCGGACCGTCCGCGAGTACATCAAGGCCGGCGTCGGCGGCATCCACATCGAGGACCAGACGTTCCCCAAGCGCTGTGGACACACGAAAGGGCGACAGGTGATACCGCGGGAGGAGGCGGTCGGGAAGATAGCGGCCGCGGCCGACACGCGCGACGAACGCGGCGAGGAGTTCGTCCTCATCGCCCGCACCGACGCCCGCGGGACCGGCGGCGGGTCGCTGGACGAGGCCATCGGCCGCGTCAACGCCTTCCTCGACGCCGGTGCCGACGTGGCGTTCGTCGAAGGACCGACCGACGAGGCCGAACTCAGGCGCATCGGCGACGCGGTGGACGGACCGCTCGTGTACAACTTCGTCGGCGACCTCGGCTCCTCGCCGTACGTCGACCTGTCGTCGCTCGAAGACTGGGGCTTCGACGTGGTGCTGTTCCCCATCGCCGCGACGCTCTCGACCATCGCCAACGCCTACGCCGACCTCAGCGCCTTCGCCGACGACCCCGTCGCGGCGATGCGCGACATCGACGACGCGTTCAACGAGACGCCGGTCGGGAGTCTCCACGAGTTCTCCGGCTTCCCCGAAGTCGTCGAGTGGGAACGGGCGTACCTCCCCGACGAGGAACAGGAGAAGTACGAGGGGTCACTCGGCGACGACGTCGAGTGAGCCGAACGCGCCGATAGCGGACCGGTACCGACCGGCCGACTCTCGGGGGCGGTCCGTTCTCGCCGCGAATGGCACCTCGCTAGAAGAGGTCCCACAGGACCGACCGCAACCTGTAACTCAGCGAGTCGTTCTGATAGCCGGTCCACCCGCTCATCCCGCCCCGGAGCGTCACCGCGTCGTACCCCTCGTCCGCGAGCAGACTGGTCGCTCGCTTCGCGACCACTCCCATCTTGCAGACGACGACCACGTCTCTGTCCGTCGGAATCTCTCCGAGTCGGTCGCGAAGCGCGGATTCGTCGCCCTGTCGCAACTCGTCGTAGACGGGGACGTTCCGGCTCTCCTCGATAGAATTCGCTCGGAAATCGGACTCCGGGCGGATGTCGAGCAGGAACGGTTCGTCTCTCGTCCCCGAGCGGATGCGCTCGTCCAGTTCGTTCGGACGGATACTGCTCACGGAGGTAATAGCGCGCTCGGCGCACAAAATCGCACCGTTTTGACGTTGTCGACGGCGTTCGCGGAACACACGCCGAACGGTGCCGCTCCGAACGCCGTTCGTACTGGAAAGACCCCTTCGAGAGACCGGCCACCGGCGTCTCCTTGCGACCGTCGTCGCCCGACGTGTCGAATAGAAATAATCGTACTTTAGTCCGAGTCGGCGTCACTCGGCGCCGTCTCGTGTTCGCTACAGTCGAGAGAGAACGAGAGCGGACTGCAGATTCGCTTAGGGACGTGTTACAGGGTTCAAAACGCACGAGAGCCACGCACATCCCGCGTCTTCACTGCGAGAGAGCTCTCGAAGGACGAACTCGCGGTCGATGCGCACGAACCGAGTTCGAGCGTGCTCAGATGCCTCGTTCCGGGACAGCGTGAGGTGCCTCCAGCGAGAGAAGTACCCGCAGTCGTCGCGCTCTCTCGTCCGCTCGTCTCGTGGGTCCGAATCGAGATTCGTACAAATACTTAAGATTACCGTGGGCCGTTCTTCCGGTCGTAAGCGGCGAATCTCAGTTCGCGTCGAGAACGCCGTCGACCAGTCCGGCCACGGAGGCGACACCGAACCTCGACGGCCCGGTCGGCGCCTCCTCGGCGTGTCTCCCCGAAGTCCGACAACCGCCCGTTAGACGTCGGATGACGTTACGATAGTAGGTGTGTAATGCTTTCACCCGCGCATCCCTCCCCTTCACAGGCGGCAGTCGGTCCACTCACCGGAACCGAGGTCCCGACGCTCGGCGTGCGTGAGACCGAACCACTACATTCAATAGATTTATATAACCATTTTTCAACTAATTCTGGAACGTCGTATTCGAAGGGATGGGAGGCCATCTCGCTTCGGGTGCCAGTTCGGTCGGTCGGCTCAGTTCAGAAATCACAGTGGTACGGTCAGGTAGTTTAATTCCAAAATTCGCGGTTCGGGATCGTGGTGCAGAATGGCTGACTCGTGGAGACGCACCTCCGTACACGCATAATTAGACGTTTCGCCGAACGGAAAAATAGCTACGGGAGAGAACCGGAACGCGAGTGTGAAACGAACGACTGCGGCCACGTCGCCGCACGAACGGCGACCGGAAGCGTGCAGGCCGTCGAACGAGACGGAGTGCGTGGGATCACCCGTTCGAGTCGGTTGTCGCCGCCTCGAGAGTGCCCTAAAACGTTGACGAACGTTCGTGCACAATGCTTTTGCGGATAGAGCGGCGTGTCTATGGTATGTCACAACAATACAAGAATATAAAAACTGCCGAGAACGTGTTCACCATTATCGAAAAGATAGAGCAACTCGACCAGCCGACCTGTTCGGAACTCACGGCCCACGTGGGACTCTCCGCCAGTAGCGTCTACAACTACCTCAGGACACTGGAGGAGTGGGGGTACGTCATCAGAAACGACGGGCGATACAGACTCACCCTCAAGTTCCTGCAGAAGGGACGCGCCGTGCGGAACTCCTACCCCATCATGCACGCCGCCACCGAACCCATCGACGTTCTCTCGAAGGTCATCGACGAGTACATCTCGGTGTTCGTCAAGGAGGGGGTACACGCCGTGATGATACACGAGGCGAACAGTCACCACGCCGTTCACGTGCCCCCGCCGTTCCTCGGGGAACCGTTCCACCTCGGGAAGGTGCCGCAGGGAAAGGTGATACTCGCGCAGATGCCCGAATCGGACCGTCGCGAGATTCTCTCCGGCAACGGCCTCGATTCCGAGACGACCGAACGACTGGAGACCGAACTCGAAGACATCCGAGAGAGGGGACTAGCGGTGGACGAGGGACAGAGTCACGAGAACATCTGGGCCGTTGCCGCGCCGGTGAAAGTGGGCGACGAAATCTACGGGTCCCTCCTCATCAGCACGGTCCTGCACCGACTGGACGAACGCCGAGCGAATCGGGAACTGCCGAACTTGCTCGTCCAGACGGTCAAAGAGGTCGAACACCGCCTCTCACGGTACGACTTCGACGACCTGTACTCCAACTGGTGATCCGCCACCCCCCGAAGCGTCGGTTCGCCCGTCGGAGCGGTTCCGTTCCACCGCCCCACTCGTGTGATAAATCATTAAGCTTATCATGTGAGAGGATGACATGACACAGTGATGTCGCTGGAACAACCAGAAGCCACTGCCGCTGAGGAACCGCATCCCGAAATCGCCGGCCTGTTGGAACAGATGGGTGCCGCGCCGGCGCCGTCGTTCTCGTCGCTGTCGCCGACGGGAGCGCGTCAGTTGATGAAACACATGTTCCCGGACCCCGACGAGCCCGAACCGGTGGGTGACGTCATGGACCTGCATCTCGGCGACGAAGGCGTCCCGGTGCGCGTCTACGTTCCCGAGGGACAAGGGCCGTACCCGACGGTGGTGTACGTCCACGGCGGGGGCTGGGTACTCGGCGACGTCGACACGCACGACGAGACCTGTCGGGCGATAACGAACGCGACGGACGCGATGGTGGTGTCGGTCGACTACCGACTCTCGCCGGAACACACGTTCCCGACACCGCTGGAAGACTGCTACACCGCCCTCGAGTGGGTGTTCGACGACGCGCAGACGATGCAGGTGGACACGGACAACGTCGCCGTCGCCGGTGACTCGGCCGGTGGCAACCTGGCCGCCGCACTGGCGTTGATGGCCCGTGACCGCGGGGGCCCGGACATCGACCGACAGGTGCTCATCTATCCGGTCACCGACCACTCGTTCGACACCGAGTCGTACGAAGAGAACGGGGCGGGGTACCTGCTCTCGAAGGAGGACATGGAGTGGTTCTGGGACCACTACCTCGAGTCCGACGTGGACGGGAAGAACCCGTACGCCTCGCCGCTTCAGGCCAAGAATCTGGAGGGACTCCCGCCGGCGACGGTTCTCACCTGCGGGTTCGACCCCCTCCGCGACGAGGGGGCGGCGTACGCTCACCGACTGGAGGAGGCGGGCGTCTCGGTCAACCACATCAACTACGACGACGCCATCCACGGCATCGCCCAGTTCCTGGTCGAACCGATGGACCTGACCCGGTCCCGCGAACTGATAGACGACGTGGCCGCCGACCTGACGGCGACGTTCGAGTAGGGACCGCACCAGTCCCGCTTTTTCGAGGGCGACGGTCGTATCCCAGACCGACAGTCGACGCCCGCGTCGGTCACCGAGTAGCCGGACCGAACCGAGAGGACCTACCGGTAGATTTATGACTTCAGACTTACACATGAACAATCGGGTAATACCATGTCAGAGACTACCTCACACGATAGTGTTGGGGCTACAGCGGGGACAGACTACGACGCGATCATCGTCGGGGCTGGGTTCTCGGGGCTGTACGAACTCCACCGACTCCGAGACGAACTGGGACTGTCGGTCAAGGTCATCGAGAAGGCAGACGACGTGGGCGGCACGTGGTACTGGAACCGGTATCCCGGCGCTCGGTGCGACAGCGAGAGTCACATCTACTGCTACTCGTTCAACGAGGACATCCTGCAGAACTGGGAGTGGAGCGAACGCTATCCCGAACAGCCGGAGGTGCTGGAGTACCTCCGATTCGCCGCTGACGAACTGGACCTGCGGCGGAACATCGAGTTCGAGACGGAGGTGACCTCGGCGGCGTTCGACGAGGACTCCGGCACGTGGCGCATCAGCACCGACGACGGAGAGACCGTCTCCTCGCAGTTCTTCGTCACCGCCGTCGGCTGCCTCTCCGAGCCCTACATCCCGGACTTCGAGGGCATCGAATCGTTCGAGGGGTTCTGGACGCACACGGGGAAGTGGCCGCACGAACCCGTCGACTTCGAGGGTAAGCGCGTCGCGGTAATCGGCACGGGGGCGACCGGTATCCAGGTGATTCCGGAAGTCGCGAAGTCCGACCCCGAGCATCTGACCGTGTTCCAGCGGACGCCGAACTACGCCGTCCCCGCGCGCAACCGACCGCTCGACGACGACGACTGGGAACTGATACAGTCGAACTACGACGAAATCCTCCAACGCGCACACGACTCGGGGTTCGGGTTCCCGTTCGAGGTGGGACAAGAGACGGCGGCGGACATGACGATGGAGGAAGTCGAAGAGGCGTTGGAGCCGCGCTGGCAGGAGGGCGGTTTCAGGTTCCTGCTCGCCTTCGAGGACCTGTTGGTCAACGAGGAGACCAACGAGAAGGTGTCCGAGTTCCTCCGCGGCAAGATCCGCGAGACGGTCGACGACCCGGAACTGGCCGAGAAACTCGCCCCGAAGGACCACTACTACGCGACGAAGCGACCGCCCCTCCACACCGACTACTACGAGACGTACAACAGGGACAACGTGAGTCTCGTGGACGTCACGGAGAACCCGATAGAGCGAATCACGCCCGACGGCGTCCAGACCGCCGATGGCCACCACGACTTCGACATGATAATCTACGCCACCGGCTTCGACGCGATGACGGGGACGCTCTTGCAGATGGATATCGAAGGGCGCGACGGACTGACGCTCGAAGAGAAGTGGGAGGACGGTCCGCAGACGTACCTCGGACTGACGCTCCACGGCTTCCCGAACATGTTCACCATCACGGGGCCGCAGAGTCCGTCGGTGCTCAGCAACATGCCGGTGTCGATAGAGCACCACGTCGAGTGGGTCTCGGACACCATCGAGCATCTCGTCGACAACGACATCCAACTCATCGAACCGACGAAGGCGGCCGAGGAGGCGTGGACGACTCACAACCGTCAGGTGGCCGAATCGACGCTGTACACGACCGTCGATTCCTGGTACATGAACGAGAACATCCCGGACAAGCCGACGGTGTTCACCCCGTACCCCGGCGGCGTCGACCTCTACCACGACACCATCCTCGAAGTGGCCGAGAAGGGCTACGAGGGCTTCGAGCTAACCGAGTCGGTCCAGCAGTTGGGTCGAGAAGGCGAGCAACCGCAACTCAGCGTCATGAAGGGCGACTGACACGGCGGGCGGCGTCCACTCACGGACGAACCCGTGAACTGCGGGACCCATCGGACAAGACCCGACCGATGTCGTAGAGGTCACCGTCCGGCACCGGTCTACCTCCCCTCGCCGACGCTCTCGGCGAGTCGGGAATCGCTTCGAGAGCGCCGTCTATCGGCAGCTGAATCCACTTGTATTCTGAGTAAGATTTATACTATATTATTGTGAAAGAGAGAGGTATGGTACAGACGTGCCACGTCTGTGGGAGTACAGTCGTCGAGGACGGAGTGACAGTCGCTCAGAGCGACAGCGGCTTCGTGTGCGCGGACTGCGGTGAGGTGACGTGCACGGGCTGTCAGTCCATCGGCCTCTCGAAGAACACCAACCACTGTCGACGGTGCAGGGGGTAGCCACCCGCGACTCCGAACTGCGCCGACGAACGAGCGTGGTCGAGGCGAATCGGCGCGACGAACAGACGGTGTAGCGGACATCCGGCCGGATAGTCGTCCGTCTCTCCTCACTCAACCCACTCAGTCGCGACAGTCGCCGACGCTCCGACGCTCCATCTGGTCCCGTCGCAGAACGTGGCCGACGGTCCAAACGAAGTCGAGTGTCCGATACGGGTGAGTGTATCTATAGTAGTCGGATTCGGACCCTTCTAGTCGTGCTTTCCGAGTTATTCGAGTGATCTGTGTCGGTTAGAGCTATTTGGAAGTAAGTAGTCGAGATTCAAAAATACGAATAGAGCGTTTGTTACTCAATGGGTGCACAATGCCCATCGAAGTCCGGGGGAACGCCAGCGGTCGGCCGCTTGCTCCGGTCGGTCGCGAGAGTATCCGAGGTGCGGTCGCTCCGCAGACGGTCGTGGCCACTCTGCGTTACGGAGTTACGGCTGTAACGTCGACCGTTCCGTTCGGGTGAAGGTCTACGGTCGCGGACGTGACCGCCAGTCGTACCCGCCCGCGGCCCGGCACGTCGCCGTTACCCACAGTATTTTACCGGATTGGGCCGGACGTACGGTATGGAGACACGACCACTCGGCAGTACGAGTATCGACGCCACGGCGGTCGGCCTCGGGACGTGGAACGTCGGCCCCGTCTGGGGCGACGTGAGCGACGACCAGATTCGAGCGGCGATTCACACCGCGTTAGACGAGGGAATCACGTTCGTCGATACGGCGGAGGTGTACGGCGACGGGCGTGCGGAACGACTCATCGGGGAGGTACTCGCCGAACGCGACGACGCGGACGACATCGACGTGGTGACGAAGGCGGCACCCGACCCGGACGGTGGGCACTCGATGGCGGGCCTCCGCGAGTCCGTCGAGGGGTCGCTCGACCGTCTGGGCGTCGACAGCCTCGACCTCGTCCAACTTCACTGCCCGGACACGAGCGCGTTCTACGACCCCGACGTGTTCGACGCACTCACCGAACTCCGCGAGGAGGGACTCATCGACCACGCGGGCGTGAGCGTCGAACTCGTCGAGGAGGGACTCAAGGCCATCGAGTACGACGTCGTCGAGTCCGTCCAACTCATCTTCAACCCGCTCAGACTCCGCCCCCGAGAGCGACTGTTCGAGGAGGCGAAGCGTCGCGACGTCGGCCTCATCGTCCGCGTTCCGCTCGCGTCCGGCCTCCTCGCGGGGGCGTTCGACGAGACGACCGAGTTCGACGAGGACGACCACCGCGCGGCCGCTATCGAGGGCGGAGTCGACGCGGGCGTCGGGACGAAAGGCGGCGAGACGTTCGCCGGCGTCCCGTTCGACGCGGGCGTCGACGCGGTGGACGCGCTTCGGCCGCACGTCCCCGAGGAGATGACGATGGCGCAGTTCACGCTCCGCTGGATACTCGACCACGACGCCGTCTCGACGGTCATCCCGGGTTCGACGTCGTCGGACCACGTCGCGGAGAACGCGGCGGCGGCCGACTTCGACGCCCTGTCGCACCAGACGCACGGCGCCGTTCTGGACGCCTACGAAGAACACGTCCGCGAGCACGTTCACCACCGCTGGTGACTCGTCGGACGGCGGTGTCGAAGACGAAGAGTCGCCCGCCGAACGACTTCGGTTCCGGACGTTGGCCGACCCCACGACGAGGGGGGCTAGCACTCGCGGCGACACTACTATTAGCACGCGAGCGGGATAGCCCGGAAAGTGATACGCTACGAACCCGAGACGGAGAACGAGACGCTGTTTCTGCGCGGCGGCGACGACCGACTCGAGGTGGGTCGGGTCGACGACGTCGTGGACGCAGTCGGCGGCGAGACGTACACCATCGAGTACGACGAGCGACAACGGAGACAGCCGTGGTTGGAGACGGACGAGGGCGTACTGGAGGTGGACGTACGCGAAGCGGCGACGACGCTCGGCCACACCGCGGAGGCGGTGTCGGAACTCCGCGAGTACGACATGGAGACGGACCGGTACGGCCTCCCGACGCGGACGGTGGAGTTCGCGAACATGCTCGTCGACATCCTCGAACGGCAGGGCGCGGACGCGTGAGCGCGCGGACCCCCTACTCGACCGAAGCCTCCTCGCCCGTCTCCGCCGCCTCGTAGATGGCGGCGAGCGTCCGCATGTCGACCAGCGCGTGTTCGCCGTCGGGCGAGAGCGGTTCGCCGCGAATCACCCGGTCGGCGAAGTAGTCGAACTCCTCGGTCATCTCGTCGCCGAACACGTCCCGACGGCCGTCGTCGACCACCATCTCCTTGCCGTCGGTCCGGAGCGTCAGCGTCTGCGGCGACTCGCCGAGGAACGTCGGTTCGAGTATCAGTTCGCCCTCGGTGCCGACGACGCGCAGGTGGCCCGACTGGTGAGCGTGCTGGCTGGCCGTGCAGGCGGCGTACGTGTCGTCGTCGAACCGAATCGTGAACGTGGCGTGCTGGTCGGGCACCTTCCGGAACGCCTCGTTCTCCGAGTGCATCTGCGCGGTCACGCTCACGGGGTCCGCGTCGAGGACGAACCGGGCGGTGTTCAGCGGGTAGATGCCGAGGTCCATCACCGTCGCGCCGTAACCCGCGAGTTCGGGGTCGAGTCGCCACTGGTCGGGGTCGCCGGACACCACGTCGAGCATCTGCTGACCCATGTGGCCGTGGACGGCGACGGGCGCGCCGATGGCGCCGTCGGCGACGAGTTCGCGCATCCGCCGGACGCCCGGGTCGGTCTGCATCCGGTAGGCGACCATCAGGGGGACGTCCTCGGCGGCCGCGACCAGTTCCTCGGCGCGTTCCCGCGTCGCCTCGACCGGTTTCTCGCAGAGAATCGCCTTGCCGTGGTCGGCCGCCGCCTCGGCGTGGGGTAGGTGAAGCGCGTTCGGCGTGCAGATGTAGACGGCGTCGTACGCGTCGGTGGCCTCGCCGGCCTGGAACTCCTCGTAAGTGAGCGTCGCCTCGACGTGCGGCACGTCCTCGGCCACCTCGTCGCCCTTCTCGTGGCTACTGCTGACGAGGACGGTGGTCTCGCAGAACTTCGAATCCGCGACGGCGGGTATCGCCTGCTCGCGCGTCCACCAGCCGAGGCCGACCATCGCCAGACGGAGCGTTCCCGACTCCAGCCGCTCCCAGTCGCGCGCGGTGACACCTCGCAGGAACTCGTCTACTGTCATGGTACGGCAGTTCAGCGGAACGAGCAAAAGTGTAGTGGGAGCGTCGGTGACGGTCACCGACCGAACCGCGAGGCGTCGGTGGCTTTTTCCACGGCGGCGAAGATGGACGGCTATGAACGACCAGACCCCGTTCCGGTCGCCCGAGTGGCTCCGTCGAGACGCCATCGACGCCCTCCAGTTTCACCGAGAGCGATCGGTGGACACCCACTTCGGCGGCTACGTCGCACAGGTGAGCGACCGCGACGGCGCCATCTACGACTCGCGGACGAAGCACCTCGTCCCCACCGCGCGCTTCGTCTTCGCATTC
This sequence comes from Halogeometricum rufum, assembly GCF_900112175.1. Taxonomy (NCBI): domain Archaea; kingdom Methanobacteriati; phylum Methanobacteriota; class Halobacteria; order Halobacteriales; family Haloferacaceae; genus Halogeometricum; species Halogeometricum rufum. Next base: position 10,716 of record NZ_FOYT01000004.1, on the reverse strand, counting down.
AGCGTCGGCGAACTCCTCGACGGCCCGGTGTGGTGCGAACCGGCCGCCGAACACGGCCTCTCGTACCTCCGAAACGTCGCCTACGACGAGGAACGGGACGGCTACGCGTGGCTGTTCGAGGGGCGAGAACCGACCGACGAGACGCGGTCGACGTACGGCCACGCGTTCGTCCTCCTCGCGTACGCAACGGCCACGCGCGCCGGCATCGGCGACGTGGCGGACCGCATCGGAGAGACGTTCGACATCCTCGACGAGCGGTTCTGGGAGGCCGAACACGGGGCGTTCGCCAGCAACCGGACGGCCGACTGGGAACCCGCCGAACCGGACTACCGGGGACAGAACGCGAACATGCACGCCACCGAGGCGTTGCTTGCCGCCTACGAGGCCACCGGCGAGGAACGATACCGCTCGCGGGCGGCGACGGTCGCAGAGACCATCGCGCGGGACAAACCGGACGAAGCTGACGGACTGCTCTGCGAACACTTCACGTCCGACTGGGAGGTTGACTGGGAGTACAACCGCGACGAGAAGGCCGACCTGTTCCGCCCGTGGGGCTACCAACCGGGTCACATGCTGGAGTGGGCGAAACTGCTCGTCCGCCTGCACCACCACGACGACGCCGGCTGGTACCTCGACAGGGCCGAGCGCTTCTTCGACGCCTCCGTCACCGACGGCTGGGACGACGAACGCGGCGGCTTCTACTACACCATCGACCGGGAGGGCGAACCCATCGTGGACGCGAAGTACACGTGGGCGCTGGAGGAGGGACTGGGCGCGGCGGCGCGACTGGGCGCGACGACGGGCGACGACCGCTACTGGAGCTGGTACGACCGAATCCACGACTACCTGCACGAGTACGCGACGAACCGCTCGCTCGGCATCCGCTACGAACGGCTCACGCCCGACGGAGCGATTCACCCGAGCATCGACGAGACCCCGAAGGTCAAGAGCGGCTACCATCACGTCAACGCCTGCTACGAGGTGCTGGAGTCGCTGGACGCCGTCTGACCTCCGGTTCCCGTTCGGAGCCTCCCGCCCGAGAGTCGGCAACCCTTGGTCGTTCACCGACACTTATCAGCCGAACCGTCGAACGTCGACTATGACATCGTTCGCGTTCCAACTGTACAGCGTTCACGCGATAGACGACCCACTCCCGACCGTCGTCGAACGGGTCGGCGAGACGGGGTTCGACGGCGTCGAACTCGCCGGACTCGGTGATGCAGACCCCGAGGACGTCGGTGACGCCCTCGAACGGACGGGGCTCGAACTCGCGGGGGCGCACGTCGGCATCGAGGAACTGGAGGCGAACGCCGAAGCCGTCGCGGAGACGTACGGCGCACTCGGCTGTGAGAACGTCGTCGTGCCGTGGTTCGAGCCCGAGGAGTTCGAGGACCGAGCGTCCGTCGAAGCGGCGGGCGCGCGCCTGAACGCCGTCGCCGAGGACCTCGCGGAGTACGACCTCTCTCTGCACTACCACAACCACGACCAGGAGTTCACGGACCTCGACGGCGAACCGGCTCTGACGCGCCTGATGGAGGCGACGGAAGACGTCTCCTTCGAACTGGACCTCGGGTGGGTCGGCGCCGCCGGCTACGACCCGCTCTCGTACCTCGACGACCACGCCGACCGGATACGTCTGGTCCACCTGAAGGATTACCACGCCGAGACGGGCGAACCCGCCGAAGTCGGCGAGGGAGACATCGACGTCGAGGAGACCGTTTCGACGGTCCGCGACCACGGCTTCGACTGGCTGATATACGAGGCTGAGGAGCGTCCGGACTCCTACGAGACGCTCGACCACGCCGCCGAGATTGCCGAAACGTACTGGTAGCAGCGCGGCGAGCGCCGAAGTCGGCCGGAACCACTATCTCCTCGCCTCGAACGACCGACGAACGGCAGGCGGGTATCAGCGCGGCCACCGTCGCGCGCGTCGGTCATTACGATACTATAGCTGTGAAGCTCAGTGGCAGGTTCACCACCGGTCGAGTGGCGGACGAACGTAGACTGTTCTCGTGGCCCAGCGTCGGGTCGATGAACGACGGGCGAGTGGTATCGTCCGGACCCGCGACTACCGTTCGGCGTCGACGGGGAGCATCTTGACTCCGTACCGCGTGACGCCCTCCTGCGTGTAGACGCGTCGGACGGTCGCGGTCAGTTCGTCGCCGACGCCCGGTTTCCCGTCCGTCTCGACCACCTGCATCGGCGCGCTGACCGTGCCGCCGTCCGGCCCGTCGAGGGCGACGACGGCGCTGACGTACGCCCCGTCGCGAGCCTGTTGCTCGACGAACTCCGGCGGTGCCCCGCCCTGTCCGATGACCGTCGCCGCCTCGACGGTGCCGGTGCCGGGGAGGGTGACCTCGGCGTAGCTATCGCGCGTGCCGCAGGACGAACACGCGCCCGACGGCGGGAACGAGAGCGACCCGCAGTTCCGGCATCGGCCGGCGACGAGACGGTGTCGCTGGGGGAGCGTCCGCCGCCAACTCGGGACGCTGACGTACGCGCCGCCGCCCTCGGGTTCGCCCGGAGTCACGACGCCGCGGAGGCGGAGGTACTCGGCGTAGGAGCGTTCGACGGTCCCCTCGGTCGCCGACGCGGTCGGAACGTCGCCGTCGACGAGGACGGCCGTCGACTCGCTTCCCGCGCCGTAGCCGACGACGAGGACGCGCGACGCGCCGCCGTCGAGCGCGTTCGCCAGTCCGAGAAGCGGCGTCGCCGCGCCCGCGTCGCCGAGTTCGTGGACGGTCGCCCCCGCCCGAATCGTCTCGGGTTCGAGGCCAACCTCGTCCGCCGCGCGGTACGGCAGGTCCCCGTCCGGACCGCCGAGGGCCGCGGCGTCCGGGTCCGGGTCCGCGTCGAGTCCGGCGACGCTTCCGCCGACCGTCTCGCGGTACGCCCGCCGGTCGTACTGGGTGACGCCGAGCGCCCGCGTCTCGCTCTCGCCGGCCGGTCTGAACCGCGTTCCCGGGTACGTCGCGGTGTGCGTCGCCCGGTCCGTGACCGCGCCCGCGCCGTCGGCGGTGAGGACGACTGCCGCCGCGCCCGCGCCCGCCCCGTGTTCGACGTCGCCGTCGGGGGCACCGCGAGGAGCGTCGCTGGCGACGACGAGCACCGTCTCGCCGTCACCGGCGTCGAGTCCGAGCGTGACCGCTTCGACGCCGACGTTCGCGCTCCCGGCGAGTTGCGTCGTCGTCGCGTCCGCCGCGAGACCGAGGAACGAGACCAGTCTGGCCGTCGCCGACTCCACCTCGGTCGGCGGCGTGGTCGTGCCGAAGACGAGCGACGTGACCGCACCCGGGTCCGTCCCGGCCGCCGAGAGCGCACGTCGGGCGGCCTCGTAGGCCATCGTCAGCGTGTCTTCGTCCGCACCCGTCACGGACTTCTGCCGGATGCCCGCACCGTCGAACCGCCCCCACGCCTCGCGTATCGTCTCCGCGGTGACGTAGTTCCGCGGCGCGTACGCGCCGACGCCCGCGAGTCGGAGCGTCATCGCGCCGCCTCCCGTTCGAGGACGTGGACGACGGTGGCACCGCCGCTTCCGCCGACGTTGTGGGCGAGTCCGTACGTCGGGTCGTCCAGTTGCCGTTCGCCCGCGTTCCCCGTCAGTTGGTCGAACGCCTCGACCAGTTGGCCGGTGCCCGTCGCGCCGATGGGGTGCCCCTTCGACTTCAGGCCGCCCGAGGTGTTCACCGGCAGGTCACCGCCGGGGTCGGTGACGCCCTCGCGGAGGAGCGTCGCCCCCTCGCCGGGGTCGCAGAAGCCGAGGTCCTCGTAGGCGACGAGTTCGGCGATGGCGAAGCAGTCGTGCACCTCGGCGAAGTCGAGGTCCGCCGGTCCGACGCCGGCCATCTCGTAGGCCCGCGTACCGGCCTCTTTCGAGGCGGAGATGGCCGTGTACGAGTCGCGGTCGGCGAGTCCGACCCGGTCGCTGGCGGCGCCGACGCCCGCGACGCGAACCCGTTCGTCCGTGTACTCCCCGACCACGTCTCCGCTCGCGAGGAGGACGGCGGCGGCCCCGTCGGAGGTCGGACAGCAGTGATAGAGGTTCAGCGGGTCCGCCACCGTCGGCGCGTCCGTCGCGTCCGCCAGCGAACAGGCGAAGTCGAGGTGCGCCTTCGGGTTCTTCGCGCCGTTCGCGTGGTTCTTCACCGCCACGCGCGAGAGGTCCTCCGTCGTCGCGTCGTACCGGTCGAGGTAGGCGCTGGCCATCTGGGCGTAGACGCCCGAGAACGTCGTCCCGGTGAGTCGCTCCCACTCCGTCTCGCCGCTGACGCCGAGCCAGTACTTCGTCGCGTCGCCGCTCATGTCGGACATCACCTCGACGCCGCCCGCGAGGACGACGTCGGCTATCCCGCTCTCGATGGCCTGGACGGCCTGCCTGACGGCGAACCCGCCCGCCGCGCAGGCGTTCTCGACGCGCGTGCTGGGGACGTTGTGCAGGCCGACGTGCTCCGTCACCGCCGGGGCCGACAGCCCGAGTTGTCGGCCGCCGACGCCCAGCGTTCCGACGACTGCCTCGTCGACGTCGCCGGCGTCAATCGGCCCGTCGACGCTCTCTACCGCCGCCTCGAACGCCTCCGCGAACAGCGTCCGGTAACTCTCGGACGGAAACGTCCCGAACTCGGTCTGACCCGCGCCGACGATGTACGCGTCTGGCATGCTGAGTGGGTTCTGCGCGGTCGATAAAATACGTTCTGCCGTCGAGGCGGCGCGTCGCCGCACGTGCGGTTACCCTGTGTTACCAGGCGACCTCCGCGTCCGAAAAACCATACCCGTCCGGAGGTCCGAGAGAAACCATGCGAACCAATCGACGCGCCGACGACGGAGGGCGGGCGAGATGAGCGACGACCGGTTCCGGTTCGAGTTCGACGCGCCGGTGCTCAGGTCAGGAAGCGGTGCGGCGGCCGACCTCGGCGCGGAACTGGCCGAACACGGCTTCGAACGCGCACTCGTCGTCTGCGGGTCGACCGTCGGTCGGACGCCCGCGGTGGTCGACCCGGTCGAGTCGGGACTGGGTGACAGGCTGGTGGGCGTCTTCGCGGAGACGACGCCCGAGAAACGTCTCGCCACGGCGTACGACGGCCTCGCGGCCGCGCGCCGCAACGACGCGGACGTGCTTGTCAGTCTCGGCGGCGGCAGCAGTCTCGACGTGGCGAAGGTCGTCAGCCTCCTCTCGGCCGACGACAGGGACCCCGAGACGGTGGGCCGAGAACTCGCCGAGACGGGCACGATTTCGCCCCCCTCGGAGCCGCTTCTCCCCGTCGTCGCCGTACCGACGACGCTGGCCGGCGCGGAGATTTCGAACGGCGCGGGCGTGACGGCGTCGCCGGCGTCCGGCCTCGTCGCGGACCCCGCGAACGGCGGCGTCTCGGACCCGCGCCTGATGCCCGCGGCGGTCGTCTACGACTCCCGCCTGTTCGCGACGACGCCGAACCGCGTCCTCGCGGCGTCGGCGATGAACGGGTTCGACAAGGGAATCGAGGCGCTGTACGCGCGGAACAGGACGCCGGTGACCGACGCGACGGCCGCCCGCGGTCTGGAACTCCTGGCGTCCGGTCTCCGGCGACTCGGCACCGAACAGGTGGACGACGTCGTCCTCGACCCCGTCGTCGAGGGGACGATGCTCGTCCAGTACGGCGTCTCGCGACCCGACGGGACGATGCTCTCGATACTCCACGCCTTCGGCCACGGACTGACGCGCACGTACGACGTGCAGCAAGGGGCCGCACACGGCGTCGTCGCCCCGCACGTCCTGCGGTACGTGTTCGACGAGGTGGACGGCCGACGCGACCGACTCGCGGACGCACTCGGCGTCGGCGATGCCTCCGACCCCGCGGCCGCCGTCGTCGAACGCGTCGCGGCCGTCCGCGACGCACTCTCGTTGCCCACCCGCCTCCGCGACGTGGACGGCCCCGAACCCGACGAGTTCGAGGCGGTGGCGGAGGCCGTCGTCTCGGACTCGTTCGTCGCCAACGCTCCGCCGGGACTCGACCCGACGGTGGCGGACGTCGTCGAGGTCCTGCGAGAGGCGTACTGAGCCCTCACGGGCCTGTTCGGGGCGTATCCGCGGAGGGGTGGCGCGACAGCCCCGTTCCGAGATGGGAAGTATGGAAAAGAGAGCAAAGATAGCAAAGAAACAAAGATAGCAAAACCGCCTTTGCGGTTCTGTCGGGTCCGGAGCGGTGCGCGGTGGGGGAGCGACACCCGCCGTAACCGGCCGTCTGTTGCCGCGGAACGTACCCTCAAATGGGGGGAACGCCGACGTGGCCGTATGGGCGTCGTCTCCAATCTCGTCTATCTGCTCGGAGTGCTGTGCGTCGGGTTCGCCGGCCGATACGTCGGGGTGTTGAACGACGCCCGCGCGACCTATCTCACTCGATTCGCCTTCTACGTCGCCCTCCCCGCTCTGGTGTTCACCTCGACGGCCTCCCAACCGCTTCGGGAGGTGCTGGAACCCCGCCTCGTCGTCGGGTTCTGGGCCGTCCTGCTCTCGATGGCCGGCCTGGCGTGGGTCGTCCATCGACGGGAGTCGACGCCCGGAGTTCGGAGCGTCGCCGTCGTACAGTCGTACCACTGCAACCTCGGCTTCCTCGGACTGCCCATCGCGGCGGTGGCGTTCGGCGACGTGGTCGCCGCCAAAGCGAGTCTCGTCCTCGGCGTCGGCGCCCTGACGCAGGTGCCGTTGAGCGTCGCGGTTCTCGCGTTCGTCAACGATTCGGAGGCGAACCTCACGCGCGAACTCCGGGGCTTCCTCACGAACCCCGTCGTCGCGGCACTCGTCGCCGGACTCCTCGCCGCCGCTCTCGACGTCGCCGTCCCCGGCGCAGTCTCGTCGGCCCTCGTCGCAGTCGGTGACCTCGCCCTCCCCGTCGCCCTCCTCGCCGTCGGCGCGTCGCTGTCGATAGACCGAGAGTCGGCCGACCTCTCCACCGTCGGCACCGTCGTCCTCCTCAAGATGCTGGTGATGCCCGCCGCGGCACTCGTCGCGTTCTCCCTGCTCTCGGCGGATCTCTCGACGACACGCGCGGGCGTCCTGATGCTGGCGATGCCGACGGCCGTCTCCACGTTCATCTACGCGACCGAACTCGGCGGCGACGCGAACCTCGCCTCGGTCAACGTGTTCGCGACGACGGTGGCGTCCGTCGGGACGATTCTCCTCGTCCTCCAGTTCGTCGGGTGAGGTGCCATCGCGGGGAGCGACGCCCGCCTCGAACCGACCCGCGTTCGAGGCGTTCCGGACATAATTATTGGACAGTCGAGTCCCCGGAGAGCCGACGCCTCGCTCCGCGTCGACACCGTTCCCGAGGAGTACCCCGCACGAGAGCGAATCAGCTCGAACCGAGGACATCTCGCGCCTGAGACGTGCTCGCGACCGGTCTCCCCCACGTCTCGGCGAGTCGGGCGACTCGTTCGACCAACGGCGCGTTCGACGCGGCCAACTCGCCGCATCGGTAGTAGACGTCGTCTTCGAGGCCAGAACCGACGTATCTATCGACATGATTCCAACGGGAGTCGGTGCCGACCGAACCCGAGCGTGTCGAACGTCGTCCCGTATGGTACGTCGCCCATCGTATTCAAAAAGTTCTGTGACGAGGGTGCGTCAGTGTCCCCGGACCGAAGATGAGAGTGGCGTATGCGGGGTCGGCGAGGTCGCGGCGTTCGAGGAGACCGTACACCTCGTTCAGGTGGCCGTTGTTGAACACCTCCAACTCGGGCTCGATTCTCCGTTCTCGTATCTCGTCGGACGGGTCGTCGCCGAGAGCGCGCGTGTTCTCGCCGGTCAGGCGGTCGTAGCGGTTCAGCGGTCCCGTGTCGAGGGAGGCCACCTCGGGGTGGGGTCGAACGGAAACGGGTCAGAAGTCGCCGGTCACGATGTCGCTGACTCGCCCGCGGTCGAACAGTTCCTCGCCGCCGAACGCATCCGGGTAGAGCCCTTGCGCCGCCCGTTCGAGTTGGAACAGATGGATGATGGGCCCCTGGTACGTCAGGCCGCCGTAGACGACCCGGTCGTTCTGGACCGCGGTGAGTTGGCTGGCGACGTCGTGACTCTCCAGGTGCGAGCGTATCTTCTCGTCGAAGTACGTCGGGGTGATTTCGCCCTGTAACCGGATAGCCAGCGCGTCGGGGTCGATTTCGAGGAGCGTCTCGTAGTCGATGGTGCCGCCGCCCGCCTGCGCGTCCGTGACGTCGTGCTTCGCCAGTGCGTCGCCGACGTTCAGGTCCCGCCAGTGCTTCGACTGCGTCCCGTCGCCGACGAGGTACGGGTAGAACGACTCTGGCGGGACGCCCGCCGGATAGAGGACGGCGACGGCCGGCGTCTCGGCGGGGAGGCGAGACTGCAGGTCCGCGAGGACGTCGTCGTGGTACGCGCGGAACGCCTCGTAGCGCTCCCGTTGCTGGAACACCTGCGCGACCTTCTCGAACGCCTCGTACAGCGAGTAGTACGAGTAGTCGTGCCAGTCGTACACCCGCGTGAACACCGTGTTGCCGACGAACGGTGCGACGTTCGACGTTATCTCCTCCACGTCGGCCCGACTCCACTGGAGTCGGTTGACCATGAAGTTAGGGTCGACGAGGTGGACGTCCGCGTCGAGTTCGTAGAACACCTCCTTGCCCGTGCCGTCCTGCCACAGTTGCGTGAGTTCGTCCGTGGCGACGGAGACGCCGTCGAGTTCGTCGTACAGGTGCGCGCCGAACCGGGCGCGGACGCCGATCGCCGACAGACCCTCCGCCTGCCCGAGTGCGACGCCCATGTCGGCGTAGTCGCCCGTGTACGGGACCCACGTCTCCGGCACCTCGTCGAACGTCACCGTCCCCACCGGTTCCATCGACACCTCGTACGGTTCGGCGGACGCCGTCGCCGTCTCCGACTCCGTCGCCGTCGGGTCGGCCGTCGTCTCCGACGCCGTCGCCGACCGGTCGCCGGACTCTGTCTCGGTCGATGCGCCGTCGCTCTGGCCCGTACAACCGGCGAACGCACCGAGGCCGACGATGCCCGCGCCGGCCCGGAGGAACCGCCGCCGCGACTGTCCGAACTTCGAGTCTCGTGCCATATTTTTCGGCTCGCCTAAATCGATAAAGCGGTTTCGGTTTTAGGTAGACCTAATCAGTCGGAATACCGGGAGCGAGGACGCGACAGACAGGTTGAAACGTCGGCGTACCGACCGGTCGCTATGGCCCTCCACCGCCGCCGCGTCCTCCGTGCCGCCGCCGCGACGACGCTCGCATCGGTCGCCGGATGTACGTCCGCCGTCTTCGGGGACGGCGACGACGAGTCTCGGACGTACGGTCTCGACGTCGAGCGAATCTCGGCGTCGCCCGTCGAACACGCGCTGTACGAACCGAGCGACGACGAACTGTTCGGGGACCCGGCCCGCACCGCACTCGACGCCGTCCTGCCGGAGGGTCGACACACCACGCACGGCTATCGACCGGTCTCCGCGGACCTGTACGTCGAACACGGGGGAACGTACTACCAGACGGAGTCCGTCGTCACCGGCCGGGAACGGATGGAACGGACGCTCGTACGAGCAGAGCCAATCGACAGGGAGGCGGCGTCCGACGACGCGATTCCCGTCGACTCGCTCGAACGGCCGGCGGCACGCGTGGTGAAGATACTCCACAGCAACGCGCAGACGGGAGGCGAGGGCGGGAGCGCCGAACTCCTGCGCGGCGACGCGTACGTCCTCCGCCGCCCCGCCGAACGCGAGAGCGCTCTCGCCGCGGGCGAGTTCGACGGGCGGGTCGTCACGATGAAAACGGACGGGCCGTGGCTGTACCGGATTCGGACGACCCGAACCGAGATAGTCGAGACGGCGTACACTCTCGTGGCCGTCGCCGTCGCCGACTCGCGCGCGGCGTTCCGCGAGGTGGTGTTCGGGTCGCGAATCGACGCCGAACTCGACTCGGCCGACCTCTCGTCCGGGGTTCGGGAGACGCTCGAAACGGCCGTCGGGCGGGGCGGCTACGAGGAGACGACGCCGCTCTCGAAGTCGTACGACGCGCTCCTCGACAGACTCGGTCTGGGCGGGGTCGACGAGTTCGCGAACGGGCGATTGCTCTGGTACGACGGCGAACTGTACCGGTACGCGTTGTACGTGGACGACGCCGAGTCCTAGCCCAAAGAGACAGGCCGTCGCCGCACGAACAGTCGCCCATGAGCGACGACGACTCCGAGTCGCGGCTGACCGTCGTCTGTCGGGACGGCACGACCATCGGCTGTACGAACTTCAAAGCGATAGAGAGCGGCGTCCTCCTGACCGAGGACCTGAAGAAGAACCGGGTGTTCGGGTTCGTCTCCGCGGACGAGGTGCGGTTCGTCCTCCCGACCGAACGGGCGCGCGACCTCACGGAGGGAGGGCAGACGGCCGACGACGACGGGTTCGACGACCCACTGATGCAACTACCCGGATTGGGTTCGACGTACGCGAAACGGCTCCGGAGCGCGGGCTACGCGTCGGTCGAGGACCTCGCTGGCGCGGACCCCGAGACGCTCGTCGAGGAGACGGGCGCGAACGACGAACAGGCGGCCGAGTGGGTCGAACAGGCGCGACTGAAGTCGGACGACACGGCGAGCGAGGAGGCCGACGAGGACGTGGACGAAGAGGTCGAAACCGTCGAAGACGACGAAGGCGAAACCGACGAGGAAGCTGACGAAGGCGAAACCGACGAGGAAGCTGACGAAGGCGAAACCGACGAGGAAGCTGACGAAGGCGAAAC